>CAZVZR010000009.1:0-56033 GCA_964630825.1 uncultured Planctomycetales bacterium | reverse complement strand
TGAGGTATTTGGGTTTTATTTTAATATCATATTTCGGAATCTCAAGAGGAGCGGTTGTCCCATTTAAACCAGCGATGAACTTGGATTGAGCGAGTTCTTGCTTAGGCAATGACAATATTTTGGAATTAATAAATTTTTGCACCTTGGGGTTATCTTTAACAAGGATATATCCGGCAATCATTCCCAGCAAAATGAGCGCCAATATAATCGTGTTCGCTATAGTTAAACTTTTATAAGTTCTTTGTGACATAGTTATATGCTCCCATAGGCAATAACGGTTTTTGTTAAACGGGCAGCGCTAATTGAGGTGCCAATAAAGAAACTTTATGAACACCATGTAATTTTTTAATCTGGGCAATTAAATCTTTTTCATTCTTAATCCGTTCTTTAGTGCAACGGATTTCAAAAACGACTTCCCAATTTTTATCAAGGACTTCCAGCGATCGCACTTCATACATACTGGCAAATGTCTTGAGAATTTTCTCGATTTGCTCCGTAGGAGAATCTCCTTCACCGGAAACGACCAGAACATAGTCCGAATGAACAGAATGGCCATATTTCAAAAGGTGCAAAACATAAAGGACTATTCCGATAAATAAACTTGCAGCGGTTGTGGCCGCCCAATTGCTTGTCCCCGATCCCAAACCGACGGCAATCATCCAAAAAAGATAAACCATATCGCGTGAATCCTTGATAACGGTACGAAAACGGATAATTGACAAAGCACCCACCATACCCAATGATAAAGCCAAGTTGCTGCCAATAAACATCATAACAACACAGATAATCGGGCCGATCATAAGCAGTGTCAGCAAAAACGACCTCTCATAATTAAGGCCCCGATGGGTTAGACGATAAATAAAAACTACCCACAAACCTATAAGAAATGCCAGGCTTAAACCAACGAACAAATCCAACAAAGATATCGCAATCCCCGTCTGTGAAACTGCACTAGCTGCGTGGCCCATTTTGAAAACCTCCTTTTAAAGAAATCACCTTGATAATTTTTCTACTTGGTAATCCTTGGAAATATAGATCACTTCGTTTTCATCCAAGTTAATATTATTCTTCTTTATATAATCTTCGGCCTCTCGCTTCGAGCTGACGAAAATTCTTTTATTCCTGGGATCATAATTAAATTTCTGGACTAAATCATTTAAAGTTTTATCCTTGAACTCTCTAACTATATTGGTTTTTAACGCTTCTTGCGAAAATATCGTTGCGTTATAGCATAAATAATCCCCAATGCCGATAATATCTCCGATCCTCTCAAAGCCGATTGTCCGGTGATACATGCTATGGTCATGGGTAAACCAAATCATCCCTTTGGTAACAAAATGCCCCACTTTCTGGTTAATGTCGTCATAAATTTTCTGCGAACCGTTCACAGCAATTTTAGTCAAACCGTAATAAGATTTTTGATAACAATCATCGAACCGCTCGGCAATGCTCCAAATGGTCACGCCTATATATAGAGTAAGCAGCCCGATTCCGACCCTTCGAAGAAGTTGGTTGCTGTCCCTCAGTAATGAAATAAGGATATCCGCCATGACGATACTGCTTATAACAGCAATGGCATTAGCCACATCCGTCCGATAGAAAATCACATTATAAATTATAAATAAACACGCCAAAGAATAAACAAACAACCGCGTCTCCTGCCTTATCCGCGTCACGATCATTATTAAAAGAAAGATCGCAAGAATAACGGTCATGATCACCACCGCACCCATCGCCAGAAGGTGTAGCGGGGCTATTTCCTTCAGCGCGTTTGAATCATTCTCCCGAACTAATTTTATTACGCTCTCTTTTAAGTCCGGATTTTCTTTGAGTTTATTAAAGATAAATTTATTATAAATCAGCGATAAACCCGTCGATTTATAAAACAATTCTAAAGAATTGTAGGCATAATTTTGAATATTCTTCGTCGAACCAAATCGCTCGCTCAGCGGAACAGCTTTACCCATTTTTAATTGGCAGGCAAGCGGATACAGTGCAAACAGCATGGAAAAAACCACAATAACGATCGCCGCTTTCTTCAAATCAATGATGCGTTTTCTCCAGAAATAAAACGTCATCAACATCAAAGTTGGATAAAAAACAAATCCGCTTTCAAAGTTAAAAATGGTCAAAAGAAAGAAAATACTGCTCAACCATAAAAAACGGGGCTTCTTATCCAGGAAATAACTTAAAAGCAAATAAAAACTGACCGTTCCCGTAAAGGCATTTGTCGCGTGGGCATGAAAGATATTCCATGTTGCCGCTTTAAACGCAGTGTAATAATTGACAAGGAATAACGTGCCCGCCAAAAGGGCGGTCTTCTCATCCTTATAGTATTTTTCAACAATCAAATAAATAAAAAAACCCGTCGAAACATATAAAATCATAATAACAAAATGAAAAAATATAGGGCTTAACGATATTGATGTAATCAAAAGATTAAATAATATATAAACAGGAACCATATGCGCCGCACCGCTGTGGCCGCCAATTTCATTGAATATCAAATCCGAGAGTGGTGTGAACTTTGCTTTGAAATTAAGCAAATTGGCATACTGATAGTCATCACTCCAATTGGGCGTATGAAAAGTAACGACGAGCAGAGGTAAATTAACAAGAAAAAGATAAAGAAAAACCCAAATTTTATTTTTTGTCCACTGCATGTGTCTTCTCTTTAATTATAAAGTTTGTAGCAATTTCTGCTGAACTTGGGATAGAAATCACGCGGCGAATCTTCTCATTGTTTATATTATATTTATATAGAATATTCTTAGCACTGCCTGAAAATTTAGCTGCCATATCCGCCTGACGGATAAGTTCTTCCAATTTTACGCAACCTGTGCCCGTTAAATTATAAATTTCCCTTTGAGGTTGTTTCTCAATTATTTCTCCTGTGGCTTTTGCTATGTATACTGTATCAATCATTGACAACTCCGATTGCGGCGACATTTGCAATTCTTTCCCAGATAACAAATCATATAC
The DNA here is from genome assembly GCA_964630825.1 of uncultured Planctomycetales bacterium. GTDB lineage: Bacteria > Omnitrophota > Gorgyraeia > Zapsychrales > Zapsychraceae > CAZVZR01. The sequence continues at coordinate 53,051 of CAZVZR010000009.1, read as the reverse complement.
CGGGCCTTTTTTCATTTTCTCCCCTAAGGCAGTCCCGGTCCGGAAAATAACTGACCGTTTGGCATATTTCTCAACCAACCGTTCCGCCAACCATTTATGAAACCCGTAAGAATCAAGCGCAACAGGATTAATGATGGCATCTTCCCGATTATTTGCGGGATTGCTTATGTCACTGTAGACATCGACCGTCGAGATATAAATGTATAAGTCGACTTGAAAATCAAACAGCGATTCCTTAACTGAGACGACGCTGGCCTGGAAATCCCATTGCGGGTCCTTATTCGCTTTATAACGGTAGGTATTACCATTACAGTTGAGTAAAACGTTCCCTTTAATCCCTTTATGCTGTCCATAATTCTTCGAATCAATGCAAACAACATCCTTCCCATTCTCTTTAAAATACGCACACATGGCCGAACCGATAAGGCCCGTTCCACCCAATATTATGTAGGTATCTTTTGGCATTGTTGACTCTGAGAATTATCTTTCTCCATGGAATTCTCCGACTTTATCGGCTTAGAAAACCACGCTTGAAGTTTCTTATCAGGAAATTTTAAAAACCGCCCGTGCAGCATAGCAACGCCAAACCACGGTAAATAGGTATACAACGAACGGAAAAATCTGAAATTAGATTTCCCTGATTGCCGGTCCTTCCAGACCGTCGGGATTTCAGCGATCCGATATCCCAGACAATGCGCCTTGGCGACTATCTCTAAGGTAACGCTGAAACTCACGGTACTTTTTAATTCAACACGCTTTAAGATTTCGGCGTTATACAATTTAAAACTGTTGGTCGGGTCATAGGTGGGAATCCCAGACAGAAATCTAATCAAAAATCCGGCAAACCGGGGCGCCCACTTTTTGGGTGATTCTTTCAATTCCTGATTCCCTCCCTTACAATACCGGGAAGGACAAATGACATCAGCTTTTTCATGGGCCAAACTCAATAGAGTACTGATTTGCGTTAAGTCGTCGCATAAATCAGCCATGGTCACCAGAACATACGGTGCTTTGGCGACGGAAAAACCTGTGCGCAGCGCTCCTGATGGCCCAGGCGCAACATTGTTTTTAACTAAATATAGATTTTTATACTGCTCTTTGAGCCTTTGAACAACCGGCAACGTCGTATCTTTTTCGAAATCATAAACAACAATGACTTCGTGAGAAACCTTGATATTGTCCGCAAGGTTTTTCAACGTCTGCTCAATATTTTTATCCTCGTTATAGACCGGGATAACTACCGACAATTTTATTTGATTAAAATCTTCCATCTTTAATTTGTTATATTTGCGGAGCGTTTAAGTTAAGAAGTTCGGCCACTCTCTTAGCCAAGATTCCGGAATAGATCCGATAACCTTCTTCGTTAAAATGCCTTCCTTCCTCATGAATAACTTTTTTCTTAGACTCTTCCCTGAGAATCGGAAATCCGTCAATATAATCGATTTTGAGAGTATCCGCCCATTCTTTTAATATTTTTGAATTTTCTTGTTGCACATGGTCACTCTCATAAAAACTCTCCGTTGCCGTGATGTAGGAAAGAATAATTCGGATATTCGGATTCACCGCACGGACAGCTTTAACCGCATCCGCAATACTGTCAAACATAAGCGTATCCTTCCTGTCCAAGGCAGCCTCCAAAGCGATCCTGATTTTTGTTTTATCCGTACCTACGGTTTCACTCGTATCCGCGTCGGAAGATGCTTCAGCATTTCCTATCATAAATTGCTTTATATTCCAGACGCTGTTGGGAGTTTTTTCTTCAACCGGTTGATGATTTGACATATCAGTATATTGAACTTTTGAACTGTGTTTAAATAACACCATATACTGAACAAGTTTCAATGATTCTCGAAAAAAAGACGGATGTATTTTGCCATAAAGCTTTTTGTATCGGTCGAAACTGTGCGTATCAGCAATATCATTCTCGCCATAATAATTAAAAATAACCACTTGTGGCGGACTTTTATAATAAGCTGAAGAAACATACCGTTCAAAATTTAATTTCCAATGCGGAACCCCTTGCCCGCCGACGCCCAAGGAATAAACCGCTAAAGGCTTTAGCATCTCTCGCATATATTCGGCTACGGTAACCTTTGAGCCGATACCTTCTATAAAAGAATCCCCGATAAGAAGCACATCCATCTTCCCGTGGTTTTTGATATATCCTTTGGGATTTCGGTATCCAAACTCATCGAACCGGTCATAATTGGGCCGGCCGGTATAAAAAAGCGGAAATTTAGCGTCAAACAAATAATCCGGGCAGCTGTCCTGCTCTCCCAATATTTCGATACGCCGTATCCTTGCTTCATCCGACATATTCTGAACTAAACCATAGGGTAAATACGGCGCGCTCAGGTAAAGTAAATTATCGATAATTAATAAAAATGTTAGAAATACCGTGAGGTTTATCGCCAACATCCAAGAAATTTTCTTGCTGGTAAACGCAATGATAATAAAAACAACTCCCGCAGACAAAATGATCCGTTGAATCGTACCGAAACCTTGTTTTTGCATTTGCCCGCCTAATCCCAGTGTGTCGGCGAGAAAAGCTAAAGCGACACAAGCGATTCCTACTAAGATAAGAAATACTTTGCCATAAAAAAATTTTATTCTATCCTTCGATTGGTCTTTGGTCATAACGTATATTGGGGATTATCTCACGGTTTTATGGCAGGGCTCGGGAGGGGAACAATAAAATGGCCGCCTCGTTTAATGTATTCGCTCTTTGCCAAAAAGAAATCTAAATAATTCCAGCTTAACAACAAAGCGTATTCCGGCATTTGCTTTAGAAACTCTTCTTCACTGACAATAGGGATATGCGCACCCGGGGTAACCATCCCCTGCTTCTTAACATTCGTTTCCGCTACATAAGGGATTATTTCCGAAGTGATATTAAAAAAATTAAGCAACGTATTGCCTTTGGCAGGGGCGCCATACGCGCCAACGACCGCGCCTTTTTTCTTCTTCTCATTAATTAGGCTTAAAACCTCGGACTTTACCTGATCAACACGCCGTGCATAATCGGCATAGCGCTCAATTTTGGAAACTCCCCACTTTTTCTCCCGGGCAAGTATTTCCGCTACCGAGCGTTCGATGGGATGTTTGCCTTTTTTCTTTTGCATATAAACCCTGATGGCCGGGCCGGATGCACCCACCGCAATATTCCTGGCATCAAAAACTTCCAAATCAAATTTCTCAATGAAAGACACCAGTGGTGTGAGGCTTAAATAACATAAATGTTCATGATAAACCGTATCAAACAAAATTTGATCAATCACGTCCAGCAAATACGAAGCCTCGATGATAAAGACGCCGTCATCATGGATCAACTTTCTGACCCCCGTCAGAAAATCATGCATGTTATCAACATGAACAAACACATTGGTGGCCGTAATGACCTTGGCTTTCCCATATTTCTCAACAATGAGTTCAGCGGATTTGGGGCCGAAGAAATCTTTGACAACTTCAAAACCGGCTTGCACCGCTATTTCCGCAACCTTGGAAGGCTCTACGCCAACTTTCTTAACTCCGGGGGATTTATACCCCTGCAAAAGGACGCCGTCATTACAGCCGATGTCAACGACCGTGTCATGCTCACCCAAATTAAAACGTTGTGCGGCCTCCCCAACTAATTCCGCATAATGCGACAACAATACCTTTGAGCTTGAAGAAAGATAAACATAATCATCAAAAATGATTTCAGCCGGAACCACATCGGTTAATTGAACAAGGCTGCAGTTTAAACACAGATACACTTCGAGCGGATACTTTTTTTCCTGTGGGATTTGATCCTTACGGATAAAACTGTTTGATGGCGGCTGCTCGCCCAGCGATAAAAACTTTGTTAAGGATTTTGACTTACAATAACGGCACTCAGCGTTTTTCTTCGCAGATAAGTTTTGCGTCTTCTTCCTTAGGTCGTGTAATGTTCCAACAGTCAATGGTATCCCTCCCTTCCAAATTTAATTGACGGTACTCTGAATGCGGACAACCGATAAAAATCAAATTACAAGAATCCAGGACTTCTTTAAGCGGCTTGAAACTAGGGTCTTTGATATACGGGTCTGTACATAAAACCTCGGCATGCTCTTGCTGAAGCCGCCGGCGCAATTTATAAGCTAATGATTCTCTGTAATCATCATTATCCGCCTTAAAGGCCATCCCCAAAATCCCGACACGCTTCCCTTTAAGGTCAAATTTCAGCTTGGCTTGATCAACAAGAAAGTCAGGCAGTGTTTCATTAACAAGCATCGCGGCATTGCCCAAAGGAAAATTCTGGCGATTGAAAGCAGCCAGCTGCATGGTGTCTTTAAACAAACACGGGCCCGCGGCAAAACCTGCCGTCGGAAAATCAGCCGCCCGCGGATAATCTTTGATCATCGCTTCACGGATTTTATAAAAATCCAAACCCTTTTCCTCCACCATCATATAAAACTGATTGGCCACGGAGAAACGGATGTACCGCCAGGCATTGGTAAAAAGTTTGGCCAGTTCCGCTTCTATCATTTCCAACTCGATCACTTGCTCGGTGATGGTAGAAAAAATGTGACGCGCCACACTGAGCGACCGAGAATCAACTCCGGAAATAATCTGAGGAAACACCTGCAACTCTTCTAGTGCATTGCCCTGCGCGATCCGCTCGGGGCAAAAACACACGCCCACCTTTAATCCCGCCGCAGAAAGTTTCTCACAAATCATATTCGATGTCCCCGGGAACAGAGTACTGCGCAAAATAATAACCTGACTATCCTTCAGGTAAGGCTGAATTTGATCAATGGTGTCATAAACAGCACCCAAAACAGGGTTCAAATGTTTATCCACCGGCGTGCCAATCGTCAAAATGACAACGTCGCAATTCTTAATTTGCTTATGCTCAGTTGTGAATGTTACTTTATCCTTCACAGTTTTCAATAAAGCGGCACCGCCTTTTTCCATGAAAGGAAACTCGCCTTGTTTTATCCGCTCAATCTTTTCCGCGTCAATATCAATAACCGTGGTTTGAAACCCTTTGTACTGCAGTAATAGTGAAAGCGGCAAGCCTACATGCCCAGCGCCGCCGACAACCGCAATATTTAATTTTTTATTCATACCATGGCTCCTTAAGTTTTACTGACCAAATCCGCGGGGGCAGCTTCAATATGCTGGTCATACCACTCAATCATCCGCGGCAATCCTTCAGCTAACCGTATGTGAGGATTGTACCCGAGTGCCCTTAATTTAGAAATATTGGGGCACCGGCGCTGTGTCCCGCCCTTGACTGTTTCGCCGGGAACAACGTCGATTTCTTTACCATAATATTTACCGATCTCTTTGGCTAACAGGGCAATCGAGATTTCCTCGTCATTGCCGACATGATAAATATTCAAATGCTTTCCCTTGTCATTTAAAATCATAAGCCCATCGGTAAAATCATCAATATAAACAAACGCCCGCGTTTCCTGGCCCGTGCCTTGGATCGGGAGCGAAATCTTACGGTCGGATGATTTCTTAATCAGTGCTTTTATTTTGACAATCAACTGCGGGATGACGTGTTCCCAGCCCATGTTGGGCCCATAAACATTATGCGGCCGGAAAATCACTACCCGGTCAAAATTTTTTCGGCCATAATTAATCGTCATAATTTCACTGATTATCTTGCCGGCCCCATAGGAATAACGGGGATTCATCGGATCAGGCACAATTAAAGGCGCTGTCTCATCCGTCGGCACCGTCGGTGGCGACTGGTAAACCTCCGAACTTGAAGCTAAAAACAGTTCCCGAATTCCTTCCTTTTGGCAGCCGTCAAGGATATTCACCATGCCTTTAACGCCAACATCCAAGACCAGTTCCGGTTTACTGTAGAAAAATTCTGTCCCGTTAATAAAGGCAAGATGATAAACCCGGTTTACGCCTTTACAGGCATCTTGGACACTATTAGCATCCCTAATATCAGCATCAATCAATTCCACCTGATTAAGTACATCGGAAAGGTGATTGCGCGTCCCACGCGATAAATTATCCAAAACACGGACTTCTTCCCCTTCCTTAATAAGCCGCCTGACCAAGGAACTGCCGATAAAACCCGAACCGCCCGTAACTAGTATTTTTGCCTTCTTCATATTAAAGAAACGGAAATTTTAACACAATGAACACGATATTGCATCAACTATTAACTCTACACCCCAACCGGTGCGGCGTATTGCCGTTGCGCAGGGATCATGACGTGTTGATCACCAAATTCTCGTTTATACAACTGATTTGCTTTATCAATAGACTCTTTTTTTGTCTTACCTGAAGATATCTCCTTAAATAAACAATTCATATGTTTAGCAATCCTTAAGGAAGCCTTCTGATCCTGAAATGGGTCAATTTCACGGGAAATAAAAGAAAAATCCCCCAACGAAGGCTGCGTTGCGGGATTTTTACGATAATTATCGATGGAAACCATAATCTCATCAAAATTATTGAAAACAAAAGAACCAAACCCATCTTTATAAAAAAGATCGAACTTTTGATTCACCGGATCGTACAAAACTGTTTTCGTCCCGGTAAAAGCGCATTCAACGCCTGCTGAACTAAAAACACCATAACCGATGGCAAAATCCGAAGCCAACGCCGCTTCCGCTGGAAGTTCCTTGCCTTTCAAAACAAGCAGCCGCCCCTCGCGCTCTAAATCATCCATCAAAGGCTTAAGGCGAGATTTGCTGACGACCTCCAAAGAATTCAACCGTTTAGGTTTTAAAATGAGCCCAAACGTCTTGTCTTTCTTAAGCCGATTAAATAAAGTTTCATGAATCTTAATCAAATCTTCTTTGGGGAACCATCCGCCCTCATAGTGCGCGTTATCGTAGAAACTGATAACAAACTCTGCGCCCTTGTTCCTTAATTGTTGCTTATGCTCTTTAGCTTTCTGGGCGACGACATTAAATAGCCGGTCAAAAGGGTACCCGACATAAACAAAATTCTTAAACGCGTGGCCGATTTTTTCAAAATAATACGTGCAATGCGGCCCCCAGTCGTAATAAACATCGATCGAAGGCATAATCTCCGGGCCGGGCAAATTGGACCAAATAACATACGTGTCAATGCCGCCGCTACGTTGCACCGCCATATCCATGGCAATAATATTCTGATCATCCTCCGCATAAAATCCCGTATGCAATTTAATATTGTATGCCTTGTAAAAAGATTCCAATAAAGCAATCCGCCCCAACAGCCACATCAGCCGCTCAAACTGCCAAAGTTTAATACCCCGTTTCTCCCCGCCCAAATGCTTAACAAGCCCAATGAGGACCTTCAAAGCATTCATATGATTCTTCGCCGCCAACTGAAAATATTTCGTTGAAAGATCCAAATTAACACCGGCGACAGAATTCTTTTTTCTGGAAAGCAGGCTCACGTAGCCGACACCGAGGCCTTTTAGTTTAGCGATCACTTCCTTTGTCGGCAAACGTGGCTCATCAGGGTTTAAAAAATAGACACAAACATCCTGCGGACGAATATCAGATTCGGGCAACCAAAAAACATCAGATTTTTTATCCGTGTCCAAGCCCTGCGCATAATAAACGCCTATCTTCGGGGATACGGCTTGTGCTGGCACACCTTTTAACGTGTCTTTGAGTTTAAAAACAATAAACAAAAAGCTGTTTTTAAGGATACTCATCACATACTGGCCGAACCGAAGAAAAATCAATAACCAATAATTTTGGTCTAAACAAGAAAATAAAGTGTAAGAAAAATTTGCTGTCCGCTTTTTAAAATCTTTTTCCCATAAAAGAACACTGAGTAAAGCGGCATGATGCGCCAAAGGTTCTTTAGAAGCGTAATAGTTAATCAAGTGCATCAACTTCAAATTATGAAATTGGTCATAACAGATCTGCCGTCGGAAAAATAACCGCAGTGTATCTTTATGATACTGCGGGCCTATTTCATCAACCAACAAGCGGTCAGCATCATTATTCGGCGCCACATGCCAGCCAAAAGCGGTATATTCCCGCCACGCCTCCCAGAAAAGATTCCCATTCTCATTGGGAATGCTGTGCGTCATATCAAAATTAGCCCGGGTTATACGTAGCCTTAATAAAAATTTTGTCAATACCTTCCCTAATAACGAAATCCGCCGGAAATACCTCACCTCGCTCACTGTATAACCTTCTTTGCGGCTATAGGTGTAAATATGCCAGGCTTCTTTTATCCTTAGAGAATCAACCCACCAAATTGTTTTTTGTCCCTGTACTTTCATAAGACTTCGTTATACCATCTGACGCCGGTATCGATATAGGCTTTCCGGGCATCCGCAGACAAATCGTCTTTGGTAATTTCTCTAATCACTCTCGCCGGCACACCGGCGGCAACCGTTCGGGAAGGAATATTTTTGACCACAACACTCCCGGCGCCAATAACCGTGTTCTCGCCAATGGTTACACCTTTAAGAATGACGCTGTTGGCGCCAATCCAACTTCCCTTTTGAATTACCACATCTTCCGGCTCTACATAACCCTGATCAAAGATGGGAATATCAGGATTATCAAAAATATGCTGATCCGTATGAATTTGTACGCCATTGGCAATCAGGACATCGTCTTCAATAGTAATCCCCCCGGCGGGGGTCTGTTTAAGTGTGCTGGCACAAAGCATCGTCAAAGGACGAATGACCACCCGTCGGCCAATGCTTATTTTTGAACAACCCATCGCATAAGCTCCAGGGCGGAACTGAGCGGTATTGTCAAAATGTTTAAATTTGGATTTGCAGAGTTTTAACATCTTTGACGGAAAATGCAGCCGCCAATGCGTCCAAGGGATATCCGGCCCGATGCGGTCAGCCGCGCGCCAAAACTTGATTCGGTCTATCAATTCACACATATAATCTATGCTTCCTTTTTCTTCCCGACAAAAATCCAATGATGGGTGCTGGTTAAATCAAACAAACTGGTTTCGAAAGAACCGATATTAAGGCATTCAAAATCCGGAAATAATTCGGTGAGCTCTTCTTTTTGATCAATCACATAAATAATCTCGCGGCTGCCGTAAAGGCGGTCGTTGGGGTCCTTGACATCCGCATCGACAATCTTTCCTTGCCTTGAACGAATATAATCTTGTAGAAAATTATTCTTCGGGCTCATCATCGTAATAAAAACGACTCCCCCAGGGCGAAGGCAGCGGGCAAACTCCCGGCTGACTTTTTGAATATGTTCCTTTGTCGGATAATAATAAACCACCTGGTTGGCGATAATCGCATCAAGGAATCCGTCCTTAAAAGGAAAATGTTCCCAGTTAAGATCCAAAAGTTTAAAATTTTCCATAAGCCTTAAATCAAAATTGTACTTTTTAAGATTTTCTTTTACTAAATCAAGCGAAGACGGAACAATTTCCAACCCATGAACCTCGTAACCTTTATCCAAAAAGAGAATACTGTTATTTCCCGTCCCAAAACCGAAGTCAAGCACCCGCCCGCTGGGAATATATTTTTTTAAATAAATATTATGAAACCGGATAACCCAGTCAGCCGGATAGCGTAAAAACAACCACTTCTCTTTGTAAAAACGCTCGAACGTTTCCTGATTAATCTGCAAAATTTCCTGAGCCGTCAAGTCTCGTTCTTTGATGGTATTAGACATTTGTCCAGCCTCCGTCAACCATTAAAGTTTCGCCGGTGACATACGCCGAGGCGTCGGACAACAAAAATATTGCCGCCGAAGCAATGTCTTCTGGGTGCCCCATCCTTTTTAACGGTGTCTTCTTCTCATAATTTTTAACAAACCGCGGGTTATGTTCTTTGGTTTGAATCCCACCCGGGCAAAGATTATTAATCCTCACTTGCGCACTGCCAAAATACGAAGCCATATAACGCGTAAGATTAATTATCCCACCTTTGATGGCCGCATACGCCATAGGGCTGGTCATTTTTGTTCCTTCATAAATTGTAAAATCATTGCCTTGCACACCATACGTTGAACCAAGGTTAACAATCGACCCGTGAATCTTTTGTTTTTTCATAATTAAAGCAACTGCCCGCGTTGCCCAGATAGCTGAATTTAACTGTGTATCCACGTTTTTTCTTAAAGAGTTCACCTTGAGGTCTTCAACTTTATTTCCCCAGTCACTGGTTCGGGGATAGGAAAGATTTATCCAGCCGTCTAACCGGTTATATTTTTGGGCCAAAATTTTTAACGTAGATTCTATCTTCTCTATTTTAGTCACATCAAAACTCTCAAAGCAAACTTCCCCACCGGCCAGGGACAATTCTTTGATTAATTCACCGGCCTTCGTTTTATTAACATCTAAAATAACCGTCCGTGCGCCGCAACTGGCCACCGCCCGTGCTACCTCTGCGCCGATTAACCCCGCGCCACCGCAAACAAAAATTGTCTTCCCCTTGAGTGAAAATTTATCTAAATAATTTTTTGCCGGCTGTGTCTGCCCTAAATTAACAACTCCTTCCTTCGCCAAAAATTCGATATACTTAAAATCAACCTCGCGATCAATATCAACCGCGGCAATATCGTCCATAACATAAATTTTGGTGTCGTCACTAAACGGCCGCGGATATTCGCCTTCGAGCACATAATCCGAACGGAAAAAATAAATCGCCGCATTCATCGAATAAACCGGCGGGCAATCCTGCCGGCGGTAAATATACTTTTCCGGTTTCTTGCTCAACTGAATCTTACCATTTATTTTCTCAACCATATTAAAGTAAGGATTTTTATGCGCGTGTACGACACTGAAAATGGTCTTGGGATGGTACTTCTGAAATATTTTCAGGCAATTATCGAGGTCTTTGGTTGTCCGAATGGGGCACGTCACGTCTAAATCAACGACTACATCATATTTTTCTTTATAAATCCGTTGGCACTCAATGAGCGCGTGTTTAATCGCCGGCCCTTTGGAGGCGGTGGCGGTGGCCATAATTTTCGGGCGCATAAACGGGACTTCGGCTCCGTAGGCCCGCGCGATTTCGGCAATTTCTCTGGAATCCGTCGAGACAACAACACGTTTCGCCTTCCCCCAAGCCAAAGCCTGTGCAATCGTATAAGCAATCAAAGGTTTACCCATTAAAGAACGGACGTTCTTACCTTTAACACCTTTGGAGCCACCTCGGCAACCTATGACAACAAGAATTTTAGCCACAATAGTATCCTTTTTCTTTGACCGAACATATGTTTCGAAACAGCCCGGCGGCCTCAAAAACATTATTCATCATCCGCCGGTTGCCTATATTCTTTAGAAAATATTTTATCTGCGCCTGATAGCAATCAGCAATCGTTCCCGGAAATTTCGTAACCTTAAGCAACTTTCCGTTTTTATAAGTTGAAATTTTATTTTCTAACAAATCTCCCTGCAACGTTTGGCCCTCACAATCAACTTCAATTAAGCGCTGTGTCTTTTGGCTTAAAAAATTGATATGGATGTTAACCGGGCCTTTCGGCGTCTTCGCCAGAAAATCGGCATAATCTTCGGCATCAACGGTACGCTTGCTCCGCCGTGAAAACTGGCCGCAAACCTGTGAAATGCCGCCTAGCATAAAATCGACATAGTCAAGCTCATGCGACAAATCAAGGACAACGCCGCCGCCCAAATCTTTTCGGGCAGAACAATTTTTAAGCGGATCCATCCCTTTACGCCACTTCAGCAAATCCGATGTTGCCCGGACACGCAGGTGATACATTTGCTTATCTTTAAGATACTCCTTAAGCTTAAGAATCACCGGGTGAAACCTAAGGACATACCCGATGTAAGTTGCTACTTTTTCTTTCTGTACGCAATTTAATAATTTTTCTAATTTCGTCGTCTCATGCCCCAAAGGCTTTTCGATAAACAAATGCATACCGCGCTTGGCGCACGCCAAAGCCGTGTCGATATGCAGCGCCGTCGGATTCGTTATAAACGCAACATCCGGTTTGAGCGCATCAATTTCTTTCCACGTAGTAACCTCTTTAACCTTTAGTTTATTTTTCCTTTGGCCTTTAAATGTCCGGTAGGCATAAAGATCAACCTTGGGATTTTTAGTCAAAATAGAAGCATGGCGCAACCCAATCGATCCCAAACCGAAAAAAATAATCCGCAGTTTAGTCATCAACCCCGTCTTTATTTACCGTATGGCGTAATTTCCATTGGCCCTCAACTTTTGCCCACAAATGTGGCGAACGGAACTGATCACATGTCGTACGGAATTCTTCATCGGTCATGCTGATATATTCAAGGAATTCCTTGTAATACCTGACTGGAAATTCGCCATCAAATTTTTTAATCAGCGCCTTTGCTTCATCGGTAGTAATTTTCTTATTGCGGACTTCCTGTGAGGCGTCCTGCATGGCCCGGCCCATACCGAATTTAATATGACTGGTATAATAAAAATAGCCGTCGATCCTATCATCCAGACTATTATATTTAGAGTAGGTGCCTTCGGTGCGGATGGGGTTGGCCTCAAAATTGGTATGCTCGGCGGCATAGTAATAACATTCCTGCGGATCCCACTTCAGAAAATACCCCAGATAGTAAATATCAAGCTTCTTCTCCTTGGCAATCTGCGGCTCCAAAGGTAGATAGGCTTTAAGGTCGTTAAGATGCAGGCTATATGTCTCCATCAATTCGCGAATGGAAACACCGCCTAGATGTAAATCCATAATATCTTTCCCGGCCGTCATATCGGTACTAAAACCGGTGTCGGTTCCGCCGGCAAATTTCTTTTCATCCGCTTTGGCAACCCCTTCGGTTGTGCCATACTCTCCCGGCATTTCGCCATAAAAAGCCAAGGGGATGTTAAACGTCGCGCACATCTTGGCCACAAATGTTTTTTGTCCGAATATAAACGGCTGAAATGGATGTAAAAGGTTAATAACGGCCAAACGCGTCAGAAGCCGGTGCACTTTCCCGTTGGGCGTTAGAAGATAATTATCAAAGCCCCCCACATGCATCCAGTTTTGAAAATTCTTCCAACCAACTTCCGTATACAAATGTGGCGACCACGTTACCGTCAAAGGATGCATATTGTATTTATATTTAAGCATATGCGCGGCGTAGACACTGTCTTTGCCGCCGCTGCCGGGGACAATACAATCATATTGCCCATCATCGCGTCGGTAACGGTCACAAAGATCCCGCAACTCCTTATCGCGCTCCCGCCAATCAATTTCGAGATGCTGTCTTTCCTTGTTATAACAGGCGGCACAGATACCATCTTCCGCAAACTGAATCGTCGATTTTTTCGAACCTTTGGTATGCAGATATTCGTTGACGGAGCACGGCCGCTGGTTGGTAATGCAGCAAATCTTGCAAAATGCCACTTCCTTCGGCAAGCCGTATTTTGCCTCAAGTTCTTCCTTAGCTTTACCGGGCTCAAACTGATCTTCTTTTAATTCCTGTGTCTTCATTTAGTCAACCTCACAAAATTTTCCAGGATTTTTAATCCGTATGTTGAACTTTTCTCCGGATGAAACTGGCATCCGTAGACATTATCCTTTTGATTAACAGAACAAAAAGGAACGCCGGCATATTCGGTTTGCGCCAAAACATGCTGGGGATTAACCGGTGCGGCGAAGAACGAATGGACAAAATACATCGGTTCCCCTTCTTGGAGCCCGCTTAAAATAGTCCCCTCCCAGGAATTTCCGGCATTACGTAACGCATTCCAGCTGATATGGGGGACTTTATATTCATACTTTCCTTTCACCAGCCGATTCTTAAAACAAGTCACTTCACCTTCAATCAAATTTAAACCTTCAAATTCGCCGAACTCATAGCTTTTCGACATAAGCATCTGCATCCCTAAACAAATCCCCAAAAATGGTTTGCCAGTCTTAACAAATTTGCTAATAGGCTCAATAAATCCCTTCTCGCGTAACCCGCTCATTCCGTCTTCAAAAGCACCAACACCGGGCAAGATGACCGCATCGGCCGATTTTAAAACACTGGCGTCATCCGTCACCGTGCACGTAATGCCCAAAAATTTTAAGGCATTCGCTACGCTCAATAAATTACATAACCCGTAATCAATGACAACTATATTGCGCTTGCTCATTCTTTGTTTTCCTTACACTGATCGAGGCTTTTGCCAAATCTGTTTTTATCGTCGGAATATCACTTAAGTTATAATGCAAAATTGAAGCACAAGCGACAGCACGGACATTTGTTTTCTCAATAACATCCGCAATGTGGCCCGAATTGCCCACCCCGCCGCAGGCGATGACCGGAATCGGAACGTAATGAGAAATTTTTTCAATAAGTTCAATGTCCATGCCCTTTTTGGTGCCTTCCTGGTTAATGGATGTCACCAAAAGTTCCCCAGCCCCCAAATCAACCAATCGATGTGCCCACTCAATGGCATTGACACCGGTTGCTTCCCGGCCCGTATCAACATACGCTTCCCAATAATTGTCTTGTCTTTTTATCGCCTCAATGGAAGCGACGATGCATTGCGAGCCGAAACGCTGCGAGGCTTCTTTAATAAATTCCGGGCGCTTAATCGCGGCTGTATTAATGGCAACTTTATCCGCACCGGCGCGTAAAATATTCTTAATATCATCGAGCGTGCGGATGCCGCCGCCGACCGTTAGCGGAATAAAAATCTCCTCGGCCGCCGAACGGATAATATTATGCAGGCTGTTTCGCTCATACAAACTGGCTACCGCATCCATGTACAAAAGTTCATCCGCGCCTTGCTCATAATATTGTTTGGCCAAAACTGCCGGCACGCCGACGACGCGCAGCCCCTCTAAATGGATTCCTTTGATAACCGTATTATTTTTAACGTCCAGCCGTGGAATTAATCGAATATTATCCGTCATATCAGCCTATTTAATGGTTAAACTCTCCAGAGATTTTTGGTATTCTTCCCACTGCCCGACGTCAATCCATGATTTCTCACTGATAGGAAAAACGCCGACCTTTCCGCCTTTATCTTTCACTTTATTCACCAAATCCGTAATGTTGTAAAACTTCCGTTTGGGTATCAAAGACAAAGTCTCTTTCTTAAGTAAATACATCCCGGTGTTAACTAGAAAATCGTACTCCGGTTTTTCCTGGATACCGGTCAAACGCCCACCGTCTTCGATTGAACAAATCCCGTACGGAATCGTAAAATGCCGGAAAGACCCCACAATCGTAATGTCGTTGTCACTGGCTTGGTGGAATTTAACAATTTCTAAATAATCACTATCAATAATGATGTCGCAATTGGTAACGATCAGGTCATTGGCAACAGCTCCTTCCAAAAACTTGAGGCTGCCGGCTGTCCCTAACGGCTCCTCTTCTTCTATATAACGCAGATCATACGAAGTATTTTTCTCGTCAAAATAAGCTTTGATCATGCGCGACTTGTGGTGTACCGAAATATAAAACTGATTAACGGCATACAGGTTAAATTTATCCATGATGACTTCGATAATAGCCTTTTCACCGATGGGAATAAGCGGTTTGGGCAATATTCGGGTAAACGGATCCAGCCGCGTCCCTTTCCCGCCGGCCATAATCACTACTGGCAAATCAATCTTTCCTTTGGGAATAAAATGGCCGTTGCCTAAAACATCGTCCCAAAGAAGGACATCGCAAACTTTCTTTTCTTTATCCACAACGGGAATCCAGGTGATCCTTTGGGCGAGCATCATCTTTTTAACTTCCTTGACCGAGTAATCTTGCTCAACACAAAAAGGTTTTCGGTTATAAACCTTGCCGATGGCCGTGCTGAGCGTCCCTTCCTTCAAAACAAACCGGCGGATATCCCCGTCTGTTAAACTGCCTTTCAAACGTTTCCCGCCATCAACCACAAAAAGGATCCGTTCCCCGGCTTTTCCCATCTGCCGCATGGCTTCCTTAACCGTTATCTTTTCGGAGACTAAAAATCTTTCAATTGATTTAACCATTACATGTATACCTCTTTAACAATCATAAACGATTCAGCGAAAGGAACGTTAATGGTGGCTCCCCTGAAAGTAGCCAGGGAACGGATGTTCTCCTCACTGCGCGGAAAAGGATGTGAACCGATCTCGCTTTTATAAATTCTAAACGCCTTAATTTTGTCATCAATGAAATGAGATATATTAAAATAAACATTGGGGACAAAATATTGGTCACTGAAAGAAGGAGCAAACTCTGTTTCAGAAATAGTCTCGTACATAAAAACACGGTTCAAGTATGGAAAGCGAAAATGCTTGGTACAACTTAATGTGGCCTCAAAGGTGATGCGATGGTCCGAATGGACGTCGCTGCGGTTAGGGACAAAAATAGTATCCGGCTTCACCTCGTTAATAACTTTGGCAACCTTTTGGACAAGCTTGCCCATCGGGACAACATCCAGCTTTGTCGTCGGGTATTTGAGCTGGAAAACTTTATTGAAACGGAATATTTTGTTTATCGTTTTGATTTCTTTCTGCCGCGCCTGAACCTGCCGCTGTGAATAGTCCCTCCCTTTGGAAATGGACGTCATGACAAGCCAGTACAATTGATTTCCTTCATCCCTTAATTTTAAAAGGGTGCCGCCGCAACCGAGCGTTTCATCATCGGGATGAGGGGCTACCACTAAAACTTTTTGTCCTACCATTGTAGATATTCTCCTTTTTTCGGTATTGATTTAAAAGCATGGTCTATAAGTTCCACCGCCCCATCATAAGTTTTAACCGTTAATCGCCGCCCCGTACGCCCTAAAATCTTGCCCGGCTCGATATTTTTCAATGGACACGAAGTTTTCTTCGCCTGCCAGACTTTAACCGGTTTATTACGGTAAACACAATGCGCACCCACATAAGGATGCGTTAAAGCCCTAACCAAATTGTAAATAGCCTCCGAAGACATCCGCCAGTCGATCAACCCGTCGCGCTCAGAACGCTTTCGCCAAATATTCGACACATGCCCATTTTGCGCATGAAGTTTAACCTTGCCTGTCTTTAACATCGGCACAAATTCCTTTAACTGTTGCGTGGCTAATCCCTTGATTCTTTTATAAACTGTAGCGGCGTTATCCTGGGGCGCAATACGAAATTTCTTCTGCGAGACAATCTCCCCGCCGTCCGGTTTATCATTCATGCGAAAAAAAGTCAGCCCCGATTCCCTTAATCCCAAGAATAAACTCCATATTAGCGGATGTCGCCCGCGGTTTAACGGCAATGCAGCCGGATGTGTGCCGATAACACCCAATGGCGCCAACTGTAAAATTTCTTTCTTAAGCAGATCAGACCAGCCAAAACAAAAAATCACATCGGGCCGATAACTTTTTATTTTCTTAACCCACTTCCCATCGTTTACATTTACCACTGCATGGTACGGGACATGATGACGCCTGGCTAACGGCTGCAAATCCTTATAATCCGCATTAAATGGTGATGTGCGCTTAGAAAAAACAGCGACAACATCCTCTTTGCCCTCAAGAAGTTCTTTTAGGCAATGATAACTAAAGTCAACACAACCAATAAAAACAATACGCATAAAAATCCCTTAATTATGAGAAAACTGCCCGTTCATGGGAAGATCGTAAAAACTTTTCTTAATCAATTTCTCGTCAACCTTTAAATTTTTTAACTTCTCTTTAATCCTGTAACTGGATTTCCCATCCTTAAATAGATCATACGGATTATTTATCTTTTTGTTTCCCTTGCTAAATTTTTTGGATATAGCCAAACAGATGCCTTTCTTAATTTCCTGTGTTGTTGAACCGACATCAATAATATTGGGTGCTTTTACCCTGTGCTTTTGGCGGTCGCCAATATTCACGACGGGCAAAGAAAACGAAGGCGCTTCAACAATTCCGCTCGACGAATTCCCGATCATCAAAATGCAATGGCGAAGGCAGCTATAATATAAAGGTCCCAAATTATCATACAAACGGTATTTATTAGGGTGCTTCTTACAAAATGCTTCCAATGTATTATTAATAATACTGCCGTAAGGATCGGCATTGGCTTTCGTAAAAATAACTTGAAACGGAAAACTCTTGATAGCATCAAGAAGGTTCTCAATTTGTCTCTTAGGATTTGATTTCTCAAGGGTAACCGGATGAAAAGTCACAATGGCCACATTTTTCCCCAAGCGAAAGTTTAACCTTTTGGATAATTCCTCACGGTTTAAATACCTTGCTTTATACAAAACATCTAAAGCCGGGGCGCCAAAATTATAAACGAGTTTGGGGTCTTCTCCCATTTGGATAATTCTTCGCTTGTAATCATCGGTAGCGGGAAAATGCACCGAGGCCATTTTGGTAATCGAATGCCGGATGCCTTCATCAAAAACACCTTCTGTGACTTCGCCGCCATGAATATGGGCCGTAGGAATCTTGGCGATATACGCCGCTATCGCCACCGACAACATCTCGAATCTGTCACCAATGAGAACAACAATATCCGGTTTTAAATCTTCGAGGGTATGAGAAAAAATCTGGCATCCCAATCCTATTGATTTAATAACCCCCTGTTCGGTATCCGCATATTTTAAAATATTGACCTTGGCGCTGATGGGAAAGCCGTCTTTCTCAATCAATTTATACGTCATGCCGAATTGAGGCGAAAGATGCATTCCGGTCACCAGAACCTGCAGCTCCAGTCTCGAGTCATTTTGAATCTCTTTTAAAAGAGAATACTGGATACCGTAATCGGCGCGCGACCCGGTCACAACACAAATTTTTCTTCTTTTCCTGCCGTTTACTTTCGTATGATTTGTTCCCATGTGATCACCTCATCGGTATTAATATCGGTTCTTGTTTTTAAGCCAATAATTTTATCAAAATTTCCAGGTGCTATCCCGTAGCCCGGACGTTTAATGGCAATATCGTTTTTTGTAATTCTTTCTCCCTGCAATATTTTTTGCGCGGCAACAAGGCTTTTTCTGACTATGGGAATATTTTTTTGTTCGCATTTCGCCGGCCGTTTTACCCCGTCGCCCAGACTTTTTTCAACATTGCGGATACTGTTCACCATTTCTTTTAGTTCATCCGGTTCCAAAGAAGCTTTGTGATCGGGACCCGGCAGGTTGCGGTCTAAAGTAAAATGTTTTTCAATAATGCACGCCCCGCGGGCGGCAGCGGCAATCGCCACCTCAATGCCCAGCGTATGATCCGAATATCCCACGGGAACATTAAAAGTTTTCCGTAAAGTATCCATCGTTTTTAAATTCACTTGCGCATAAGGCGTCGGGTACTCCGTCACACAATGAAGCAAAATCAAATCTTTGTTGCCGCAGCGAAAAATTGCTCTAACGGCTTCTTTAACTTCCGCCAAATACGACATGCCCGTCGAAAGGATAATCGGCTTTCTTTTCTTAGCTACATATTTCAGGAAAGGAATGTTGTTCACCTCACCCGAGGGAATCTTAAATACCGGCACGCCTAATTGCACCAACGCATCGACACTGTCAAAGTCAAAAGGCGTTGATAAAAATAAAATTCCTTTTTTATCGCAATACGCTTTCAGCACTTTAAAATCATTAAAGGAAAGTTCCAATTTTCGTATCAGCTCTAACTGGTTTTTTGCCCCATTAGAACGATTTTGTTTTTGGTAACTGGCCAGATCAGCGTGTTTGGACACCAACTTATCGGCATTAAACGTCTGGAACTTAACCGCATCGCAGCCCGCCTTTTTTGCCGCATCAACCAGCCGCTTGGCCAACGACATTTTGCCGTTATGATTAACGCCGGCTTCAGCGATAATGAAAACCCTGTTATCTTTTAAAAACTTTTTCATATTTCCTTGCCGGTGTCCCGATGTAAATTTCCGGATCCAAACAGTCATCAATGACCGTTGCTCCGGCACCGATATAACAGCGTTCACCGATAGTTTTATACTGAATGACATTACTGCCTAAACCTACAATGGAAAAGTCTCCGACTTTCACGCCGCCGCCTAAAATAGCCCCAGGGGCGACTTGCGCATAATTGCCGATGGTGCAATCATGGTCAATGGAACAACTGGAATTAATAATGGCACCTTCGCCTATTCTCGTATCAGAATTAATAAACACG
Source organism: uncultured Planctomycetales bacterium (assembly GCA_964630825.1). GTDB lineage: Bacteria > Omnitrophota > Gorgyraeia > Zapsychrales > Zapsychraceae > CAZVZR01. Next base: position 33,130 of record CAZVZR010000009.1, on the reverse strand, counting down.
CCGTCATGAATTACAGTTCCTTTTCCGATGGAAACATTCTCATTAATAATCGCTGTTGGAGAAATGATAACCGGCAAATCAAATCCATGATCTTCCAACATTTCTTTAATTTCTTTTCTCTTCTCTGAGATCGCCAGGTAACCAACACCAATAGCCGCTTGGCAACCTTTATGCTTTGATTTTATGGTCCGCAAGTGGCTATCGTCACCGAGAAAACGGACGCTCAAAATATCACCATGGTCTTCGTTATCCAAATAACCAACAATTTGCAAGGAAGGTATTTTCTTAATTAAGCTAATAACGGTTTTGGCATGGCCGCCGCCGCCGATAATGATTATCTTTGCCATTTTTTTAATAACCCCACGACTCTGTATATTTGTTCTTTAGTTAAACCGTAACTGCACGGTAAATTTAATGTAACTTCTAAAAGTTCAGGCGCGTGGATAATTTTATAAACCTCATTGCCACGGTACGGTTTTTGCAAATGATTGAGCTGCCACAAAGGCCTCACCTCGATAGATTCCTGTTTAAATAACGTCAAAAGCTCGTCTCTGGTACGGCCATAAATCTTCTCATCAATGCATAATGGATACATCCAATTATTGTTACGCGCATACGCAGGCCTTTGCGGAATCCATAAACCTTTAATTTTCTTTACTTCTTTTTTATACAAATCAAAATTGGCGGCTTTTCGCTTCAATACTTTCCCCAAACACTCAAGCTGAGCAACGCCCATCGCTGCTTGAAGATTATTTAACCGGTAATTGTAACCGACATTGTTATGAATATAGTAAAGCCCGTCGTCTTTGGCCTGCGTTGTTAAATACATCGCCTGATACGCATAAGACGAATTATTGGTGACGATCATTCCTCCTCCGCCGGCGGTAATGATCTTATTGCCGTTAAAAGAATAACAGCCCATCTCCCCCAATGTCCCAGTATGTTTACCGGTTTTGTAAACTGTTCCTAAACTTTCTGTGGCATCCTCTACAACTTTGATGTTGCGTTTTTTGCATTCGGGAATAAGCCGGTACAAATCGGCGGCATTACCAAAAATGTGCACAGGAATAACCGCGCTGATTACTTTCTTTGTCTTCTTATTAAAACAGCGGCCATTTTTCTGAACGGTATTATTTTTCAAAAATGCCAATACCTTATCCACATCAATGTTAAAATATTCATCTGCATCCATGAAGATAGGTTCAGCGCCGCAATAACGGACCGCATTAACCGGGGCGATAAATGTCACCGTCGGCACAATAACTTCATCGCCTTTTTTGACACCCACAATCTCCAAAGCCACCTGCAAGGCCACTGTCCCGCTGCTACAGGCGACCGCATATTTTGCTTGCGTCAGAGCCGCAATTTTCTTTTCAAGTTCATTGACATACTGGCCAGCGGTCGAAACCCAGCCGGTATCAATGCAGCGCTTAACATAACGCCACTCTTTACCAAAGATATGTGGTACAGAAAGAGGAATTGTTTGGGTTTTTGCCATTATTACGAATTTAAATAAATTGCGTTCTCAATGTCCTGGACCTTACCCGAACGGATATATTGCAGGATTTCATCAATCCCATCCGGCAGGCGCCTTGTTACCGCAAAATTTAAATCTTTTTTTATTTTCTCAAAATTTACCCGGTAATCCCGAGGGTCTTCATCTTTGTGGACAAATTTAACACGGCTTTCCGGCAGCCGGTCTTTAATCAATTCGACAATTGTTTTCTTTTGATAATTTTCCCGTGTATCTCCGACGTTAAATACGCTTTTATGAACAGTTTTACGCTCGGCCTCTAAAACCGCAATGCAGGCATTGGATAAATCCTCAATATGGCAATACGGCCGCCAAAATTGTTCGCCGAAGACCAATAATTCTTTGCCCAAGCATAACTCTTTGGTAAATTCATTGACCGTCAAATCAAAACGCATGCGCGGGGAAACGCCATAAGCCGTGGCAAACCGCAACCCGACCACCGTAAAATCCTTCGGGTAGGTATTACTTAACAAGGCCTGTTCAAATTTAACTTTTAACTCAGCGTATAAAGAAACCGGCCGCAAAGGCGAATCCTCGTCAACATAACCTTCGGCATCAATCATCTTTCCGTAATTGCTGCAGGTGGAAGTAAAAATAAACTTCTTAAGATTCATTTGTTGGGCCGCTTGCAGTAAATGCACGGAGGCGTCCAGATTGATGGCTGTGGCCAACTCGGGTTCTTTTTTGCAAGCAGGATCACCGACAATCGCAGCCAAATGAATGACCGCATCCGTACCTTCTAAAGCATTATCAACTTGTTTATCATCACGCACATCGGCGACAAAGAGCTCAAAGCCCGGATCGTCTTCGATTTCACGCAAAGACTCTTTCCCAAACCTTAAAATATCCAGTACACGCACCTGATAGCCTTTTTCCAAAAGCCGGCGCGTCAACACAGAGCCAATATAACCGGCTCCCCCCGTCACTAAAATTTTCTTCAGCATACTTTCTCCTATGAGGTATATAAGTTGTAATAAACGTCTTTCTTTCCCAGAAGATGATCGTGCGTCCCTTCCTCAACTATTTTCCCATGCTCAAGGACAATAATTTTATCCGCATCCTGAACGGTAGAAAGCCGGTGGGCAATGACAACAATTGTTGTTTTCCCGGCGATACGGTCAACAGCTTCCTGAACGGTACGCTCGGAAACATTATCCAGGGAACTCGTGGCTTCATCGAGGATCAAAATTTCTGGCTTGCGCAGCATCGCCCGGGCTATGGCCAGCCTCTGCCTTTGCCCACCGGAAAGTTTCATGCCGGCATCACCGACAATGGCCTGGTATCCTTTCTCCGAAGCCATTATAAACTCATGCGCATTCGCCAATTCAGCGGCCTCTTTAACTTCAGCATCCGTCGCATCTTTATCGCCAAAACAGATATTATCCCTAATCGTTCCGTTAAAAATAAATGTTTCCTGGCTGACATAACCTATCTTTGATAAGTAAGAACTCTCTGTGAATTCATTAATACTTATCCCATCAATCTTGATACGCCCGGCGGACGGACGGTAAAGTCCCAACAGTAAACTGACAATTGTTGACTTGCCCGACCCTGACGGACCGACAATGGCGGTCATCTTCCTTTTTTCAACAGTAAAATTAACCTCTCTTAAAAGATCTTCATCCATCCCTTCATATTTAAAACTGACGCGATCAAAAATAATATCTTTGCTAAACGTTTCCAGGTTCCGGCTACCCCAAGAAGGTTTTTCAATTTTCTCATTTAAAATGTCATAGGCAATTTTACAATCAGGCATATAGCGCGCCATCCCCACAACATCCGCTCCCAACATATTGACGTAAGGGATCATGCGGCTGGCCACCGCCACAAACGTCCCCAGCGCCGGTAATAACACAACAATATCACCAGAGAAAGCATGGTTTAACCCAATCCCCGCAAAAGCAATGACCATAAAGAAAACAAGTTTCAAAAAACTGTCCGGCATAACTCTTCCCATATTGACCATAAACCGGTAGACCACACTCTTATTCACCGCATCTGCATACTTCTCTTGCCAAAAAGAAGCATTGGAAAATGCCTTCACTGTTTTAATCCCGGTTATGATCTCATTTAAAATAACATTTTTCTTTTGGTATTCCTCAATACTTAACCGTGCATATTTGTTAACTACTCCATTAAGAATTTTCCTGATAAAAAAAACATAAAGCAGCCCCAAGGCGGCGACAAAGATCATTGCCTGCCAAGCCAGCAAAGTCATCACCACCGCGAAAAATAAACACGTCACCAAACTGTTAAGTAGCCGGATGGCTTCCATCACATTGTTGGTGACGCCTTGCGTGGCCAACGTTCCGGCATAAACCAGCCGTCCCTGTTGGGATTTAACAAAATAATTATATTCTGCGTCCATCAATTTCTGAAAAACAGCCATTTCATTTTCTGCTGAAACATCCCTGATGAGCTTGTTGGATAAATAATTAAAAACGATTTTAGTGACCGCCGCCAAAACCGTAATAATGATGAGCAAAATACACGCGGAAGAAAACAAATTGCCCTGGCCAAACAATTTAATAAAAAAATCAAAGAACCGGCTGACAATGCCCGTATCCTTCAAACGCAAGCCATAATTAATAATAGGATAAAGTGCGGCTAGGTTAAGCGACTCAAGAGCCCCGGAGACAAACATAAAAAAAAGCACCATCGCTACAGGCAATTGATGGTTCTTAAAAAAGAACTTCATGATTTTTATATTTTCGCCGTTTACACTGAGTTTCTTCATACTATTTTGCCTTCATACCAACGCAATGTTTCTTTAAGGCCGCGTTCGAAAGAATAGCCTGCCTGCCAACCTAAAAGTTTCTTTGCTTTTCTGGATGATAAATATTGATGCCGTATTTCATGGCCGGCCTGGTTAAGAATTTTCGGTTTAATTGATTTACCGCCGTTACCGTTAGTGGCAATCTTACGATAGACTTCCAGGACGCTTAAAGGTTTCTCACCGCTAAAATTAAATGCCTCGCCGCCTAATTTTCGTTTCTCTATACTTTGGGCCAAAAGCAAATAGGCATCGACCACGTCTTTGACAAAAATATAGTCGCGTGTAAATGTACCGTCGCTGCGGATAATAAATTGTTTATGGCGCAGCACATGACGAATCGCATCTGGGATCAAACGCGAAAAATTAAAATCACCCGGCCCGTAAATATTTCCGCAGCGGGTCACGCACACCGGAACACCAAAGGTGACAAAATAGCTACGACAAAGCAAGTCCGTACAACTTTTGGAAACATCATACGGGTGCTCTCCTTTTAAGGCCGCTTCTTCTTTATAAGGAAGCTTTTCGTGCGACCCGTAAGCTTTGTCGCTTGACGCCACGACTATCCCCTCAATAAAACTTTTTCCTTTGGCCGCTTCCAAGATATTCCATGTCCCTTGAATATTCGTTTTAAAGGTGCGCAGCGGATTTTTGTTCGCCCGGTTAACAATTGCTTCCGCGGCGATATGAAAAATAAATTGAGGTTTATACCGGTTAATTACTTTCTTTACCAAAGCGGCATTGACAATGTCGCCTTTAATGCATTTGATCTCTTGCCGTGACCCATTAAGAATGGATAACGAACGGTTGTGGATTTTATCAATACCGACAACCAGAGCGCCATACTCGGCGAGAGTTTTGGCAAGCCAAGAACCCAAAAAACCTTCGTGGCCGGTAATTAGGACCCGTTTGTTTTTCCAGAATGAACTGTTTGTTTTTCTTCCCATATTTTCCACGGTGCTTTGTTATTGTCCCATAACTGATTCAAAGTATTGTATTCTCGCGGCGTATCGACGCACTGCCAGAAACCACGGTGCTGATACACACCAGCTTTTCTGTCTTTAACTATCTGCGGAAGAATATCGCTCTCCAGAGATTGATTGAGGTTCTTACGAAAATAAGTGTCGAAAATCTTTTTATGAAAAACCATAAATCCGCCATTAATCATCCCGCTACTGACATTAGGTTTCTCATTGAACTCACAGATATGATTGCCCTCAACCTCAATCTCACCGAACCGGCCCAAAGGCTTGACTGCCGTGACCGTCGCCAGCAATTTTGATTTTTTATGTGCCTGAACTAACTGCTGAATATTAATATCAGCAACGCCATCCCCGTAGGTGACGGCAAAAGTTTCCTCATCAGTAAGATGTTCTCTGACCTTTAAAAGCCGCGCGGCAGTCTGCGATTCCTCGCCGGTATCAGCAAAAGTAATCTGCCAATCGGCTTCCCTGTTCTCATTATGAAAAACGATCGAATCCCTGTCGCCCAAGCGCATCGTAAAATCAGAAGTGTTGGTATAATAATTCAAGAAAAATTCTTTTATGACCCAACCTTTGTATCCCAAGCAAAGAATAAAATCCCTAAAGCCATGCTGGGCGTAAATTTTCATAATGTGCCACAGCAAAGGTTTTCCGCCGATGGGCAGCATTGGTTTGGGCAATACCTCCGACACGTCGCGGATGCGCGTTCCCTGCCCTCCGCACAAAATAACAACTTTCATAATTTCATCTCCTTAAAATTTTATTAGACAAGTTGCCGTTCCCCGTTCATATGCGCTGATGCATAATCCACGGCTAACTTATCAACTAAATTAATACAATTATCCCTGTTAACATTGCCATTGAGTTTAACAAGCTCTTTGCAAATAAGCAGTGTCCCTTCAATTTTTTCCTCCGGCAACTGATTCACATGCTTAATAGAATAATCAACACCGCATAAATCACGCAAAACCATATCAACTAGAAAAGAAAAATCGGATTCACCGAGAATCACGAACTTTCTTTCTCCTTTATTGACCACCTCCGACAGCATTTCCGTAATTTGGCTGCGCAAAACGCCGATCGAATGGATTGTTTTAAAGGTATATTTGATCGACTTGCGCATCTTTTCGCTGAAACCTTTGGGGGTCAAAAGATATTCAACCTTACGTTTATTTAATTGATTGATGCGGATATAACCTTTAGAAATCAACCGACGGACAAGCATATTAACCATGCCCAAAGAAAGGTCCATCAGGCGGGATAAATCACGCTGGTTGGCGCCCAGTTTGGCACCAATAATATTAACCAGTTCAAATTCTCTTTCGTCTAATTTAGGATCCATGATTTTATTTATTGGGTAGCGCGGTGGCGGCTTCTTCGATGGGTGCTTGAACCTTCTTTTTCACGATATTAAAGGATGCCTTGGGTTTCACCAGCGGATTAATATGTTCGTCACACTTGGCCCAATGTTTTTCGGTCAAATCCAATAAACGCACATTGCGTTTACCAACGATCTCCTGCAAACCCAAAAGCTGGGCCGGTGAAAAATGATGCGAAATGACAGCGGTAATTTTTGACGCATCGCCTAAATCTTCAATAAAAGCCTCAAGGTTCCCGTTGTATTGTTCGATGATGGAATCTTTATACGTGTAATACCATTCGGAACCCGGGTACGGCGTGGCAAAATGCGGTTTGGCATGAATGCCCAACTTAATCATATGTTCCAAAGTGGTGCGGATACTTTGAAAAGTCTCCTCGGGAAAACCGATAATGATATTGGCAATAGGCGCGATACCGGCCTCGAGCGTCATCCCGATGCTGCGGTCATTGGCTTTCTGATTAGAACCTTTACCTAAATTTTTTAAGATGTGCGGGTCAAAAGATTCCAGCCCATAAACTAAATGCGAACAACCGGCCTTGCGCATCGCTTTTAAAATATCCGGGTCTGCCAAACCGGCGTGGCTCGTCCCCGACCAATGAATCCCTTTACAATTCTCATCGTGCGGGATGCCGTCACGGACACAGCTGGGCTGCAGGCCTTCCTTAATCCATAAATCGCAGAGCTCATATAACCATTTACGGCCGCTGGCCACGTGCATGGTCATCATATTCTCGTCGATAAAACTGGCAAAATCGATGTCATATTTCTTAATCAAATGTTTAACCATATCCACTAAGTACCGCGGTGTGTGGTAACGGATATTGCGGCCGTAGGTAAAGCGGACATCGTTCTCGCCGTCTTCTTCATTTTTCTCGATGACCATATCCCCCGTCGTCCCCAAATGCCAGCAATAGCGGCAGATTAAACTGCACCCCAAGCTGCCGTTAATATCAATACGCCGTTTGGAAGTATACGCGTCTTCACTATAATAATTAGCTGAATTCTTAAAGTAGACCTCTTCGATGGGAAGCAAATCCCACGCCGGGTAGGGCAAGGAATTTATATCGTGAATGTTGGGCCGCACCGCCGTTAATTTTGAATTGCCGTCGGTTTCACGGTAACAAACGCCTAACGTTTGTGAGAAATCAAAATCGCCTTTATCAATTTGTGCTAAAACTTCCGTCCAGGTGACAAAAGCCTCGCCGACAATCCCTAAATCAATCTGCGGCAGCCACTGCATCATCTCCTTGGGCATGGAAGTAAAAAATCCGCCACCGGCCACAAGAAATGATTCCGGTGCAATCTCTTTGACAATACGGACAATTTTCTTAATCGAATTGTACGCGGTGATTAACCCGCCGATACCAATAACATCCCAATCATCGGCCGCAATAACTTGGCGTAGGACCTTTTCCCCTTTGCGCCAGGCGTTCTCGTCGTAGAACTGGACCTGGTGCCCTTTTTCCAACGCCAACGAAGCCAACAGTGCAAGCCCATAGGGAATATGCCTGGGGACATCTTCTTCGCGGATCGACGGATTAATTAAAAGTATTTTAGCCATAGTTAACGAGGATTATATTGCTTAAGGTAATCTTCCAATTTCAGGCAGGGAATATTTTTATCAATCAATGTCCCAGCTTCGGTACAGTTAAATGTTTTTACCTTTTTTGCCTTCTGCGCGATCTCCACAAAATTCTTCTTATACCAATAATATGTCGGATCAGTATAAAACTGTTCCCCGGTTATGGGAAAGGTGCTGGTAAAAAAATATTTCTCAATTTCTTCTTCAGAACCGACATTTTCCACCATTTCGGGATAATGCTGCGTTTCGTGGATCGGATTATCGCGGTAATAACCAAAATCCATCCCGACAACGCCGATGACCGGGATATTCAGCCGGGTGGCGGCAAATATCCACGCCGCTGTCCCGACGGTGCCGCCGGTATTCATACAAGGAAGTTTATTGATGTTATAAAGTTTTCTGGTAATACTCTGCGGGGCATCCGGATCATCGGCCAATGGATTCCACCAATACACATCAAATTTCGCATCGACTAAACGCAGGACAACGTTATTGGCCACCGCGGTGGCAGCAATAACTTTAGTACGCGATGACATTTTATTAACCAGCGCGATGGTATCCTCATTTAGTTTTTTTGAATTTTGGCGGAACTCCTCGGCGAGATCCTGGCGGGCAAAATAATTGTCAACAGAAGCATTCTTTTCGAAATCGGGATCCCCAAACCAGCGGACCGTACGGTAAATATTAGGATCTAAGGTAAGGACGTAATCGGGGATTATGCCGAGCTTTAAGCATCCTACATAAGCACCATCAACGGTGACGATGGTCCCTTCATATTTCGTTGCAGCGATACGTTCCAAGATGCGGCGTTTATGGATGCTGGGGCCGGCACTGATAACTAGGGCCGATTGAGATTTTTTCTTATCAAGCGGTGGCAGGTCTTTTAGGCCTTTTTGGGCATACTTGGCACCAAAAGTCGCGTGTTTAATGAGAGTTTCTCCGTGGCGCTCAACGACCAAATGAGGGATCTGGTCTAAAATGCTTTGAAATTCGCCGGTTATTTCAGCGCTTAGATTGCTCATCGCCATCCCAATTGAGTTTGTTGCGTTCAACGTAAACCATGCTGCCACCGAGAGACCCTAAAGCTTTCTCACGCAACGTGTCTTTTAAAGACTGCTTTTTCGACGTGTTTTCCTTGAGCTTGACCGGATTTTTGACTTTAAAATTACCTTTGAGAATTTCGTCCATGGGTCCTCCTGTTTTTTAATGGAAATACGTAAAATCTATGTTATTATTGGGAAACTAAATTGATGCTTTGTGTTGCAAAAGCTATTGTTCAAAGCATGAACATAATATAATCCTCCTACCTTATTGTCAAGAATAATATACATTTACTGACCTCATAAAAATGGCCAATAAAAAAAGTCATATTTACATAACTGGCGCGGTGTTAGTGGGTTTAATCCTTATTATCCTGCGTATTGGCGAATTAAAATCAATAAAGCCCACCTACGCCAAGCTCTACACAGCTTTAGGCATCACGGATGAAAAAAAAGGTAAATTGGAAAAGGCTCGCCAAAACTATAAACGCGCCATTATTAACAATCCGAACTACCGTGAAGCCTATTTTTACCTGGGAGAATTATCCGGAAAATCAGGGAACGCTGAGGAAAAGCTCAAGAATTTTCGCCGAGTCGTTGAACTTGGCCCTGATTGGGTAAAAGTCAATAAACAACTGCAGACAAGCGACATTAAAATTGATGAACACTACGGGTTGGCTTGTTATGAAGTCGGGGTAGATGCCTTCAAAAAAAACAACATGGACGAAGCCATTAATTTTTTAGAAAAAGCGACGGAATATAACGGTTCATTTATTGAAGCTTACGTAAAATTAGGTGAGGCTTACCTTATAAAAGGTGAAAAGAAAAAAGCGATTGGCCAATACCAGAAAATTCTTAACGTGCAAAGATATGCTGAACTCGATCGGTTAGATAAAATTATGCAGCACTACGGTGTGAAGATTGGGAATGACTCGGGAGTTGCTTATGAGCAGCCAAATAATCAATAATGGTTTGGATACACTCATCAATAGAAGATACATTGGTCTTTAAATGAACCTCGGGCTGTAACGGCAGCTCGTACGGGGCGGAGACGCCGGTAAAATCCTTGATCTCCCCGCGCTTCGCTTTAACATAATGGCCCTTCGGGTCCCTCTTCTCGCAAACGGCTACCGGGCAATCCACAAACACTTCGATAAACTTGCCTTTCTCGACAATCTTTCTGACGAGGTCGCGATCGGACCGATAAGGTGAAATAAAGGCAACGATGGTCACGATGCCAGCCATTTGAAAAAGTTTGGCGACTTCACCGATGCGGCGAATATTTTCCGTACGGTCGGCGTGGGAAAACCCCAAATCCGAATTTAACCCTTTGCGCACTTTATCACCGTCAAGGATAAAGGCATGAATATCCTGGGACTGTAACTTGCGTTCAAGGTTTTCAGCAATAGTACTTTTGCCGGAAGCAGGTAAACCGGTAAGCCAAATGATGCAGCCTTCATTATTTGCAGATGTGTTCTCTAACATAGAGGCTAAGTTTAAACTATTGCCGGCGTTGTGTCAAATATTTCCACGCAACTTCTTTGTGTCCGAAAGCGAAAACCTTTGGGTACAAAATTTCCGCGAAAATCTCAAAGGATTCAACCAGCCGCGGGCCGGGGCGGTTAAAATACTGATTACCGTCGGTAATGTAAACTTTATTTTCCTTAACGGCTCTCAAATTTCGCCAAACCGGATTTTCGGTTAAGACAGAAATCTCTTCCAGGCTTCTCTTAATATCCCAACCGCAGGGCATCGTGATAATGACATCCGGATCTTTTTCCTTAAGCTGATCCCACGTCATATACGGGGAATGTTTACCTGGCTTGCCGAAAACAGATTCCGCTTTGAGCATCTCCAGCATCTCGGGAATCCAGTTGCCCGCAGCCATCAATGGGTCAAACCACTCGATGCAGGCAATCTTCGGTTTTATTTTACGTTGAGGAATTTTTCGGACAATGTCATTCATTCGTTTCTTCAACGCCGCGATGAACTTTTCTCCCGTATCTCTGCAGCCAAGCGCGTCAGCTACCCGATGGATATCTTCCCAAAAATCTTTGAGAGAATCCGGTTTGAGCGTAACAATTTTCGGCCGCGAGCCCAGCCAGCTGCACACAGCTTTCTCGACGTCTTTTAAACTCACCGCGCAGACTTCGCATTGGTCCTGGGTGACGATCACGTCCGGCTTGAGTTTTTTTAAAATGTCGGTTTTGACGTCGTAAACCGCCAAGGCTTTTTCGACAATGGTTTTAACTTGATTATCAATTTCACGGCTGGAGCCGTGGACATTGACTTTGGAAGATGAGCAAACTGGCAGGCTTAACACCGATTCGGGGAAATCGCACTCGTGCGAGCGGCCGACTAACTGCTCACGGCAGCCTAACGCGCACACAATTTCGGTAGCACTAGCAATAAGAGAAACGATTCGCATTTTTAAAATTCGTCCATCCTGACCCGCTTGATCGTCATCGGATACCCTTTCTCCATAAAAATAATTTCGTCGCACCTTAAAGCCACTTCCTGATTAAAGTTTACCAATTCATTGGCAGGAACTTTGGCCATTTGCAAAAATGATCGCTTTTCCATTCCCGAAGAATGAATGACCAAAATCATATTTAAGGAGGTTCCTTCTAATGCCTGAAAAAATATTTGAATCTGCTCTTCAATTGATTTACTTCCTTCTCCCATTAAGCGAGAAAGATTTTCCATCCACAACGTCAGGCAATCAATAACCATGACTTTATCAACGTCTTCGTTTTCTTTGATTTTTTGGGCGATGTAAATTGTTTCTTCAATAGTTTCAATCTCGTGCCACCGGTCCTTCTTTTGTTTTCTAATTGGTTCTTGAAGGTTTTCATCATTGAGGTCTGCCGTCGCCAGATAAAAAACTGGATAAGAAAACGTCCTGGCCAACTCAAGGGAGTAATGGCTTTTACCGCTTTTACTGTCTCCCACAATGAGAATCCTTCTGGCCATGGAGCTCCTTACGGCTTAACAGCCGTGGTTCCTGCTTTACCCCCGAGGGCGACATCCTTCTTCAACACGGCTTTTTAGTTCGCATTCATCCTCCTTCGCTGAATTACTTTCGTGTTCAGCTTCGGAGGATAGTCCTTCAAAGCGAAAGGCTAAAGCACTTTCGCGAAGGAGGACATCCACGGCTAAAAAGCCGTGGTTTTTTGCGAAGGTGGATAAAAATTAATTACCTCTTCCGCAAGAGCCACAAGAAGAATGGGCCGCCGAGAAGTGCGGTAATGACGCCGACGGGAATCTCCGCCGGCGCGACCATTTTGCGGGCAAAGGCGTCGCAAACAGTTAGAAATAATCCACCAAACAAAAACGTGGCCGGCGTTAAGTAACGATGATCGGAACCAATCAACAGCCGGCAGATGTGCGGGGCAATGATTCCCACAAAAGCAATCGGCCCGCAAACGGCGACCACGACGCCAATAATAAAGGAAGTTACCACAAATAAAAGTTTCATCAGAAAATCAACGTCCACCCCGCGGCTCACCGCCACCTCTTCGTCAATCATTAACAAATTCAGTTCGCGCGCAAAGTACCAGACCACGCCCAAGCCGCCGACGGTCACAATGAAAACATCCCGCAACTTGTCGTAGCCGAAAATGTACAAGCTTCCCATTAACCAGCGGGACATCCGAAACGATTGGCTGATGTCGCTCAAATACTGGATCAGCATTATTAAACTTAAAAAGAAAAAGCTCACAACCACGCCGGTTAACAACAGTTTGGTTGTGGAAGATTCCTGGTTAAAACTCGACAGGTACCAGACACCCAGGATCGAAAGAATCGCGCCGGCAAAGGCGAAGATGCTGATTCCCGAAATTCCCACGACGCTAAACGACCAGCCCAGCCAAATGTAAAAGGCCGCGCCCAGTGACGCGCCGGCGGAGACGCCCAGCGTGGAGGCGTCCACCAGAGGATTTCGAAACAGCGCCTGAAAAACCATTCCGCAAATCGCGAGGGTCGCGCCGGCGGCAAAGCCCACCAACACCCGCGGCAGCCGCATTTCCCAGAACACCTTCGCCGCCAGCGGGTCAAAGTTGTGCGCCTGACGAGCTACCAGCCGCACGTCCGTTGCCCCGACAAACGGCGCAACAGCGAAAACAGCGACGGAGGCGGCAACCAGCAACGCCAGCACGGCTAATTTGGAAATTTTTGAATTTTCTGAAACGGCCATCATTTCAGGTCCCGGCCTTTTCTTCCGGAACAATAATCCGGGTTGAATTTGCAGGATTTTCCAGCAACAAAAATTGCGTGTCAAAAATTTCCCTGAGGTTTTCTTTCGTCAAAACCGCCTGCGGCTTTCCGTCGAAAATACCGCGCCCGCCTTTTAAGGCCACCACTTGCGTACTCCACGAAAAAAGGTAATTCAAATCGTGCGTCACGTGCAAAACTGTAATCCCAAATTTTTTTGCAATTGCCGAAATCAACTTCTGAATTTCCATGTGGAATTTGGGGTCGAGGTGCGCCGTCGGCTCGTCGAGAAGTAAAATTTTCGGCCGCTGGGCGAGCGCGCCGGCCAAATAAACTTTCTGCCGTTCCCCGCCGCTCAAATGCCGTACCTCCCGCAAAGAAAAATCTTCAATCCCCACCATTTTTAATGTTTCCTCGACAATGCGCTTGTCTTCTGCGCTCACGCGCGACAAAGGTTTGAGGTACGGGTAACGCCCCATTAAAACAAACTCGTAAACACTGTAGGGAAAAAGATGATCGCAATTCTGTGCGACGTAGCCGACCAGCCGGCCGATTTCTTTTTGTGAATAACTGCTCACTTCCCGCCCGAACAATTTGACGGTGCCGTTGGCCACCTTGAGAATCCGATTCAAACATTTTAAAAGCGTGGATTTCCCCGCCCCGTTGGGCCCAATCACAGAAACGTACTCCCCTTCTTCAATGTTAAGTCGGATGTCCTGCAGCGTTTGTTTACCGTTGTAGCTAAAGGAAAGATTCTCGACGGTTAGCGCAGGCATTGGCAGGATTACTCTTTATCCCAATTGACTTCGGGGTGGACGTAGCGGGCGATTTCATCCAACGTTAATGTAATGCGCGGGCCCGGGATTCCAGCGTACTGCTTGTCCATAATATAAATCCGTTTATTTTTATAAGCGTCGAGCTCAGAAAGCATGTCCCAATCCTTGAGGGCTTTCTCAACGCTGAAATCTTTCAGCGGCAAGTCGCCCATCAATTCAATAATAACGTCGGGTTTCATCTGGATAATCCCCTCGGCATTAACCACGGGGCTCGTCACAAACTGGTTGCCGTCGTAAGCGTTTTGGCCGCCGACAATTTTAATGATGTCCTGAAAAAAGGTGTGGTTGCCGGCAATGTAAACGTCGTGGATCTCACCGTCTCCAACGGGCCGCAAAAATGTTACCAGCACGCGCGGCGTTTTTAGCCCGCTGACTTTGCTTTGAATAAACTGGATTTTCTTTTCAATATTACCTGCGACTTCCTCTGCCTCTTTTATCCGGCCAGTCGCCGCCCCGATATCCCGAATTGATTTGATGATCCCCTCCATGCTGCGGGTCTCGATTTCCAGCGTCGGAATTTTCATTTTATCAAACATATTTTTATTTTCAGCCGCCCCCGACTGAATAATCGCCAAATCCGGATTAAGGCTGTAAATAATTTCGTAATTAACGTCCAGCAATCCACCGATAATGGTTTTCTTTTGTGCCTCGGGCGGATATTTGCAAAACCGGGTCACCCCGACGACTTGATAGCCGGCGCCCAGCGCAAAAAGCATTTCAGTACTGGAAGGAAGTGTTGAAACAATGCGCTGCGGATAATATGGTTTTGGTTCTAATTTCGGTTGAGCAAAACTTAAGGAAAGGGAACTAAAAAGAATAAGCGCTGTTAAAATAATTTTCTTCATATTCATCATTTTTCCGCCGGAATCAAGTCGCAATACCAGAAGCCGGCTTCAAACGGGCAGCTCGGCGCGTAGGTATCATTGGAAGGTTCCTTGTCTTTGGGCGGCGGTTCATATTTTTTATGAATGACTTCCCCTATTTTAATGGCGATCGGTTTTTTAAAGATCGGCCCTTCATAAACAAAGGAATGAAATTCACCATTTTCGCCGCACGGGTCAACATCTTTCGGCAAGTCTTTGAGAAAATCTGCGTCGATTATCCGTCCGGCGAAAGATTTGTCCAAATAGCGGTCGCTCACGCAAACGATGACCGCTTTAAAACCCAAATCAATAAACTCGCGCACCAGCCGGTCGGTTGGCTGTTTCCAAATGGGAAACACACCTTTCATTTTAACTTTGGCAAGCTGTTTCTCACGATAAACACGCAAGTCCTCCAGGAAGATATCACCGAAGACAGAGTACTCGATACCTTCTCGGCGAAATTCATTTAAGGTATCACGGAAAAGATTATTGTACGTTTCCATCGACGGCATCGTCGGCACAATAAGTTTGTGCAGAGGAATACCAATACTTTCGGCCTGTTTGACCAAAAGCTCCTCGCGGACGCCGTGCATGGAAATGCGGCGGTATTCACTGCTCATCGAGGTTAAGAGCCAACGAACGTTGTATTCTTTGCCCTGAAGAAGATGATATAAAGTTAGAGCGGAGTCTTTACCTCCGCTCCAATTGAAGATGGCGTTTTGCATAATGAAAAATTATAACACAGCGCCGGCTAAAATTAATACTTAAATTTAACGCCGAAGACAAACTCCTGTTGCGGCGCCGGGTAATGATCCCTCTTGGTTGGATCAAACGCGGATTGGGCAATCACGGGGATGTATAACCTGTCGGTAAGGTTATTTATTTCCATAAACATCTCCAGATTTTTGTGCGCAAAGCCCACTTTCGCGTCCAAAGTGTTATAGGGTTTAATCTTGACGTTGGTGTTCGAAACGTCATTGATTTCAAACTGCGGCCCGACGTAACGGCTGGTCAAAGACGTGCTAAAATATTTAAGGAATTTAACATTAACCCCAAGGTTGGCTTGATGCTGGGCGGTCAAAGGAATTATTTTCCCCTTATTGGGCCCGTCGTCAAATTCCGGTTTTTGCCAAGTGTAATTAGCAAACAATTCCAACCCATTAAGGAAATCAACCTTTAAAAATTCCAACAAATCAACCGTGCTGCCGAATTCTACCCCTAACCTCCGGGTCTTCGGGTAATTACTATTAGAAAAGGTCGTCGGGTCAAAAAATATTTCGTGGGTATCTTTAATTAAATACGGAGTTACACTAACGACGACTTTATCAGCGAAATCATGTTTGATCCCGCCTTCAAACTGAATGCCCCGCTGGTGTTCCAATCCGGTATTAAGGACGCCGCTGAAGGTACTGTAAAATTCATCCGTCGCCAAAAGGCGGAAGGTCTGCTGCGCTTCCAAATGGATATTGGATCCTTTGGCATACTCGTACTTTAACCCGCCCATACTGACAAAGCGGTTAACATCATCGGTGGCAAAAGTGCGGGCACTGCGATTATCAAACCGAAAATCTGCCGTCTGGTAACGTACTCCGCCGTTAGCCAAGAGATTTTCGAAGAATTCAAATTCGGAAAAACCAAAAAAAGCCATGTCCTTTCGCCCAATAGTGACGTCATCGGTATTAGTCCCGCTTCCCAAAATATCCTGGGCAGTATCGTAATAGTCCATGCCCGTGACAAAGTGGACATCGCGGTTGAAAACCAGATGGTCAAAAAGATACTTGGTTGTGACTCCTTGCTGGTTTGTCTTGCGGTCGGTATTAAAATTAAAAGCACCGAAGGAATCGAACGTGTTGCGGTCGCGCAAAGAATATTCGACCACAAAATCTCCCCAGTAATTTTCCCTAAACCACGGCGAGAGGTCCATCGTCACTTTATAATACTGATCCATCGTTGTGATACCGTCCGCCGGGTCGGCCGAACCCCGGTGCCCCAATCGATCGAGCTCGGTATCATCAAGGCCGCCGGGCAGGGCAATCGAATCTTCGTGCCGGCCGACTTCAAAATCGATGCCGACTTTATTGTGGTAATCATAAGCGATACGGGTATTATAATCTTTTAACAACTCGTCGCTGTTTTCACGGTAGCCTCTTTTATCGAAATACTGCGAATACATATAATAAGAAAGGCCTTTGTATTCACCCGAAACCTGGTTTTCGGCGCTCTGGGCGTCATAACTGCCGTACGTCCCGCCCAAAGAAACGGACAAATCACCCTGGCCTTTTTTGGTGATGATATTGATAACTCCACCGACGGCGTTATCCCCGTACAAAACAGAGCCGGCGCCGCGGATGATTTCAATCCGGTCAACCGCGTCGAGGGGAATCTGAATCAAATCGGTCCCTGACAAATCGATGGAGTTAACCCGACGGCCGTTAACTAAAACCAATACATTCTGCGAAGCCGAATCGCCGAAGCCGCGGATATCCACCTTAGCGCTTTTGGACGTATTAAAATCATAAACATTAACTCCCTGCACGAGTTTTAAAATATCCGGCACGGTCCGTGCATTCGAAGCCTCGATCTGGTCTCGCGATAAAATCGTTACATTTCCGACGAGTTTATACTGCGGCTGTTCAAAACGCCCCGCGGTAATGACAATCTGATCCAAATCAACGGCTAAACTGGCAAAACTTCTTAACGGTAACGTAAATACTAATATTCCCAAGACTGCGATAATTCTTTTAAAGCGGTTCATTGTAAGCTCCTTTAAGTAAGTGCTCACCCCCACCGTTTTGTTTCGGTAAAATAGATTAACAAAACGAAACCGTGGGGGTTAATTCGCACAGTGACTTATGTTCACTTCGCTCCATAAGTCACGTGCTCATTAAATAAAAAATCCCTCATCTCAACACTTTGTGTTGCTATGAGGGAATGCACCCTATTTCTTCTTCCCTAAATATATATTCTCATCTAATGACCATTCTCGCGTAGTCAATTAAACAAGGCTAAACTATAAGGTAGGTATTCCGGCTTTCACGGCAGCGGGACTGCTCCTGATTTACACAGGTATTTCCCTAACAACCTCTTTTAAACTTCAGAGAATCCTTATAGAGAAACTTGGAATACAAAGAACAAAAAAATCTTCAAATATTAACGACAACAATTTAGATTACTGCCCTAAAAAAGTCAAGTACTTTATCAAGAGTAATCTACAAAAATAATGTTGTGGTCACTCACTAATTTCTTCTATATAATATCGCCCTGATGAGAAAACAATTGGGCATACTAAGAAAAACTGGTGATCAGGGAAAAAGCGATCTTTTTTCCGGCGAGCGTATTTCTAAAAGTTCGCCCCGCCTGGAAACGTTGGGAGATTTAGACGAGCTCAACGCTGTTTTGGGAGTTGCACGCGCGCATACCCAAACATCATCGGCTCAGAATATGCTAATGGAGATTCAGAAAGATTTATTTCGTGTGGGTTCAGAAATCGCCACAACGAAAAAATCCCTGTCCAAACTTGAGCAGCGAATTGATAATCACGCATTAGCTTCGTTGGAAACAAAGGTGCAAAACCTTTACAAGAAAACGTCGCTCCCCAAGAATTTTATTATTCCCGGTAACACAACCTCCGGTGCTTACCTTAATCACGCCCGGACGTTGGTGCGCCGCGTGGAACGCCGCGCGGTCAAGCTTTATGAACAAAAAGAGATCACCAATAAATTCCTTCTGGCGTGGCTCAACCGCCTGTCCGTCTATTTATATTTACTCACGCTTCAGGAAGAACAAAAGCCTTTACAAATACGAAAATCAAGGCAAAATAAAAAGCGATGAAAAACCTCAATAATATTTTAGTTTCCATTGTTATCCCCTGTTATAACGAGAAGGAATTTATCACCCAACTCGTCAGGGAAGTCCAAAGCGCGCCGATTCCCAAAAAAGAAATCATCATCGTTGATGATGGCTCCACCGACGGTACACGGGAAGTCTTAAAAAAAGAAATCGAATCAAAGGTTGCTAAAATTATTTATTTAGACCATAACCAAGGCAAGGGCGCGGCGCTGCGCCATGGCTTTAGAGAAGTATCCGGGGAGATCGTCATTATTCAGGATGCGGACTTGGAATACAACCCGCAGGAATATCCTGTTTTATTAAAACCGATTCTTGAAGAAAAAGCTGACGTTGTTTACGGCTCGCGTTTTATCGGTGCTCAGGAACACCGTGTTTTATTTTTCTGGCATTCTGTCGGCAACAAATTCCTTACCCTTCTCTCCAACATGTTCACCAACCTTAACTTGACCGACATGGAATCCTGCTACAAAGTCTTCCGCCACGATGTCCTCAGGCAGATCGCGATTAAAGAAAACCGCTTCGGATTTGAGCCGGAAATTACCGCGAAAGTGGCCAAATTAAAATGCCGCATCTTTGAAGTGGGCGTTTCCTACAGCGGCCGGACCTACGAGCAGGGCAAAAAAATCGGTTGGAAAGACGGCGTCCAAGCCATCTGGTGCATCCTTAAGTACAACCTCTTCAGCTAACTGCGCTAAAATAAAAAAATATTAGCTACTGAATTTCTAAGGATGAAACCCAATGAACTTCTTCCGCTTTTCCAGCGGTGGGGCCATCAGTTGGCGGATGGCATCGAAAACAACCTTAAACTGCGTATCGTATTTATTCTCAAGGTCATCAAGCCTTCGGGCTAAATCTTTATGAGAAGCCAGTATCTGCCGCAAGCGAACAAAAGTGCGCATAATTTGAATATTAACCATAATGGCCCGATCGCTATTAAGCACCGTTGATAGCATGGCAACGCCCTGCTCAGTAAAGGCATACGGCATGACTGTTGCATGTTTTAAGGATTTGAACCGGTCACAATTTGTGACCAGTTCATTTTTTTCGTAACGGGATAAGGTAAACATAAAATCCGCTGGAAAACGTTTCTGGTTTCTTTTAACTGCTTGATTCAACGCTTTGGTAGGCATACTTTTCCCTTTTCGATTTGGTTGAAACAGTTTATAGTTTAAGGGGAATCGTGAACGGGGGATTTGTAACGGGTTAAATATAACTTGCAGGAATCTTATTGTCAATGCTGATTTACTTTAGCACTCTACCTCTTTACCTCTAAGCTTCTGTTTTCTTCTATATTACTTTTACTTAATAGGACTCTGTCCCGGATTATTCGTGCCTAATATATTTCCTATTTACAGCACCTTCATATCATTTATAAATTTCAAACAATTCATTTTGCCAAATCTGAATAATTTTCACTAACTGTCGCAGTCTATTGTATTTTATTTGAAATCCATTAACTACTGTTCGGAAATTTCCCAATGAACCTTCACTACAACCAATGGCTTTAAGAACCTTGATTGTCTTAACTCTTCCTTTATGTTGCTTTCTTGTTGAGTGTTCAATAATATCCCATTGCCTTGGCCACTCACTTTCATGCTTAAAATAATTAGCCATTTCATTTATCACTTCAATCTTTGTAAATCCTGTCTTCCCGTATGAGAGAGACCCGAACTTAAAGACCTCCCACTTTTTTCCACTACTTCGAAAAGAATCTTTCTTAGATTCTGCTCTCCTCTCTGACCTTTCTATACTAGAAATAACTGAATTAATGTGCACCTGAACTGCGACAAAACTTAAACCTATCAATTTTTCAACCATGTCACATTCCTCATCAACTACAAGATCATAATAATCCTCATCCTTACTGGCTTTAGAATGAACGATATATTGTTCACATTTATTTATTTCATCTTCCAGGGAGATAAGAATTCGCTCAAGGTATTTGGTAGAATGCATGAAAGACAATAAATTCGGCATTGTTTGAAAAGAGAATATTTCTCTTAATAATCAAAAATATTTTGCAGACATTTTATTAAAAGCTGCGCGGCATTTTCTGCTTTCAACTCAACGGTAAAAAAAATAGAAACTTTCTCATTCCCCATAATTAGTACTTATGGAATTTCATATTTATGGGGATTCTTTGTAAGACCATATGTTGTTGCATTCACCTTAACAGCCTCGTAACCTACAATCTCCATTAAATACCAGAAAATATCTTTTGTCTCTTGAGCAGTAAAACTTATTTGAAAAAATTGATTAATGTCATGGTCAAGACGACCAGGATTAAAAAATTCTGGGTACGTTTCGACTTTTATTGGCAAATGAAAATTCTCGCTTAGGATATCAAATTGTACATTTGCTATTAAAAATATCCAAAAATTTCTTGATGAAGTGTCATTTAAAAAGGCTTTGTAATAATTCTCCAAAGCCTTTTTATAGTTCTTATTGCGGTAATAATGATCGCCTATTCCTTTGTAAGCAAATGCTCGTGTTGGATCGACCTTAACACATTTACTGTAGTAATCAAAAGCACGATCATACTCTTTTAATTTTTGTAAATTATCAGCGATGCCCAGATATATTGCAGAAGAGATTTCTTTGTTCCTATAGGGCCAAAATTCAGTTACTTCATATAATTTTTGATAAAGATTAAAAGATTCTTTGTAATCTTTATTTTTGAAATAAACTTCTGCATCATCTAACTTATAGTAAATTATATGGTTCCCCACCGCTATAAACAAAATGGGTAATATAAAACATAAAGCAATCAATAAAGACACCAACTTAGGTTGTCTGATAAAAGATTTACTTGTTTTTCTTAAAATTCCATCTGGTCTTGCCTTTATCGGCTTTGATTCCAGGTAATTTCTAAGATCATTGGCAAAATCTTCAATGGATTCATATCTGCTCTCCGGCTTGACTTCCAGGCATTTGTTGACAATCGCTTCTACTTCTATCGGCATCTTTTTATTTAGAACTCTCAATGGAACCAGATTACCTTTTATAATTTTGTCGGCCGTCTTTTTTACTGTATTTTCTTTAAATGGGTGTTTAAAAGTTATTAATTCATACAAAGTAACTCCCAACGCCCATATATCCGTTTTTTCATTGGCAATATTTTCTCTTATCTGTTCCGGAGCCGCATAAACCAGCGTTCCTGTAAATTCATTATCTTTGGGAGAAACAAGCTGTTTAAAATCTTTTGATAAGCCGAAGTCCACAATCATAGGTATTCCTTCATTCGAAAGTATGATATTGGAAGGCTTGATATCTCCATGAATTATATTACTTTGATGAGCGTAGCTTAAAGCGTCGGCAATCTCCGCAACAATTGTTAAAATAAATTGCAAATAGGTTTTATCCCAAAACTTGGGTTCACGCCTCAATGAAACGCTCTTTTGTGATATATCGTGCTGCTCGGCAGGTTGAGAGAGGATCAATTCTTTAATTCCCGAAGCCTTAAAACGTAGGGGATCTGCATTCTTATTGTTTTGCAGCTTGATTAAGATGTCTTTGAGCGTAGGCCCGGGCACGTAACCCATCGCAATGTAGTACACGCCTCTTTCATTGTTTATAGAATATATAGGGACTATGTTGGGATGGTTGAACTTGGCAATGGTCTTGGCTTCTTCTTGAAATTTCTTAAGAGCTTCTTTATCATTCGAAATGCTAGGCGGCAAAATTTTTATAGCTGTTAATCGGGAAAGTGCCGAATGAATACCTAGAAAGACAACCCCCATGCCGCCCCGCCCCAGTTCTTTCAGAATAATATACTCAGCCAACTTTTTCCCGCTCAAATCCTCTTCATGGAAGTCGCTCCTTATATATTCTGCTATTTTAAGCTTTGAAAGTATTTCATCTTTATATTGAGGGTATTTTTCGCAATACACCTCAACATTAACATTCTTGCCTTCGGCATATTCGTTTAATATCTCAATTAGAACATCATCAAATTCCATGCGTATATTTCCTATATGTCTCTTCAGCCATTATGGGCTTAACTTTTTCTTCGGTTAAATCGATTAGCTTCTTAAAAGCCCGGCAATATTGTTTTCTAACAGCCTCTTCGCTTTTCCCTAAAATTTTGCCTATTTCAGGGAAAGACAGCTCTTCCAAGTCTCTATAAACGATAATCTCCCTTTGCTCGGGATCCAGTTGATCCAACATGGAGTCTATTAACTCTTCCCTTTCTTTATTAACGGCAAATTGGCTTGGAGTAGGACCACTATCTTTAATTTGTATTTGAATTTTATTAGTTTCGTCATGGGCGGCCACATCTTGATCAAGGGACACTTCACCACCAGACGCTTCCCTTTTATCCCTTGATACATAGTCAAGCCTGTCACAAATATAATGCTTGACCTTTACACTCAGCCAATTAAGAAAATGACCCTTGCTTTGCGGTTCAAAATCTTGAAGATGCTGAAGGGCATACATAAAGACTTCTTGAACGATGTCCATTGACTGCAGTTGAAGCCTAGAGCGTTGATTGGAAGAGAGGCGGTGGCGCACAATCCGCAAGACCCGGGACTGATATCTGGCAAAAAGTTCGTTTAATGCCGCATGATTACCCATCTTGGCACTGGTTATTAGGTTGTTTGTCTCTGAATCTAACTGCATGAAATTACTATAGTTATGATTATTTTAATTATTTATGTCCGCTTTTGTCTAAAAACATCGTTTTAAAGAATAGAGATGATGAAAAGAATAATAACACGAGAAAAAATGAAAAGCAAAACAAAGAAAGGAACAGGAAAAATGAAAAAATTAGCGATAATAACAGTCCTAACAATGGTCTTGGCAGTCGGGGCAGGAAAAGCTCACGCGTTAGATTCTAGAAAATTTGGGCCTGCTTTGGATAATCCAGAGACACTTTTACCCAATGGCAGAAAAAATGTGGTCCCATTCCCTGAAATGATTTAATGGCAATTAAACCAAGTTAAACGTAACAAGAAAAAGGAGAAACAAAATGAAAAAGGCAATGATTCTAACAGCAGTATTAATGATGGCGTTAACATTCGCAGGAGAAGCAAAAGCATCAATTAGATACGTCGGTGGTTATTACAGGTCCAGCGGTACTTATGTGTCAGGTGGATATAGAGACACATCCCATGATGGCAACCCATACAATAATGCAAATTATTTAGGTTATAATAATTAATAAAAATAAATAATGACGGGAACGGGTAAGCCTGACTGTTCCCGTTTCTATTTATGAACTCGGTGAACTCTAAAAAAAATATCCCCCTTCAAAGAAACCCTTGAAGGGGGATTAAATAATGCTGGCGCAGGAAAATAAGCACTCGTGATCGCCAATCCCACCAGCCAGACTTGACGAATAGACTGCTTACTATAATGAATTAATTAAAATATATTCTATAAATGTGCTTTGTCAAGAGCTATAAATATCAATGTTATTTTTTTACGTAAATCTGAAATTGCAAATGACAAAACCTATTTCTCTTTCCCCACCCTGTCGACTGAAAGCCACTACTTCCAGCGCTTCACGTTATTATCATGAATTTCCTGCAGGGTTTCTTGGAGAGAATATTTTTGTTTCCAGGAGGGATACTGCTTCTCAAATTTACCGAGGCCGCTGACGTACCAAATGTGATCGCCGATGCGATTCTTTTCTGAAATGGCATAATTCATCTTCTTACCGGAGATTTGCTCGCACATCGCGATTGCTTCCAGCATCGAACAATTATTCTTACGCCCGCCGCCGATGTTATAAACTTCGCCCTCTCTCGGCTTCTGATAAAACTGGTCGAAGGCGGCTACCAAATCATAACTGTGGATATTATCGCGGACCTGTTTTGCTTTATAACCGAATATCGTGTACTTCTCGCCGGTGACGCAGCATTTCATCAAATAAGCCAGAAAACCGTGCAGCATCGCGCCGGAATGATTCGGCCCGGTCAAACAGCCCCCACGGAAGCAAGCGGTCTTCATATTAAAATACCGACCGTATTCCTGCGCTAAAATATCGCCGGCGACTTTGGAGGCACCGAATAACGAATGCGTGCATTGGTCGATACTCATCGTCTCGTCAATTCCCTCATAATATTTATGCCCCTTCGGCAGTTCCCAACGGGTTTTAGTTTCTTCCAACGGCAAGCTGTTAGGTAAATCACCATAAACTTTATTAGTACTCATATTGATAAATACAGCCTTGGGGCAATGTTGGCGGGTGAACTCGAGTAAATTCAGTGTGCCGTTGGCATTGACGCCAAAATCCGTAAACGGCTCTTTCGCCGCCCAGTCATGCGACGGCTGGGCCGCGCAATGAATGATCAGCGCGATATCCTTGTTGTATTCATTAAAAATCTTCCGCAACTTTTCCTGGTCGCGGATGTCAATATTGTGGTGTACGTAGCCTTTGATTTTCTCATCGAGGGTATTTCTCATCCAGGCGGTGGACGCGTCTTTGCCGAAGAAATAACTGCGCAGGTCATTGTCAATGCCGACAATCTTTAGCCCCTTCTTGGCAAAATATATTGCAGATTCAGAACCGATGAGCCCCGTTGAACCTGTGATGATAGCGGTTTTCATAGAAAATCAATTACCTTCAAAAATGGTTTGAAAATTACGGTTTGCTCCGTATAGTATAGTAATAATGTTAATCTGAATCAAGCGGTTCAATAAAAATGTCGACAAAGAAAATCACTGAAATATTTCAAAAGAAAGAAAAGACTTTCTCTTTTGAACTTTTCCCACCCAAGACCGATGAAGGTTATGAAAAACTCAAGGAAACAATCTCTCAGCTTTGCACTTTAAAGCCAGACTTTATTTCCTGCACCTACGGCGCCGGTGGTGGCAGCCGGGACAAAACTTTCGATATCGTTCAATATATCCAAAAGGAACATGATACCGCGGCCATGGCTCATTTAACGTGCGTCTTAAACTCCAAAGACGACATAAAGTCCATCCTTAAAGATGTTCAATCCCGCGGCATCAATAATATCCTGGCGTTACGCGGCGACCCGCCCCGGGACAACCCCAACTGGCAGCCTGGGCCAAACAACTTTAAGTATTCCAGCGAATTGACCGCCTTCATCCGCAAATGCAGTGGCGATAATTTTAGCGTTGGCGTGGCCGGCTTTCCCGAAGGGCATTTGTTGTGCCGCGATCGTGAACAGGATGCGAAGTATTTGAAAATGAAAATCGACAGCGGCGCGGATTTCGTCATCACCCAATTATTTTTTGATAATGAAGATTACTTTGCTTATGTCAAACGCCTGCGCAAGCTCGGCGTGACCAACCGAGTCCTGCCGGGAATTCTGCCAATTACCAACTACGACAGCCTGGTGAAATTTTGCAATCTTTGCGGGGCAAAAGTAACCGAAGAAATTAAGAAAATTTTTGAACCGATCCGTGAGGATAAAGAAAAAACGCTTCAGGAAGGGATTAATTTTGCCATTCGGCAATGCCAGGAGCTCTTACGGGGCGGGTCGCCGGGGATTCACTTCTACTGCCTTAATAAACTTCATCCTACCGATTCAATTCTCAAAGCTATCTGCAAATAAACATTCTTTAGAACCACCGCGGTACCAATGAAATGTACTCAGTATATTCTTTACCGAATTTTCTCTGCAAATATTCCTCTTCGATCTCCACTACCCAAGTATTGATGATGTATATGACCGGCGCCGCCAAAAGCAAAATCCATAAATTATCTAAGGCAATGGCTATTCCAATATAAATGAGCGACAATGAAATATACATTGGATTTCTGGTAATACTGTAAATGCCGCCTTTGACGAACGTATAGGCCGGCTTATCCGTTGCAATATTCGTGTTTGCCTTACGAAAAAGCTTTACCGCTTGTACCATCAAGGCCACACCGACTATAATAAACGTAGCCCCCAATAATACCCTTACCAGCATTGGGAAAAACCGCGTCGGTATTATAAAATCCATAATCCATCCCAAAAATAAAGCCGTGCCATAAATAACCGGCGGCTTGGCGATAACATCAGGATAATCTTTTTTGTTTTTATCTAACATTACGGATCTATGGGGCACGCTTTAAATCGATTACCGTCGTGCCTTCCTCTTTCCCTTCCTGATACATTGTCCAGTTTTGCACAATATGATTGGCGTCAACAAACGAAATGCTTAACGCATGCATATGCCCTTCGCTGGTGACATTGATATCGCTTCCGGCAGCCAGGTCAAAAAAAAACTTATTATTATCACTGGAGACAAGGTTCATCTGCGGCTGGTTTCCCATGGCACAATAATGGGTCATCTGTAATTTCCCTTTTTTCTCATAATACATTGTAACCATTTCATGAGGGGTTCCGGGAAAAAGTTTCTCTTCGACAGCGCTCCCGTTTGATGTAACGGAATATATCGCCTTTGCCGGCTCCTCTGTGTCTCCCATTTTATGAGTCCCTTGCCAAGTACCGGCCAAAGATTTTAATTTTTCTAATTCGACGCCGCCTTTATATGGTTCCATGACCATACCCGTCGCCATGACAACTTTGGCACACAAAGCTAATACTAAAACACTAAAAATAATTAATTTATTCTTCATGGCGCATTCCTTTCTTGCCTAGAATTTGACTAAAAAAAATTATTTAACGGCATACCCTTTCGCTTCCAGGCATACCGTATAGGCACGGACATATCGGTCATATTCTTTCTGCAGGTCTTCCTTCTCGATTGTTTCTTTGCGGTATTGCAACTCTTCGGCCTTTTGTCCCTGGTTTTCGTTCTTTAGAATCCCGCCTAAAACGGCACCTTTAACGGCGTCACTACCGACGGCATTACCAATATTTTTATCTATCGCACCGACCACCGCACCCGTTGCCGCTCCTTTAAAAATCCCTTCCAAAAGGCCTCCCATTTTCGTCTGATTATCGGTGGTAGCCTTCTCATTAATCGTTTCAATTTTCTGTGCTAAAACTTCCGGGTCAATCCCCGTTTCCCCGTTGGCCCAATCTTTGCAAGTAGCCTTGTCTTTAACAATTTGCTCTCTGTTTTGCCCATCTTTTGGAAAAATGATTGGTTCATCCTTCACGACAACCTTAGTTTCTTCATCCTTGGATGCAGCCGAGTTAGTTTCTTGGTCGTCACCGATGGCAAAATAAGGCAGGATAAACACCATGGCCATCACCATCAGGGAACACACATTCTTCTTCATCTTCTCCTCCTTTAAATTAGAAAATTCTTTTACAATTCAATATTTTCGAGGTGAAATTATTATAGTAATTTCCTGATTTAAAATAAAGTTTTTTATCCACCCTCTAAGAAACTAGTACAATTTTAAGTCCAGGCCTTCTTCCATCTTCCTTAAATCAGTAAAGTTTGGGCTGCCTTTTAACATTTCGGTGCGTATTTGCGCAACCGTAGCGATTTTCTCCTGCCCCAAAGCCTTGGCGCTCTCGCCCAAATAATAATAACCATCCGCAAGCTGCGGGTCCTCCCTGAGACTAGCTTCAAAATAGTTAAGTGCCACCGCATATTCCTTCATGTTATAGGCGGCCAGCCCTGCATAATAATTTAATATAGCTTTTTTTTGCAATGTTGTCTCCAAGGCAATATTCGCTGCCTTAAACATCGAAGGATAGTCGTTCATATGAAAGTGGCATAAAACCCAAATAATATACCCATTACGAAAGCCATCTTGCAGTTGATTAAACACAAAATCCTCCGGGTGCTCAATATTGTGTACCTTGACGGCTTGGGCCACCAAGGGCAAATAAAGCTGTTGGGAATTATAAATAAACATCATACTGTTATTTAAATCTAACCGCAGCGCCGCGATGATAGATTCCCTCGCCAATTCATATTGTTGCGACTTAAAATATAAAACCGCTAAATTATAATGTGACCAAAAAAAATTGGGATTAATTTTAATTGCTTCTTTGTATGCGGCAATGGCCTTATCAACCTCTCCCAAGTGATAATAACAAAATCCTAACAGGCCATAGGCATCCGCCCTGTCTTCAATAACCTTGGTCACCTCAAGATAATAATTGGCATAACTCCTTAGTTTCACCAGATCGAAACGCTCATTATTTTCCATCGTATCGGCCAAATAATTAAAACTCTGTGGGCGGATGCGGTTTAATGTCTGAATTCTGAATTTATGGATAACTCCGGCGTAATCGACGAAAAACAAAGAAACAATATAGATCGCCAAATAAACCGTAATCACGCGTTTCCCGATAAGTTGAAAAATCCGTTTAAACACTGTGCGCATTCCCTAAGTTTAATTCTTCTTCCTGTTTATATTTCCATGAAGTTATGATTAACGACCAAAAAACAAGGTGAAATATGCCCAACAGAAAAATATGCCACCCATACCACAGCGCTGAACCATACCGTAAATAAACCATATGCTCTCCGGGCGGAACCCACAATCCCTTAAAACCGATATTCGCCCGCCACAAATCAACCTTTTTTCCATCAATAAACGCTTCCCATCCCTGGTAAAAAGAATCATTGTAAACAAGAAACTTCCAGGAATCTAAAGCGGTTTTCAGTTTAAGCGAGTTAATATCAAACTTCACCAATTTCACCTTTGGTGAATCATTGGTTATTATCTCAGCGGATGGGTCTATTGTTCCTGTTCCTTGTTTCCGGGGAACAAACTTCTTTTTTAATTCCTGAGATTGTTTTGCATCATAAACATCGGTCAGAAAATCCTGGGGCGAAACAAAGGCCAGATTTTTATTCTGTGCAAGCGTCATCCCAATACGGCGCAAATCATAATTCGCGTCATCAACCCATTCGGTTTCATCGTAAAGCAAGATTTTTCCTAAAGAGAACCTCTCGAAAACTTGCGCATTTAAACTATCCTTAAGAAGCGTCATGCCTTTTACCCCCATATAAACACTCGGCGGTTTTTGTTCGATCACATTGACCAACTGGCTCATCCCGGCCGCCTGCTGCGCATCAATCAAATTCTTCTTTTGTTCTTGTGTCGGTAACGCCAGATAAAGATAATCCTTCCGATAAGAGTACAAATGAGATGCCAGGTTCATCGGATCCGATATATTTTTGCTTAAATAGTGGTAGACCTCTCCGGGCTGGAGAGAAACCAATAGCATCAGAAAAACAAGAAACGCTTTTGGTTTGCCTTGCAATAAACCCATATAGAAAATAACAAAAAATACCAAGCTTAGCACAATGGACACATAAGAACTCATAATAACATTCCCCTGCAAATAAAGTTCAACCAGGAATCCGATATGCACTAAAATAATAAAAATTAAAATACCCAATTTTTGCAAACGCGTCTTGGGAAAAGATACCAACAAAACCTTAAATTGCTCGGATAAAGAAAGTACAAAGACAGGAAGAAGCAACATCCACAAGAAAAAATGAAGGTTCCGGAAATATTTATAGTAAAAAATATGGTGGTAAAGGAAATCATAAATCGGTGTGCCCCGCGGTGACGATATCAGAAGGACCAGGCAACTCCAAATCAAATAAAACATGAATTTCCTTGTCGCATTCGTAAACGCAATCAATACCAATATTACAAAACCAAAGATTGAAATATAAATAATGGCAAATTGAAAATCATGGTAATCCGGGAAATGCGTGGCAAACGCCAGGTCTTCCTCAATCCCCCACGTGGTAACCGTCTTCTCTCCCACGCCGATTTCGATTTCTAAAGATGATTCACTGTGCCTCTCGGGAAGGATCAGTTCTCCCCTTTTGAGATCATGATAAAATGACCAATAAGGGATTACGGAAAGCATAACGGCAACCAATCCGCCCAAGACAAAAATCTTTGCGCTTTTAAAGAATTTCCACCACTCGTTAGCCAAAAACCTTAAACGGCTGGCATAAAATACGACGAAACATATCAAAAAAGTCAGGACAATCGTAAAAAAATAAAATGGAATATACGTGGTCATAAGCACCATCAACGTAAAGACTACGCCTAAGTAATGGTGCCGTCTTGGGTTCACGGCAAATGAAACAAGAAAATAGAAAAACCAAATCAGAGGCACAACCGTCAAAAGGATATAGGAATCAAACATCCTTGTCCCTAACGAAGAAAAAAGTAAAAGCAGATACGCTAAGAATGCCGCGGGTTTGCTTTGGCACAAGCGGTACGCCAAAAGATAAAAACCAATCATGCCCAGGAAATAATACCCGCCGAGAAAAAAAAGATACGACTGCATAAAAGACAAACCGCATTTATTAAATAAAATAATCGTCAAATAAACCGGATTATACTCTCCAATCCGGCGCATAAAAAACTCAACCGGCACACCCAAGCTCCGGCTGGGTTCCCATAAGGGATAAACGCCGCGAGCGATATTATTGATAAAATAATTAAAATGTTCGTAATACGACTTGGCATCGGAAACAAATTCCCTTCTCATTAGCAGAAAATCACGCAAATAGTACGCCCATACCAAAAATGCGCCGGTTATCAATACCGCCATAAAATTAATTTTTAATTTCTTCTTCATTCTTCCAATATTAAGGTTAAAAAATCTGTAGCTGCACACTTTCGATGTGAGATATTATTTCATCATGTTCTGTATGCCGGCCTGCCGTCATGCTTAAAAACTTCTGCGCCAGTTCATTGACCCCTAAAGCTTTAAGCGAGGACCCCAGGTAGTAATAAGCATCTGGATTATCCGCCCGCTTCTCGATATATTTCTTAAAATAAAGCGCCGCTACCTGAAATTGATTGCGGTGATACGCTGCCAGACCGGTCAAATAATAAAAATCATCGCTGGGGAGAGCTAATTCAATCGCGGCTAACGAATAGCGCAGCATATCCGCAAAATCTCCCGAATGAAAATAACTTAAAATGAGCAATTTGTATGCGTTTTGATAATCTTCCTGCAATTGGCCTCTGGCCTTCTCTTCGGAATTTATTCCTGCCTGTATCAATAGCGGCTTAAAAACTTTAGAAAGACTGAGGTATTCAAAACTTTTGGCAGGGTTAGTATCACTGCTAATTACCCGCTTAAAAATTTCTTTGGCTTCTTCATAATGCCCGAGCTTGTAGTGCACTACCCCCAAGTCATATTGATACAATATGACATTAGGGTTCATGGCCACCGCACTTTCAATAGAGCCCAGGGCTTTGCCCCAATCACCTAAATAAGAATAGCAAAAACCCATTACAATATAAGCCCCTGATTGCGACGGCATATTTTCAACAACCTTCTGATAATAACGCAAGTATTGCTTCACGGGTGCCGGATTATAGGCCGCCTTCCCCAAAGCAAGATCAATAAGGTACTTGTATGAAGTCGGCTTAAAACGGTTCAATGTCTGAATTTTAAATTTTTCTTTGATGTCCTTATAATCAACAAACGTCAACGATATAAAAAAAATCACTAAATAAAACGTAGCCACACGGTTTATGTATAATTGAAAAAACTTGGACCGATAAATATCAAATAGTTTTGGCATACGTCCTTTAAACAGGTGCGGAAACTTCAGATTTTCTTTTAATAGAACTAAATATCAGCGATATAAAAATAACCTGGAAGATTGCCAACAAGCTCCAGTTCAATAGGTTCCGCCACCAATAACCATAACGGAAACAGACAATGTTTTCCCCGGCAGGGACCCACAACCCCTGAAAAGCCACATTGGCCCGCCAAAGTTTAACTTGTTTGTTATTGATATACGCCCGCCATTCAGGATGAAACGCGTCGTTGTATACCAGAAATTTTCTTGTCGGAAAGTTAGTCTTTAACTTTATATAATTTGTTTCATAGGCAAGAATATCAAGTTCCTTGGAATCTCGCGAAACATACTGGGAATGCGACTGACGCACGTTTGTACTTGCAGAAGGATTCGCAGTATCGACGTCGTCACCGATAACAAAAGCTAAATTCTGATTTGTCCCAAACACTTCGGCAACTTTTTCTAAATTAATATTCGGCTTGTCCATCTTTTCAATGTTATCGTAAAGTATAAACGGGCTGCTAAGATAATTATTCATAATATCAGCAGGCAAATTACTGCGCAAAATATCTACCCACTTCATACCGAGATAAACACGCGAAGGTTTCCTGTCTAAAAGGCTGGTTGTCCCTGAATGCTTAAATAAATCTTCTCTAGTCAAATACTGCAGCGGCCACTT
>CAZVZR010000008.1:0-62413 GCA_964630825.1 uncultured Planctomycetales bacterium | reverse complement strand
CCCCGGAAGAAAAGGAAGCTGGATTGGCCGGGAACCCGTTGCCAGAATGGCTTTGTCAAATTTCAATTCCTCTTTTTTCCCGTCGGCTTTCTCAACGGTGAGAGTGTTCGAGTTCTTGAAAGCCGCTTTGCCCTGGATGAAATTGACTTTGCGCAACTTGCTCATCTGCCCTAATCCACCGGTGAGTTTGTTGACCACGTCATTTTTCCAGCTACGTAGTTTGTTAATATCAACTTTAGGCTTGGCAAATTCGATGCCGATGTCTTTGGCCTCACGCGACTCCGAAAGAATTTTTGCCGCGTGCAGGTACGCTTTCGATGGAATACAGCCGCGGTAGAGGCAAACGCCGCCGGGATTTTTTTCTAAATCAACGAGCGAAACTTTCATTCCCAGATCCGCCGCGAGAAATGCCGCCGCGTAACCGCCCGGCCCGCCGCCAATGACAACTAAATTAATATTTTTTGGATCAATGTATTCCTCTGCCGGCGCCACGGTTGTTGCGACAGCTGCTGCCTTTGGCGTAGGCGCAGGCGCTGGTGAGGCGGAAGTTTTGGGAGCTGCAGTTTTAGGCGTTTCAACTTTTGGTGACGGAGTAGTGCCAGCTGATTTTGATTCTTCAATGTGCAGGACGACCTGGCCGATTTTGACCTCGTCGCCTTTTTTGATCAGGATTTTTTTTATAACACCATTGGCGGGAGAAGGGACAGCGAGCGCGGCTTTTTCCGTCTCGAGTTCAAAGAGCTCCTGGTCTTTTTTAACTGAAGCGCCTTCAGAAACAAAAATATCGGTAACGGTACCCGATTTAATATTTTCTCCAACCTCTGGGATTTTGAATTCAATCATTTTTTGTATGTCGTATTTCGTATAACGTATGTCGTCTTAGTCGAATTTTTTGATAGACGATGTACGCTATGCGGGAGGCTGATTATTATTACATTTCCATTATAAAAGGTTGTTCGAGGGCTTCGCAAATAAAGCGGATGAACCGCGCGCCGTCAGCGCCGTCAATCAAACGATGGTCATAGGATAAAGATAAAGGAAGTTTGAGCCGAGGAACAAACTTGTTATCTTCCCAAACAGGTTCCAACCCTCCTCGAGAAACGCCTAAAATGGCCACCTCCGGCCAGTTAACGATGGGGGTAAACATGGTTCCGCCGACACCGCCCAAATTCGTGAGCGTCATCGATCCGCCTTGAAGTTCTTCTAGAGTGGTTTTCTTGTTGCGTGCGCGCTCGGCCATCTGCACTAAATCTTCAGTAATCTGAAATATGTTCTTTTTATCAATATCCCGGATAACCGGGACAATCAATCCCCGCGGCGTGTCCACTGCAATGCCTAAATTAATATATTTTTTGTAAATGATTTCATTGGTTTTCATGTCAATGCTGGCATTAAATTGCGGAAATTTCTTTAATGCCACAGCCATGACTTTGAGCAAAAAAGGTGTAATCGTCAATTTTCGCTCGTCGGTCGAATATTTTTTACGGGTTTTATCGAGCTCAGTAATATCCGCTTTGTCAAATTGGGTAACGTGCGGAATGGTTTGCCAGCAGTAACTCAAGTGCGTGGCTGTTTTTTTACGGATATTATTCATCGCTTCGCGGGTCACTTCGCCCCATTTGGAGAAATCAGGAAGTGTGGGCGTGGGAATGCCGGAGGCAACCGCGCCGCTTTTGTACAACGCGATCAATTGTTTTGCGTAAGCATTAATATCTTCTTTGGAAATTCTTCCACCAGGGCCGGAGCCGGGCACTTCGATGACGTCGATCCCCAATTCCCTGGCTAACCGTCGTACCGACGGGGCGGCTGGAACATCCTGGTGCGCTGGAATTTCTTCGTTGGATTTAAAAGCCCTGGTAACAGCTTCACGGGGAGTTACCCGTGGGGCCGCGACAACAGCTTCAGCCTTTGGGGCTGGGGCGGATGTTTTTGTTTCTTCTTTGGCCTTTTCTTTTTGGGCCTGTTTTTCTTTTGCGGGAGCTGCAGTTCCAGCAGTGCCTGATTCTTCAATTTTGATAACAACCTGGCCGATCTTAACGGTATCGCCTTCCTTAATAAGGATCTTGGCAATGGTGCCGTTACACGGTGAGGGAATAGGGACGGTGGCCTTGTCGGTTTCCATTTCCAAAAGGTCTTGGTCCTTTTTAACCGTATCACCTTCGGCAACAGCAATGCGCACAATGGTACCAGTTTTTATATTTTCACCGACTTCGGGGATTTTGAATTCGAGCATGTTTGATTCTTTGTTGCTAGTTGCTCGATACTCGTTGCTCGGAGGTTTTTGGTGAGCGACCAGCAACGAGCGACGAGTAACGGATTAGGAAATCATTGGATTTAGTTTATTCGGATTGATATTTAAATCTTTCGCGGCTTTCTCAACCAGTTTTTTGTCAACCTTACCTTCTCTGAAGAGGGTGCCCAAAGCGGCAAAGACGATATGGCGTTGGTCGACTTCAAAAAAATCACGCAAAGCCTTGCGGCTGTCGCTTCGGCCAAAGCCGTCCGTTCCTAAAACGGTATAAGGAATCGGCACCCATTCGGTAATGCTGTCAGCCATTACCTTCATCATGTCGGAGGCAAAGACGCAGATATCAGTTTCATTTTTTAATATTTCGGTGACATAGGGC
Organism: uncultured Planctomycetales bacterium; assembly: GCA_964630825.1. Classification (GTDB taxonomy): domain Bacteria; phylum Omnitrophota; class Gorgyraeia; order Zapsychrales; family Zapsychraceae; genus CAZVZR01. Next base: position 59,786 of record CAZVZR010000008.1, on the reverse strand, counting down.
ACGTGCTTTTCTTTGGTCGGGTTAAGCATGTTGTAACGTTCCGCATGCAGGCCATCACGGCGAAGTTCATTGTAACTGGTGACGCTCCAAACATCGGCGGCAATATTATATTGTTCCTCAAGTATTTTTTGAGCTTCCAGGACTTGATTGGTAATCGCACCGCTGCCGAAAAGCTGAACCTTAGCCTTGGCTTTCTTTTTCTGCGAAGCCAGAAATTTATACATGCCTTTGAGGATGCCTTCTTTGACTTTTGCTCCGCCGGGAATCGAGGGCATAACATAGTTTTCGTTGCCGACGCTAAGGTAATAAAAAACATTTTCCTGCTTATCATACATCCGGTAAATTCCATCACGGATAATAGCCGCTAATTCATAAGCGAAAGAAGGGTGGTATGTCACGATATTGGGGACGGAAGATAAGAGAAGATGGCTGTGGCCATCCTGGTGCTGCAACCCTTCACCGTTTAAGGTTGTCCGGCCGGAAGTGGCACCAACGAGAAATCCGCGGCAGCGGGAATCCGCCGCCAGCCAAATCAAGTCGCCGACACGCTGCGGCCCGAACATTGAATAATAAGTATAGAAGGGGATGGTGTTGATCCCTTGCGTTGAATAAGCTGTCCCGGCGGCGATAAAAGAAGAAATGGCGCCGGCCTCATTGATACCTTCTTCCAATATTTGGCCGTCTTTAGCTTCCTTATAATAGAGAAGGCTTTCTTTATCAACTGGTTCATAAAGCTGGCCCATGTGTGCGTAAATACCGCATTGGCGAAATAATGCTTCCATACCGAACGTCCTGGCTTCATCAGGGATAATCGGGATAATAAATTTGCCGATATTTTTGTCTTTAAGAAGTTTAGTTAAAATGCGGACATACGCCATCGTGGTGGAAACTTCGCGGTCTTCGGAGCCTTTATAAAATTCTTCAAAAAATTCTTCCGGCGGCGGGGACAGAGGTTTGCTTGTTTCCTGGCGTGTCGGTAAATAACCGCCTAACGCTTCACGGCGTTGGCGTAAATATTTCATTTCTTCGGAATCTTCGGGTGGGCGGTAAAACGGTGCATCCGTTACTTTGTCATCAGAAAGGGGAATGTTAAATCGCGTGCGGAATTGTTTTAATTCATCTTCGTTAAGTTTTTTCTGCTGGTGAGTAATATTTTTGCCTTCACCGGCTTCGCCTAAGCCGTAGCCTTTGATTGTATGGGCGATGATAACCGTTGGTGCCCCTTTGAAGTCGACGGCATTTTTATAGGCCGCGTAAACTTTTTCTGGATCATGGCCGCCGCGCTTTAAGTTTTGCAACTGCTCATCACTGTAGCCTTCAACGAGTTTTAAGAGCTTAGGATCGGCGCCAAAGAAATCCTGGCGGATATAGTCGCCTGATTCCACGCAATATTTCTGGTATTGACCGTCAACGACCTCACCCATGCGTTTGGCCAGGATGCCTTCGGTATCAGCTTCTAGAAGAGGATCCCAATCGCCACCCCAAACAACTTTAATAACGTTCCACTGGGCGCCGCGGAAAAGAGCTTCGAGCTCTTGAATGATTTTGCCGTTGCCGCGTACCGGGCCGTCGAGGCGCTGGAGATTACAGTTAATAACAAAGATAAGATTGTCAAGCCTTTCGCGGGAAGCAACCGTAATTGCTCCCAACGATTCGGGTTCGTCGGATTCTCCGTCACCCATGAAGACCCAGACTTTGGCGTCATCTTTCGGTTTAAGCCCGCGGTCTTCCAAATAACGCAGATACCGGGCTTGATAAATACCGCAAATGGGGCCAAGCCCCATCGAGACTGTTGGGAATTGCCAGAAATCCGGCATAAGCCAAGGATGTGGGTAAGAAGAGAGCCCGCCACCTTCTTGCAGTTCACGGCGAAAGTTTTCTAAATTACGTTCAGTTAACCGGCCTTCGATAAAGGCGCGTGAATAAACGCCCGGAGAAGCATGCCCTTGGAAATAGACTAAGTCGCCGCAAAAATCTTTTGTCCGTGCTCGCCAGAAATGATTGAAACCTACTTCCCACAGTGTTGCCGCGGAAGCGAAGGTGGATATATGCCCGCCGATACCCGCCTCGGCCTTGTTTCCGCGCACAACCATCGCCATCGCGTTCCAACGGACAAGGCTTTTGATCCGCCGTTCAATTTCCCTGTTTCCTGGATAAACAGGTTGGTCTTTTTTGGGAATGGTATTAACGTAAGGCGTATTAACGGTAAAAGGTAAGGTGACGCCGGCTTCTTGCGCACGGATTTGCAGGCGAGAAAGGATGCGATGCGCTTGTTCTAAGGAGCCGTGCTTCAGGACATACTGCAGAGAGTCTAACCATTCGGTCAGCTCTATTTCATCAATTTCGGGGGAACGCTGATTAACTCCATCGGTACTCATTTTTCACCTCAAATTCAAATTTTGAAGCATTGTATTATGGTTTTAGGCTGTGCGCAAGCTTTTTCACCAGGGATTGTGGGGCTAAGTTGGAGGGGGTAGAGTAAAACAAGTTTTTTGTTTATCCATCCTCGCATAAAACTACAGTTTTCTAGTTGTGGATAAATGCAGACTAAAAGCTGTGTCGAAGAAGGATGTCGCCCTCGGTGGATAACCCCGACGAGTATGGCGAAATTATCGGAGAAAATTTCGCCATAGCTTACGAGTCGGGGTAAAGTAAAGACCACGGCTGTTAAGCCGTGGGGAGCTCCAGTCTTAACGGCAGTAATTTACACAATTGACAGTGCATTCCCTAGTCAGTATACTTAAATTCACTTTATTAGCGGAAGTGGCGGAATTGGTATACGCGTACGTCTCAGAAGCGTATGGGGAAACCCTTGAGAGTTCAAATCTCTCCTTCCGCACCAGTCTTCGCCAAAGCGCTTTCGCCTTTGGCTTCGCCTGGTTTTATATAGTTAATTAAAATTATAGCACTTTGGTGAAGACGGATAATACTTTACAGTAAGAAAGGAAATGGCCCGATGAAAAAAAGAATCCCGGAAGAAAGGCGAAAACATTCACGTTATGATACAGAGCTCGAGATATATTTTCATGTTAATTATGATGTCACCACCAAAGTCAAATATCAGAAGATGGATAAAAAAAGCGAGAAGCCTTTGCCGGCGAAATATTCAGCGGTAAGCCAGAACGTCAGCGCCGAGGGTTTGTGTTTTGCCAGCAGCCATAAACTTAATGAAGGTGATAAGCTTTATTTGGAAGTGTTTGTCCCCAAAGCTAAAGAACCGGTATTAATGGAAGGCGAGGTCCGTTGGTCTGATGCCCCAACAGTTGACGCGAAAGAAAAAGATAAGTTTTATACCGGAATAAAACTTACTAAAGTCAACGGAATCTCAGTTTCCGAATCTGTCTATTTTGATGAACCTAATAAAATCATCTGGAGTGCTGTTTTAGAATCGGTCTTGGGCAAATACCGGATTCTTGGCCAGCAAAAGAATATTTCTTAATGGGAAATACCGTTGCGACGAATAAAAAGGCTTTTCGGGATTTTGCGCTCACGAACAAATGGGAATGCGGTATTGCGCTAAGCGGCTGTGAAGTCAAAAGTATCCGCGACGGCCAGGTTAATTTTAATGACAGCTATGCCACCCTCGAGAAGGAAGAGGTTTTCCTTCATAATCTCCACATCAACCCTTATCCGCAGGCCGGGTATCAGCACGAAGAGCCTGACCGCAAACGAAAACTCCTGCTGCATAAAAAAGAAATCAGAAAACTTGTCGGTTTCATCGCGCAGAAAGGTTTTATCCTTATTCCCACCAAGATTTATTTTAACAGCCGGGGTTTTGTCAAAGTTGAAGTGGCCTTAGGCAAAGGTAAAAAACTTTACGATAAGAGAGAGTCCATTAAAAAGCGCGATATCGACCGCAGTTTGAAGCGGACTTTGCGTCAGAAACGATAAAAAAGATGTTTTGATGTAAAGGGTAGGGCTTTTGGGGTCTACAAAGATCTTATTTCGCCGGTAACTAGATTCAAATAAAACTGCTTTTGAATTAAGTTTTCCATTGGAATATTGCGTCCATGAATACGTAACGCAGGGCTATTTATGTTGTGAGGAGCTTCTACATACGTTTCAAAAGAAGCTTCTTGGTTAGCAATATCAATAAGAATATGCAACCCATCGGATATTCCGCTAAATCGCGGAGTCAGAATCCTATCAAAACGACCATCTTGTTTTAGAAGAGTATATGCTTTCTCGGCAAGAGCAATGACTTCGTCAATTTCCGCTCGCGATACATTGAACATGTCATATTTTCTATTCTTAAAGGCGAATTTCCAATGCTCTCGTCGGTTCAGAAACTCGATGGTATTATATTGGTATTCAATCATTTCTCCATTGTAGTCGAAGCGAAATCCTGCTGTATCCTGGATTTGTCGGATCGGAAGGTTCAATTTTGCTTCAAGGTTCTTAAGAAGGGAATGTTCTTGAAATTCTTTTTGTTCTGTTTCAATAAAATTCTGAATAGCAGTTTCAGGAGTTCTCCCATTGGCAATCCAGGTTGCAAAAGGCTGTTCACTTTCCAGGCTTAGCTCTTCAGCCGAGAGAATACCTTTTTCTTCATTGTAAGCAATACGAAACCCTTCGAAATTACCGACATTTTCTCCTCGGCGAATCAAATATTCTTCAAATTTAGGATATTGTGCAGCTATTTTCTGTATTTCTTCAGTTTTATAAGTAATAATGTGCGCTTGTTTGATTCGATTTGAAGCTGGTGGGGAAGAATTTTTTTGTCGTTCGTAACATTCAAGGGATTGTTCCGCATCACAAGCATCTGAAACCGATCCATCGGCTCTTATTTGCATATCGTCATTGCTTTCTTGATGCTTAAAAGTAATTTGGTAATCTTTTCTTTTTAGATTGGGAATCTCAAAAACGGAACGCTTAACATCTTCGCATTTATAATAGACTTTAGCTTTATTTGGAATTATTTTTAATGTGATTTGTTGTCCCGTTATCGCAACTTCTCCCTTTTGTTTGGCTACTCCACAATTAACGGTATTGAGAACAACAATTTTTAGCTTATTATCGACCCACGTGGCTTCTTCGATATAGTCTGCGATGGAGAGGAGAGTATTAGTTTTGTTAGAGGAAGAATAAAATTTAAAAGATTTTTTATTAGCAAAAAGAACGGCTACAAGGATCCCCGCTGTAATAATGAAGAGGGTAAAGATGGTGGGTTTTTTAGTCATGCAAAAGTAGTGTTCAAGGCGAGGTCTCGCCCAAATTATTATTTGGGCGGAAACCCCGGTCTTCCAAGATGGTGGAGGTGCGGGGAATTGAACCCCGGTCCTCAGATTCCGTTGTATAAGCCTCTACATGCGTAGTCTATTTTCAAATTTCATCCAGCGCATCAAAACAGACAAACTGTTGCCGGACTATCTTCCTTTAATCTTATCCCACCGACGAAAGCGATCGGTGAGACCAGCCTGCTAATGTCCTCTTATAAAGCCGCAGGCATTCTCAATAAGAGGGCCAAGTGCTATTAGACTTGGACTGACGCTAATGCAGGTTCAGCAGGTGCGTCCGAAGAAGCAAATGCTAACTCTGCATCGGAGAACATTAACTGTTCTTTTGCGTTTGTATTGTGATGGATTTTTAACGAGGCCGACCATCATCCCCGGCATGCCACTTATACGCTGACAACCTAAGTCGAAACCAAATCACCCCCATAGCAATGGTCAGTGGTCAGGAAACTTTGCAGTATTTGAATGAGCAAGTAAGTTCGACGACTTTAAGTATACTTGAAATAAAACTTCGGTGCAAATTATCATTTTCGATAATGGCATTTTGTTACTGGGATATGATATAGTACCTCATCGTGAACCTGATCCTTTTATCTAACAACGATTTTATTAATTCCAAAGATCATGTCCGTCTTACAGACCGGCGGCATAAGCATATTCGCGAGATACTCAAGCCTGCGGTTGGCGATGAACTTAGTGTGGGTTTGATCGGTGGCAAGATTGGGAAGGGTAGTATTCTTGAAATTGATGATAAGGTTGTCGAGATGGAAATAATTTTGGATAAAGATCCACCTTCGCCGGTACCGATTACCCTTGTCCTTGCCTTGCCGCGGCCGATTGTCCTTAAAAGAGTCCTCAGTCATGTGACTGCACTCGGTGTAAAAAGAATAATATTGATTCAGTCAAACAGGGTCGAGAAAAATTATTGGGAAAGTCCTGCCCTTCGAGAAGAAAGTATCAAGGATCAACTTATTCTTGGGCTCGAGCAAGCCAAAGATACTATTATGCCGGAAGTTTTGTGCAGGAGGAAGTTTAAGCCTTTTGTCGAAGACGAGCTGCCTTCTCTAATAAAGGGGACGAATGCGCTTCTTGCCGACCCTGAGGCTGAAAAATCCGCCCCTTGTGGTAATGTAACTCCGATTACTCTAGTTATAGGGCCAGAAGGTGGTTTCATACCGTTTGAAATTGCGCTCTTGAAGGCAGCTGGATGCGTAAACGTTAATTTTGGCCAGCGAGTTCTACGTGTAGAGACAGCTATTACTGCAGCGATTGCGCGCCTAGCCCCATAATTTCTAACCTGGATTTTACAATAGCAAAATCCGCCCTTAGGGCCGACTGGTCAAATCTCGCCGAGATTTGACCACGCTTGTCCTGTGAAATGTAAAACATTTCACAGGATTAAATCCCCGCAATCTTTCAGATTGCAGGGGATCGGGGTTAAACCTCCCGTGGAATCCGATAGGATTCCCGGGACTAAATCCCGAACAATCTTTTAGATTGTTCGGGGCACCTTTTGCATGCATCATTTTGTATCGGGAGTACAGACGGCACCTCGTATCCAATGCAAAATTTGGGTTTAAAAAATTCGTTTTTTGAGGATTATTTGCAAGTAAAGAAATATTTGTTTATTCTTGAGGTATATTTTATACTTAAAATAAGAGAAAAGCAGTATAGACGATAATGGCACACCCGGAGTAATCCGGCGTCGTCCCGCATATCTCAATATTTTTAGAATGCGGGAACCCAAACGCGAAAGCATTTGGGGGCAAAGCTATAGGGTCCTTGAAAAAGGATAGCCTGGTTACCGAATCTAAAAGGCAAAGATTGAATTAATTTTTTACCATAACCCTATGGCAAACCTGTCATGGGGTTTTTATTTTTATTGAGGTTAACAAGAGCAGGTTTGAGCCATAATAATCGTTTTCAAATTGATAGCTTCATGGTATATGTATATATAAAAGAAATAGTACTTAAAAGGATTGGAGAGATTCTTAAGTAACGACTGAAGACCAGTTTCTTAGTTTTAATAAAGAGGGAGGGGAAGCATGGCCACGGATATTTCTCTATCTAATACCTATACGTTTGTTTTGTCAGCACGTATAGGTTTTTTATTGGCATAAAATTAAATAACACTACGGAACAGGAGGGATAGGACAATGATAATGACTAAGAAAAAAATTCTTCTTATCGATGATGATAAAGACATCACAATGGTAGTTAGATTGCGTTTGGAATCAGAAGGGTACGATGTGGAAGTTGCTAATTCCGGCAAAGAGGGCTTAGGTAAAATAGAAGCACAAAAGCCGGACCTTGTTGTCTTAGATGTCATGATGGAAGACAAAACCGGTTATGAGGTTTGCGCTGAAATCAAAGCCGGCCCGTTGTATGATTTACCGGTTATTATGCTGACATCGCGCGTCAGAGCAATGGATGAGAAACTCGGGTTTATGTGTAAAGCGGATGCATATATCCGTAAGCCACATAGTAGCGAGCTGTTAGTGCCCGAAATTAAAAAACTTTTGGGAGAAGAAACAACAAAATAAGATTTAAACATGAGCCGAAATTTTAAATATATTCTTCAAGTCATCGCTGTTGCTGTTGTTTATTGCATAACAGCCCGGTTGAGCTTGTTTTTGGCTTTTCAAAATACCAATGCTTCACCGGTATGGCCTCCCTCGGCGATTGCTTTCGCTACGATTTTATTTTTTGGCTATCGTCTGTGGCCGGGCATTGCTCTGGGAGCATTCGCGGCTAATGTTATTGTTTTCTTGTTGAATAAATTTGCGGATCCTTTTTCTATTGTTGCGTTTTCCTTTTTAATCAGTGTGGGCAATACCCTAGAAGCTGTGATTGGGGTTTATCTTTTTCACCGTTTTTGCAATTCTTGCAATCCAATGGAGAAGTTGCAAAATGTGTTTAATTTTTTTGTGGTTGCGCTGGTTATGTGCCTCGCCAGTTCTTTAGTTGGGCCAACGGTTTTGTGTTTATCCGGGAAGGTCCCTTGGGAAATATATTCAACCGTTTGGCTAACTTGGTGGATAGGAGATGTGACCGGTGTTCTGCTTTTTTCTCCCTTGGTATTTGGCTGGTATAAAAAACGGGTTATTTTATGGCCGCCTAGGCAAATCGCTCAAACGTTATCCTTGCTTATATTTACTTTTATAGTTAATTTTCTTGTCTTTGGCGGTAAGGTCCCTTTTAGTACTGCGCACTATCCACTTACCTTTGCTTTTGTCCCTTTAATTGTTTGGGCTTCGTTTCATCCCGAAAAAAGGATTTTGGGATTAGTTCTTCTTTTAACTTCGGCATGGGCGGTCTGGGGGACGATCCAGGGCTATGGGCCATTTGTAACTATGGGGTTTCATGAGGCCCTTTTATTATTACAAACTTTTGTCGATGTTATGACCATTACCGGCATGATGCTTTTTGCTGTTTTGTTTGAACGTCAGCAGGCAAAAACAGATCTTGAGCAAAGCAATAAACTATTGATAACAGAGAAAAACAGAGTCCAACAGTATTTAGACATCGCCGAGGTGATGTTAATAGTGCTTAATGCCAAAGCTGAGGTTACACTGATCAATAAAAAAGGGGTAAGAATTCTTGGTTATGAGAAAGAAGAAGAAATTCTTGGGAAAAATTGGTTTCTACATTTCTTGCCTGAGGCGTATATTTTTACCACGCAGGAAGTTTTTCAAAAGTTAATGGCTGGGCAAGTTGATCTGGTCGAATATCATGAAAATCCGATAATAACACGTCGGGGAATAGAACGTTTAATTGCTTGGCACAATTCTGTTATTAAAGATGATGAAGGAAATTGCATTGGCATCATCAGTTCCGGTGAAGATGTTACAGAAAAGAAGAGGCAGTTATCTTTGCTGGAAGAAAACGAAAAACGGTATCAACAAATTGTTGATACCGCCCTGGATGCCTTTATAACAATTAACAGCCAAGGATATATTATTGAATGGAATAAGGCTTCAGAAATTATTTTTGGTTGGAAGAAAGAAGAGGTTATGGGGATGGCCTTATCGAAAATAATAATTCCATCCCAATATCGGCAGGCCCATGAAAAAGGGTTAAAGGAGTATGGGATAACACAGCAGGGCCAAGTTTTAAACAAGCGCATAGAAATGGTTGCTCTTAATCGGCGGGGCCAGGAGATTCCTATAGAACTTTCGGTTACGCCTATTGTTGTGCAGGGCAAACAATATTTCACTGCTTCCCTCCGTGATCTTAGCGAGCAGAAACAAGCAGAGCATACAAAATCTTATTTAGCCTCTATTGTCGAATCAAGTCATGATGCGATTATTGGAAAGACATTGGATGGAATGATCACCAGTTGGAATAAAGGTGCAGAGCAAATCTATGGATATACAGAACAAGAAGTCTTAGGAAGGGCCATCGACATTCTTGCTCCCGATGAAGATGCAGTCAGGGAAATGGAAAACATTTTAAAAACGTTGCGGGAAGGTAAAGAGGTCGATGATTATGAAACAAGACGAAAAACTAAAGACGGCCGTATTATCAATGTGTCTTTAACAGTATCTCCGATTCGCGATCAGCATGGCTATGTGGTGGGTGCCTCAGCGATTGTTCGTGATATTACTGAACGCAAAGTAGTCGAACAAAACCTAAAACAATATATGAAAAAACTTCAAGAAAGCAATCAGGAGCTGGAACGGTTTGCTTTTGTGGCTTCGCACGACCTGCAAGAACCTTTAAGGATTATTTCAAGTTATGTTCAAATGCTGTTGCAGAAAAATGAAGGACAATTTGATGATGCCTCTCAAAAATATTTTAACTATATCCGTAATAATACTAGTCGTATGCAGGAGATGATCGACGGTCTTTTGGCCTATTCACGGATTGGTAAAGAGCAACAAAGCTTAAGTAAACAAGAGATTGATTGCAAACAGATTTGCGACGATGTATTAGCCAGTTTTAGATTAAAGATTCAAGAATGCAAAGCTAAGGTTAGATGCGATGACCTTCCTGTTATTCAGGCAAATAAAATCGAAATGATGCAGCTTTTTCAGAATCTGATCGGCAATGCATTAAAATATCGTAATAGAGAAAACCCGCAAATTTATATTCGTGCTCAACAGAAGGACAAGGAGTGGGTATTCTCTGTCGAGGATAACGGTATTGGCATCGAAGCAGAATTTTATGGCCAGATCTTTGAGATTTTCAGGCGCCTTCATACAAGGACTGAATATCCCGGGACAGGTTTGGGGTTGGCCGTATGTAAAAAGATAGTTGAGAAAAACGGCGGGCGGATTTGGGTTGAATCAGAGCTAGGTAAGGGCAGTACTTTTTATTTTTCATTACCGAAGGTTAAACAGGAGGTCGTCTATGACCACCACAGCGGTTAGAGTACTTTTGGTTGAGGATTGTGAGGAAGATGTCGAATTAATCTGCGAAGCTTTTAAACAAAGCCTCCTGACACTCAGTATTTCTATTGTGCATGATGGACAACAAGCTTTAGAATTTCTATATCAAAAGGAAAAATATAAAGATGCTCCGTCTCCGGATTTAATTATTTTAGATTTAAACTTGCCCAAAAAAGACGGCCATCAGGTATTGCATAAAATTAAATCTGATCCCCAATTGAGAATCATTCCTGTTGTTATTTTGTCCACTTCGCGGTCTTACGCAGACATATTGAGCAGTTATGAAAATTATACCAACTGTTATATATGTAAACCTTCAAAACTCGAAGAATTTTCCAGGGTTATCAGAGAAATTGAGAAATTTTGGCTAAATATAACGCAATTGCCTGTAGATGTTCATCACGGAGAAAGATAATGGATACCAAGAAACCATTAGATATATTGCTTGTTGAGGATTCGATGGAAGACGTCGATTTAACCGAAGAGGTTTTAAATGAACAGAAAGTAGCCAATCGACTCAATGTGATTGATAATGGGGACGATGCCTTATTATATTTAAAAAGGCAGGGCCCTTATAAAGATTCTTCTGTGCCGGATGTCATTGTTTTGGATTTAAACATCCCCAGGAAAGACGGTTTTGAAGTATTAATGGAAATCAGGAAAGATAAAGAACTCCAAGAAATCCCTATTATTATATTAACCACGTCTGATCTTTCTGAAGAAATTCTAAAGAAATATAATTTAAATTTAAATCAATATGTCAGAAAATCAGTAAATTTTCATGAGTTTGTTGAAGCCATTCGTCTTGTCGAGCACCGCCGTAAATTGCAAACACCACTGCCTCCTTCCCCAAAAGATACAGAACGGAAATTGAAAATCTTGTTGGTTGAAGATGAGCAAGCCGACGCTAATTTAGTTGAAGACATGCTTTTTATGAAAGAAAAATACCACTGGACAATTAAACACGTTACCAGGTTGCAAGAAGCATTAAAATCTCTCGGAGAGGAGACTTTTGATGTTGTTGTTCTAGATTTATTTTTACCTGATGCGGGAGGGTTAGATACATTGAAAAAATTTATGGAAGGTAATAAGTTCCCTAAACTTCCTATTGTTGTTACAACAGGGCTAAAAGATGGGGAAATTGGCAAGCAAGCCTTACGCAATGGCGCCCAGGATTATCTTATTAAGGGCCAAATTACGGGGGATCTTTTTGTGAGAACCGTTGAATACGCTATTGAGCGCAAGGATCTTGAGCGCCTGAAGGATGAGTTTATTAGTTATGTGAATCACGAATTGTCTAATCCTTTAGCTGTCATTAAGGAGGGTATTAGTCAAGTTTCGGAAGGTCTTTTAGGAACCATTAATGACCAACAAAAGCATTATTTAGAGCGTACTATAGCTAATGTGAATCGATTAATTCGTATTACTGAGGATTTACTGGATAGTACCAAATTGGAATTAGGTAAGTTATCTTTGCAAAAAGAACGATTTAATTTTGTTGAACTAGTTGAGCAAGTGGTTGAAAGTTTTACTCCAGAGGCTAAGTTGAAGAAAATAGACATTCAAGTTGTTCTGCCCTCACAGGCTATTGAGGTCTATGCAGATAAAAGTAGGATAGACCAGGTGCTGACGAATTTATTAAACAATGCATTAAAATATACTTCAGAAGGATGGATAAAAATTGCTTTAAGCGATACTAGAAAAGCGATTGAGTGTACTGTTACGGATACTGGAGTGGGCATTCATTCAGATGACCTGCCTAAGCTATTTAGTAAGTTTGAACAAGGACACTCAGAAAAGTCAAATAACCACAAAGGTACTGGTTTGGGGCTTTATATTTGTAAGCAACTGATTGAACTTCATGATGGAACAATCCGGGCCGAAAGCCAGCCGGGTAAAGGGACAAAGTTTATTTTTAGTATTCCCAAAGGAGAAAGGAGAGAAGAGAAATAGAAAAAAGTGTGTTCTGGAAGTAAAATGAAGAATCCCTAAAGGGGGTGAGTATGATGCTACGGAAAATCCTTATAATTGATGATGAAGCTGACCTTAGAGACTTTGAAAAGCATCGTTTAGAGATGCAGCATTATGAGGTCATTACTGCTTCAGATGGGGTGGAAGGCTTGGTTATGGCTAAGGATGCAAAACCTGATTTAATTGTTTTGGATATTGTTATGCCTAACCTCGATGGGTACAGTTTTCTTCGTGAACTTAAAATAGATCCGGAAATCAAAATGATTCCTATCCTTATTTTGACCTCTCACGACCAAATGAGAGATTTGTTAAAATTAGAAGGAATCCACGAGGAAAATTATCTCATAAAACCATTTGATGGCAGTAAATTAGTCAATAGAATAGAGAAAATATTAGCAAATTAAACAGTTTATTTAAATAGATCTTTATGCGCATACTTGTTGTTGAAGATGAAGATAAAATTGCCAGTTTTATTCAACGGGGCCTGAAGGAGAAAAAGTTTGCCGTTGATGTGGCCAAGGATGGAGAGAATGCGCTTTTTTTGGCGGATGTCAATCCTTACGATTTGATTTTACTGGATTTGATGCTGCCTAAGAAAGATGGCATCGCCATTTGCAAAGATCTGCGAAGCCGGCAGAATGATACGCCCATTCTCATATTGACAGCCAAAAGCTCCGTTACTGACCGAATCGCTGGCCTTAACGCAGGCGCAGATGATTACTTGGGTAAACCCTTTGCCTTTGCTGAATTATTGGCACGGATTTCTGCGCTTTTACGCCGGCAAAGGCAGAATAAGTCCAATGATTTACGTGTCGGGGATTTAAAAGTCAACCTCCTTAATCATGAGGTTCGGCGTAACGGCAAAAGTATTTCACTAACGACAAAAGAATACTCTCTTTTGGAATATCTTATGCTTCATGCGAATCAGTTAGTGACAAGGACAATGATCTCTGAGCACGTATGGGATGAACATTTTGACAGTTTTTCCAATGTTATTGACGTGCATATTCGTTATTTGCGCCGTAAAATAGACGATGGTTTTAAGAAAAAACTTATCCATACGATTCGTGGTAGCGGTTATGTCTTAAAAAGTGAATAGCATACGGCCTATCTGATGCTGCGAAAAACCCTCCCCACTTTTTCAATCATTCCCCAATCTTTATTTAGAAAGTTGCGCTTGACTGCAAAACCAAATTCATTGAAATTTGAAATTAGCCTTTTGTTGACGTTTCTGATGGGTATCATCTTGACGGTTTTTTGCGGTGTTTTGTATTTTATTTTAATGCGCGCTTTTTACACCGAAGTAGATAATAACCTTAAACTCAAAGCCAATGGTATTTCTTATACTATTCGAGCTTATTTAGAAGTGCACGGAGAGACACCAGGGTCTTTAAAATATGCTGTCAAGAAAGCCGTAATTGAGGGTAACAAAACAACTACACGATGGTGGATGCTTGGATTTGATAAGCGCTGGTCAGCTTTGATTGAACGTTTGAATATCGGTGAAGATTACATTGATTTTGTTTCTCCACATAGCAGTTCTCTTTTTCGGTCAAGCAATATGGATTATGCTTTAACACAACTTTTTTTAAGTCATGTTTGGTTTCCCCAAAAGGACAAATTTGATTTTCGAACCGTTAACTATCAGGGTGCAAAAATTAGGTTGGTTAATATCCTTTTTAATTATCGAGGCCAAAAGGAAAATTATCTTATCCAAGTGGGGACTTCTCTTAAGCCTCTTGCGGTTTTACTTCAAGATTGGCTCACGGCTATTTTTCTTAGCATACCTGTAATAATGATTCTAGCTTATTTTATCGGCCAATTGTTGGTTTTGCGCATTTTAACCCCTGTTGAGCAAGTGACCTCAGCCGCCCAACGGATCACGTATGAGAATCTGGGAAACCGTGTTCAATCCAACTATTCTTATCAAGAAATTAATAATTTAGCGATTGCTTTTAATGACATGATTTCACGCCTTGAGAAATCTTTTCAGCATGTTGAGGAATTTAGTTCTCATATAGCACATGAGCTTAAAACACCTTTAACTATTTTAAGAGGTGAAACAGAAGTTTCCTTATTGGATAAACGCACTGTTAAGGAATATCAAAATACTTTAAGGGCAAATTTGGAGGAGATTGCAAGGATGCTTAAGGTTATTGATGACCTTTTATTGTTGACGAGGGCTGATTACCAACCAGAAGTTTTTAATTTTGAAAAAATGAATTTTATGCCTTTTTTAAAAGAAATTTATGAACAAAGCCACTATTTGGCTAAGAAAAAAAATATCACTATGAATATTGAAGTGCCCAACGAAGATTGTTTTATAAGGGCTGATGAGGTTCATTTGCGAAGATTGTTTTTTAACTTGATTGATAATGCGATTAAATTCACTCCCGTGGGTGGCGAAATTTATTTAAAGGCTAAGATAAAGGATCGTTTTGTTGAAACGGCTGTTTGTGATACCGGCCCTGGGATCGCTGAGAAAGATTTCGATAAAATCTTTGAAAGGTTTTATAGGACGGATATTGCTAAAGATGGCAGTGGCCTTGGCTTAAGTATCGTTGATGCTATTGCCAAGGTGCATTATGGTAAGGTCAAGGTTGACAGCCGCCTGGACCAGGGCGCGACATTTACGGTTGTCCTTCCGGTTTGGTAACCCTCCATATTTAATTCTTATTTAATCTTCTCTTAATCTTCATTGTGGTATCTTTTATTTAACAAAGATAAAAATAGGAAAGGTATTAAACAGGGAAGGATATGCAGAAAAGAGTTCTTGTTATTGATGACGAAGGAAAAATTCGGCATCTCTATGACAAATTATTTAAAGCTGTGGGAAGACATGTGTTTAAAATTATTGAGGCCGCCAATGCGGAAGACGCCACGGAAATCCTTATACGTGGAGGAATTGATTTGGTTCTTTTAGATATTAACATGCCGGGTATTAATGGCCAGGTAATGTATGAGGTAATAAAAGAATATAACCCTCATGCGAAGGTTATTATTGCTAGTGTGTACCCTGTCGTGAAGCAAAGATTTATGGTTCCTGATGCGTTTGATTATTATGACAAGTCACAAGGGCTATTGCATCTTTTAGAGAAAGTGTCCAATGCGTTGCTAGTTAGTGAAGGAGAGAGTGAAGATGAAACGCATGCTAGTTCTAGTGATGATTATCGTGGGCATGAGCCTAATGTTAATAACTCATAACACGATAGCGGCTTTAACAACACACTCAGTGGAAGGGACTGTGGTTGAAGTTTTTGCAGATCACATGATCATCAATCAACAATTAGTGCTTCATGTGAATCAAAAAGTCGACCTAAAGATCGATGCTAACACAAAACTCGAACAAGCCTCTTCCCTCATAGCTTTTAAAGCGGGCGATGAGGTTGAGGTTGAATATTACGAAGTAGAGGGTGCCAAGATTGCTATCTTTATTAAGAAAGTTGCTGAAGTAAAAGATAGCGGTCCGGAAAAAGTTTAGGCATCCTTGTCTGACCGGCCCCTTACCATCCCTCGGGGCCGGTCCTTTTTACATTATTATAGTTATTTGGGGAGTTGGAGAGGTTTTTTTCCATACTCAAAAACCTCGCTGGGTTTTTGATATAATACATTTAGCAAATAAGAATTTTACTAATAGGAGGGGGCATGTTTCAATCCACAAGGAAGATTTTAGTTGTGGAGGATGATCTAGATTTTTCTGTCTTGGTAAAGTCCCGCCTTCAATCTCATGGTTACGATGTTCATGTTTCTTCCAGTTCTGAAGATGGCCTTTTAAAGATAAAAGAACAAAAACCAGATTTAATTATTACCGATATTGTGCTCCCGGGGATGGATGGTTTTGAGTTGTGCACACAAGTCAAAGACGACAAAGCTTTAAACTTGCCGGTTATTATTCTTACTTCCAAAAAGAACGAAGAAAGCCGTCGGCAGGGGTATGGATGCCGGGCGGATGCGTATATTGCCAAATCTTCCTTAGACAGCATGCTTGTTCCTGAAATTAAACGGATATTAAGCCAGGGGAAAGAATCCTATTTGGCCACCATTGTCGATGACAGTGATGATGCTATTATTGGAAAAACTTTGGAAGGGATTGTGACAAGCTGGAATGGGGCTGCCGAAAGAATGTATGGCTATTTGGCGCATGAGGTCATCGGGAAGACAATAGAAACACTCTTTCCGCTGGATCGCAAGAGAGAATTTTCTGATATCTTTAACAAACTTCGCGTAGGTAAAAGGATTAAGAATTTTGAAACGATTTGCCAAAAGAAAAATGGCGAGCTGATAGATGTTTCCTTAACAATATCTCCTATTAAGGTGGAGCATGGGCAACTCATAGGGGTTTCGATGATTGCCCGCGATGTTACTAAACAAAAAAAGACCCAACAACAATTAAGGCAGTTGACGCATTCATTGACGTTAGAAAAAGCTAAACTTGAACAGGTTCTTGGTATCGAAGAGGGATTGCACCGGTTGTTGGATGTTAATCGATTAGTTGATTTTGTTGTCCAAAAATCCTGTGAGGTCTTGGAAGCAAGAAGGTGTTCCATTATGTTTTATGACCCCGATGCTCAGGAATTGAGTTTGAGGGGGTATCGCGGTATTGATAAGGGAAAGAAAAATATTGTTGGAAAAAGGATAAAGCTTGGGGAACCTATCGCCGGCTTGGTGGCACTATCAGGCCAATCGGTTTTGGTTAAGGATATTGAACAACAGGGGCCTTTTTGTCGTCCTAACCGCGACGGTTATAAAAGTAAATCATTTATGTCTGTTCCCATTAAAATAGATAATCATTTATTGGGTGTGATTAACGTGGCTGATAAAAAAAGCCAGGACAGCAATGAGTTTTCACTGTCTGATTTAAAAATTCTTAATATGATTGTCCGGCAAGTGGCGGTGGCTTTGGAAAGTGCCAGGCTTTATAGGGAGCTCAATTACTTGTCGATGATAGACCCGCTAACGAATTTGTACAATTATCGTTACTTCACAAAGTATCTTGATTATGAAATCTTTAGGGCGAAACGTTATGGAAGGGATTTGAGTTTGATTATGATCGATGTGGATGATTTTAAATCGTACAATGACAGTTTTGGCCATGTGGAGGGCGATCAGTTGTTAAAGGAAATCAGCATGGCCATGCGCAGGTCAGTGAGAAACGTCGACGTTGTTTGCCGTTATGCGGGCGATGAATTTATTATTATTCTTCCCGAAACGGATGAGGCCAGCGCAAGGAATGTCGCTAAGAAGATTGATAAGAATATTGAATCGCTTTATTTAAAAAGGCCCGTAACGGTAAGTATGAGTACTGCTTTGTATCAAGGCGGGATGGATCGGTTAGATTTTGTACGTAAAGCTGATGCGTTGTTATATGGAATTAAGAAGGCGAAAAAAGCTGAGTAGAGCGGATAAAAAGTATTATAAAATTTATCTATAGTTATTAATTCTTTTCTTGCGGTGCGATGAGTTTTTCGACGTGTTGGGTAACGGCCATTGCCAGTAGTATCGAAGCCCCAAAGAAATAAATTCCAATCCGCGGTTCTGCTTTTGCAAAGGTTGATATTTTAGTAACAACGATAGTTATCGCGACGACAAAGACGTCCAGCATCGACCACTTCCCTAAAATTCCCAACCAATAGATGCAAAAACTCCTTCGATCCTCTTGAAGGGGAGAAAACCATTTCTTCAGGTTTGATACAAGGAAGAAGGAGCCCTAGGATTAATAATAAGTTCGATGTGCTTAAAATTAATGGGACATAATTTTTTTAAGGTAATTCTTAGAATACTTTGGTTAGTTTTTAATACAAAAAAGGGATTTGTGTGGAGAAATTGTGTACTCCCGTTAGCGAGAGTGCCATCGCTAACGGAAGTACGGTAACACGGTAATACGAGACGGCCCTCCTATTTAGTGAGGGCCTCTTGCGTGGCTAACCGACGGATGTCCGGCACTCGCGGGATTCATCCTTACCTGCGTCTCGCTTTTGGGAGAAGATGATGTGTGTTGATGTTCTTGGTCATCGTTATCTTTATTTTGGTTCATCACCCTTGGACCTTCTTTTCTATCTTCCGATGATGACTCAGCAGAGGATTCGCTGTCATTTTTAATGGCCTTGGCGGATTTTTTTAAGTCCCCAACGGTGACATTGAATTTCTTGGCAATTTGGCCCCAGCCAAGGTGCTGATCTCCGGTGCGAAGATCTGTAATTTTTTTGATGTTATCATCGGTAATTCCGCCTTCCATTCTTTGGGCGAGCGCGAGAGTGGTGTCGATTTCCCCGTAGCCCATTTTTTGTTGGTGTAATTTCTCGATGGTTTCATCACTGACATTAAACTTATCTTTTATTCTAGTGACGACCACATTCTTACCTTCTTCTGTTTCGGCAGCTTTGTCAGTATCCTTCTGTTGGTCTTCAATAACTGCCTCATCTTTTTCTTCAGCGTGGGCATAAGTTGCTACGCCTCCTGCGATGAAGAAAAAGGTTAATAAAACGACTGTTTTGGTATTCATTTTCTGCCTCCTTTGTTAGAACTATTAAAATAGATAACGTGTCCCTAGTGTAGCGCTTATATCTGGGCTACCGTTACTTAAACCAAAACCCAGATCCCCATAAAGCGTAATATCTTGATTCATTGCATGGTTTAATCCTACAATTATATCTCGAGGATTATCGTGGTTATCAAGCAGGGCCGTTTTTTCCTGATAAGATAAAGTAGTTTGTGTCTCTTTTGTCACTTGATACCCAACCCCGACACGATAACTGAATTCATTATTAAGATCTACCGCTGGGGGATCCCCAATAAAGGTATAACCAATGTCACCGTAGATAGTCCATAGGTCGTTTAACGGTTTATTGGCCTCTAACCCAAGGGATTCATCAAATTCTCCAGTGCCAAGGCCTTTAGCATCATCAGCTGTTGGGAATTTAATTTGGGCATAGGTATAAAGATTAAAGGCTTGAGAAGTTTCATTAAAAACCAGGTATCTTCCTTTTAATAAAAGGTCACCGACTCCTCCAGTATCATTTTCGCTGCCGGCTGTGTTATTGCGGACTTGAAACGGCCGTCCAGCTAAGGCCGCAATCCCAGGGCCAGTTTGTTGATAAATAAAAGGGAGAGTAAAAGCTACGTCCCCTTTATCGAAAAGGCGGGCTATTGTTAATGGCCAATAAAATGTATTCGTGGTAGTATCTGTTCCAAAATCACCGCTTGAAAATGTCAAAGATGTATCAAATGCCCATTGACTATAATCCATAGTTGGCTCTGTCATCTTACCATCTTCCGCATTGGTCTGCCCAAAAACAGCAATCGTATGGCAAATTAGAAAAAGGCTTACGATTAACGGAAAAATAAGAATGGTGCTTTTATTCATCTTAACCTCCTTATTTTAGGTGGGAGTAAATTATCAAAATAAAGATTAAAACAACATTAAATCAACATTAAATTTATGTGGTTAAAGTGTTTATGTCATTTATTCAACGCGCTATTTTTATGTAGAAATGCATTTTAAATCAGTTAATATTTTTATTGATTACCTAATATTTTTTGAGTAGAATTGAAGAAATTATTTAGAGTAATCTCTTCTTCAGGTCCAACCTTTAAAGTAACCAATAAAGAGATATGCTGATGGAAGAAAGAATTCCAATGTGGACTTCTGCAGCTATATCATCTAATGAAAGGAGAATGTATGAACAGAGGTAAACAAGGAAAAATGTCAAAGGCCATGAAAGGGATGCTATGCCTGCTTTTTGTTGCTTTAGTGGGCTTGTTTGCACTAGCGGCACCTGTATTGGCTGAAGATGCAGCAGCACCAGCAGCAGTAGCAGCAGCACCAACAGCTCCAGCTCCTGCAGTTGCTCCAGTGGGGGGTGTTTTAGACGGCCAAACGTTTGTTGGCCAGATGGGTAAAAAAGGTGACGAAAAAGGGAAAGATGATAATTTTGTTTTTGCCAACGGCCAGTTTGAATCAACAGCTTGTGAACAGTATGGTTTTGGAACAGCTCCGTATACAACCCTTTTAACAGAAGAAGGTGGTATGACTTTTGATGCCACAACGACAAGCCCTTCCGAAGGGAAAATGCATTGGGCAGGAAAAATCAACGGAGATAATGTTGAAGGAACAGCTGTGGGTACCAAAGAAGGGCAAGAGCCTGTTGATTATTGGTTTAAAGGCACTTTAAAGAAAACAGAAGCTGCGCAGGAAGCTCCCAAACAAGATGATAAAATGAAAGCAGAACCCGCACCTGCTCAAGATGATAAAATGAAGGCTGCACCGGCACCAGAAAAGAAGTGGTAATATTGGTTTAAGCAAGTTGTTTGTCGAATAAAGAAAGCCGCTTTGAACACGAAGCGGCTTTCTTTATTATGGTGTCTTGACTACCCAGCGGAGGTGTATTATACTCTTAACGGATAAAGACAGGGTGCTATAAAGGCATCTTGAGGGAACTCAAGAAAAAACATGCTAAATAAACATAGTAAAATTAAATGCTCAGTAGCAATAACAGCTACACTGACATTCTTTGTCGCCACAGTATTATGTTGTTGCTTAGGGTTAGTTTCTCCTTCGGAAGCCAAAGACATGCCGATGAAATCTTGTCATATGCATATGGCCCAGAAGAATCATACAGCCCCATCGGCCAAAGATTGTAATGATTGCCCTCATAAAATCAGATTCCTTACTCTAGAAAAAGTCAACCTTGATTCCCCTGCGCTTTCCGTTCTGGCGCTTCTTCAAATACCTTTAAACACTTCATTGGAAACTTCTTTAGATAAGCTTAATAGTCATTTTTTCTCACAGGGCCCGCCTGGAAAACTTGCCTCAGCAGTACCTCTTTATATACAACACTCCGTATTTCGCCTTTAATCTCTAAAACATAGTTGATTTTTTGACACATTCTTTTGTATTAAGAATGTTTCAGGCCATTTTGTTTCTATGAGAGCAGGGCTTTTGTATTATTCTTAAAAATAAGGAGTCGCGATGAAAACTAAAAGAATTATTTTATTTATATTCTTAATCTTGCTTGCCACTGGCGTGGGTAATTTTGTATTTCAGAGAAACCAGAGGATGCCCGTAGTTCAAGCGCAGAAAGATATTTATTACTGCCCGATGCATCCGCACTATACCAGTGATCATCCCGGCAATTGCCCGATTTGCGGTATGAAATTAGTCAAGAAAGAGAAGGCTGTTGAGGAAACATCCATCAAAGAATCCGTCCCAGGATATTCAACTGTATCACTGGACACACACAAACAGCAGTTGATTGGGATAAAAACTACAACGGTTATCAAGAAAGACCTGGTTAAAACAATTCATGCTTATGGTTATGTGGCGCATGATTTGGAATTGTACAATGCCCAATTAGAATATATTGATGCCTGGCATGTTTATTACGCATTTAATGCCCGCCGGCCGGTTAAAGGTGAATATCAAGCCGACTGGAAGGAATATTATAAGAAAGATGCTCCTCAAGGCCGCTGGCGCAGTGATGAAAAACTTAAAGCGCAGCAGAGATTTATTAAAGCCGAATATGAATTAAAGCATATGGGTATAAACGATACTCAATTGGCGCAGTTACGCGAGATCAAATACGGCCAGCCGTGGATCCAGCCTGATTTATTATTTTTTCACGAAGGCCATCCGGTCTGGGTTTATGCGCAAATCCCTGAGAGTGATTTAGGTTTTGTCGATGTCGGGCAAAAAGCCATTATAATAATTCCGACTTATGGAGAAACAACAGAAGGGATAGTCCGTAATGTGGCTTTGATGGTCGACCCTAATACGCGCACGACCCAGGTACGGATTGAGTTGCCCAGTTATAAAGGTGAATTAAAAGTAAATATGTATGTGAATGTGGATATGCCCGTTGAATTAAATACCTCTTTAGTTATCCCTCGAGAGGCTATTATGGATACGGGTTTAAATAAAATTGTCTTTGTGCAAACCCAAGAAGGAATTTTTGAGCCGCGCCATATCCAAACAGGTTTTGAAGGTGATGGCATGGTGGCGGTGAAGTCCGGATTAAAAGAAGGCGAGACTATTGTTGCTGCCGGTAATTTTCTTTTAGATTCAGAAAGCCGTTTGCAGGGATCGTTGGCATCGGGAGGGCAGTAACCATGATTGAAAGAATTATTGATGCTTGCGCCCGGCAGAAATTCCTGGTTTTACTTTTGGTCGCTGTAACCATTGCGGCAGCTGTTTGGTCGGTAAAAAATATTCCTCTGGATGCGATTCCTGATTTATCCGACACCCAAGTGATTATTTATTCCCATTGGGACAGAAGCCCCGATTTAGTTGAAGATCAAGTTACGTATCCAATTATTTCTTCGTTACTGGGAGTTCCGGGAATAAAGGCCATCCGCGGATTTTCCGATTTTGGTTTTTCTTATGTTTATGTTGTTTTCAAAGACGGCACGGATTTATATTGGGCCAGAAGCCGTGTCTTGGAATATTTAAGCAAGATTTCTTCCCGGTTACCCGAAGGCGTGAAGACCGAATTAGGGCCGGATGCGACAGGTCTGGGCTGGGTTTTACAATATGCGTTAGTTGATACCAGCGGCAAACATGATTTAGCTCAATTGCGCAGTTTTCAGGATTGGCATTTGCGTTATTGGCTTCAATCTGTGCCCGGTGTCGCGGAAGTCGCTTCTCAGGGCGGTTTTGTCAAGCAATACCAAATTACTGTCGACCCGCGGAAATTATTAGCTTATAAAATTCCAATCACTAAAGTAATCGAAGCCGTTCGTCAGGGCAATGAGGAGACCGGCGGGCGTCTCGTGGAATTTTCCGGAGCCGAGTATATGATCCGCGGTCATGGATATGCAAAATCAATCGAAGACTTAGAGAAGATAGTTTTAGTCGCGGATGCCAATGGTACGCCGGTGATGGTTAAAGACGTAGCCAATGTCGCAATCGGCGGTGATATTCGTCGTGGCGTTTTAGATTTAAACGGACAAGGCGATGTGGTGAGCGGCACAATCGTTATGCGCCAAGGGGAAAACGCTTTAAGGGTTATTAAAGCGGTAAAAAATAAATTTAAGGAAATCGAATCGTCATTGCCCGAGGGCGTCAAAATTGATATCACTTATGACCGTTCCGACCTTATTTTAAAGGCTATCGGTAATTTGAAAGAGCAACTAACCGAAGAAATGATTATTGTCAGTTTGGTCATTCTATTATTTTTATGGCATTTCCCATCGGCAGTTATTCCGATTATGACGATTCCAGTGGCGGTGTTATTGGCTTTTATTCCAATGTTCGCGATGAAATTGACTTCCAATATTATGTCTTTGGCCGGGATTGCGATCTCCATCGGCATCTTGGTTGATGGGGCGATTGTGCAGATGGAGAATGTGTACAAACGATTGGAAGAATGGGAGGCAAACGGGCGTAAAGAAAATCCGCGTGAGGTCGCTTTAAAAGCGATAAAAGAAGTAGCGCCTTCGGTATTTTTTGCCTTGCTGGTGATTGCGGTTTCATTTTTACCTATTTTTACTCTTGTTGATCAGGAGGGGCGTTTATTTACTCCGTTGGCCTGGTCAAAAACATTTGCCATGGCGATCGCTGCCATCTTGGTGGTGACATTAAATCCGGCGATCCGTTTATTGTTTTTGCGCACGGAACCGTTTAAGTGGCAACCGCAGTGGCTGATGAAACCAATTAATGCCTTATTCGTCGGCCGTTATTATCCTGAGGTAAAACATCCCATCAGCCGGGTACTGTTTCGTTTGTATGAGCCGGCTTGCCGTTTTGTTCTTCGGCATGCTAAGGCAACAATTATTGCTGCCTTATTGCTCATGGCCAGCATTGTTCCCATTTTCTCAAAATTGGGTTCGGAATTTATGCCGCCTTTATGGGAAGGGCAAATTTTGTATATGCCTATCACCATGCCGGGGATTTCGGTGGCCGAAGCACAGAAGTTATTACAGAACCAGGATAAAATTCTGATGGGCTTTCCCGAGGTTGAGAAAGTTTTTGGTAAGGCGGGGCGGATTGAAAGTTCAACGGATCCGGCGCCGTTTTCGATGATGGAAACGGTGGTATTATTAAAACCTGAGAATCAGTGGCGCATGGTTAACGGCCATCGGATCAAGCATGAAGAATTAATTGATGAAATGGACAAGGCTTTAAAGATTCCCGGAACGACTAATTCCTGGACGATGCCGATTAAAAACCGGATCGATATGCTTTCTACCGGCATACGTACGCCAATTGGAATTAAAGTGCTCGGGAGTGATTTCAAAGAGATTGATAAAATCGGGATGGAGTTAGAAGCAATGTTGAAAGATGTCCCCGGCACGCGCAGTGTCTTTGCTGAAAGGACTCAAGGTGGATACTTTTTGGATTTTGATCTCAAACGCGATGAGCTTGCCCGTTATGGACTATCCATAGCTGACGCGCAAATGACCATTCAATCCGCTATCGGCGGTGAAAATATAACCACTACCATTGAAGGCCGTGAGCGTTATAATGTCAGCGTCCGGTATCCACGTGAATTACGCGACAACGTGGATGAATTAAACCGGGTCTTGGTGGCAACTCCGAGCGGGGCGCAAATTCCAATCAGTGATATCGCTGATATAGTAATCCGTACCGGACCTGCCATGATCCGTAATGAAAACGGAATGCTTACCGGTTATGTTTACGTTGATGTGGCTGGCCGTGATATCGGGACGTATGTCGAAGAAGCCAAGAAAAAAGTTACCAGCCAGCTTAAACTTACCGAAGGGTACAGTTTGATTTGGAGCGGGCAGTATGAGAATATGCTGCGTGTCCGTGAACGCTTAAAAATCGTTGTGCCGCTCACGCTTTTTATTATTGCGTTATTACTTTATTTTAATACGCAATCATGGGTGAAGACGGGTATCGTTTTACTAGCTGTACCATTTTCTTTAATCGGGGCGTTTTGGTTATTATGGTTATTGAAATATAATTTATCCATCGCTGTTTGGGTGGGGATGATTGCCCTCATGGGCCTCGATGCGGAAACAGGGGTGTTGATGTTGTTATTCCTTGACATTGCCTACCGGGATGCCGTTAAACGCGGACGGATGAAATCCCGCGAGGATTTGAATGAAGCGATTGTCCACGGGGCGGTCAGGCGCGTGCGGCCGAAGATGATGACAGTAATGGCCGCTATGTTAGGTTTATTGCCTATTATGTTTTCGCACGGCACCGGGGCGGATGTGATGAAACGCATTGCCGCGCCCATGGTCGGCGGGCTTATCAGTTCTTTTGCGTTAGAGCTGTTGGTTTATCCGGCTATTTATGCTCTTTGGAAGTGGAATTTTGAAATGAAAAAACAATCTATTTAAGGAAAAGGAGATGAGAAAATGAAAAAGAAATTATTAATCTTAAGTATGTTGGGTGTGTTGACGGCTGTTTTTGCATCCACGGCCATGGCTTGTGGCTGCGGGAAGAAAGCCGGTGCAGGAAATCAAGTTTCATCTTGTCAGCAACAGTGCGCCGGAGGATGTACTGCGCAATCCGCCTGCTCAGAAGGGCCCATGAATTTGGCGATGGGAAAAGTAGATCAGGGGAAAGGAAAGGTTGAACCAAAATCCGTTGAATCAAAATCAGCCGAAGCACCTGCTGTAGCACCAGCGGCGGCAACTGTTAATGCGACGGCCCAAGCGCCAAAAGAAGTGGGCAATAAAATTTGTCCGGTGAGCGGCGATAAAGTCCCAGCTCCCGGTGAAAAAGGTGCCATGGGTGATAAACCAGTTAAATACGAGTATAATGGCAAAATTTATAATCTCTGTTGCCCTATGTGCATCAAAGATTTCAAAAAGAATCCTGAAAAATACAGCAAAATTGCCGATGATGAAGTTGCCAAAGAAAAAATGATGCAAGAAAAGCAAGAGGGTCAAAAATAAAGGAAACCTTAATAGTAGGGTTCTTAAATTGTTCCCATAATTTTTTAAGAAGCAACGGGCGCAGGAGAATATCTTGCGCCCTTTATTTGTTCTGTAATATGATGTGCATATGACATTTTTTAAATTTGATAAAGAAATTTATATTGCCTTTTTATCCATCATCGGGATTGGGTTATATCTGATTTTGCGTTTTTTCTTGGGCGTTTCTATAGATTTGGCCAATTGGCCATTATTGATTACACTGGCCTTGGGTGGTATCCCATTGGTTTGGGGCCTTTTGATCAAGCTTTTCAAACGTCAATTTGGTTCCGATCTTCTCGCCGGAATTTCAATCATTACTTCTGTTTGTTTAGGTGAATATCTTGCAGGAACTTTGGTTGTTCTGATGCTTTCCGGAGGTGAGGCGCTCGAAAGTTTTGCCGTACGCCGAGCTTCCTCGGTATTGGCCGCGTTAGCCAAGCGCATGCCGAATACGGCTCATCGTAAACGCGAAAAGGATATTGTTGATATTGCGATCGACCAGATCAATATAGGCGATGAGTTGGTTATTTTTCCTCATGAGATTTGTCCGGTTGATGGCCAAGTCATTGAAGGCCACGGCGCAATGGATGAATCGTATTTAACGGGAGAGCCGTTTATTATCTCAAAAGTGGCTGGATCAACAGTTCTTTCCGGTGCTATTAACGGCGAAGCGTCTTTGACGATCTCGGCGACAAAACGCGCAGTTGATTCACGCTATGCCAAAATTATGGAGGTCATGCGCGCGGCCGAAGAAAAACGTCCGCATATTCAACGCCTGGGTGATCAGTTGGGGGCGGTATACACACCGGTAGCATTAGCCTTAGCTATTGGTGCCTGGTTTCTCAGTCATAATCCCACGAGATTTTTATCAGTTTTAGTTATTGCGACACCATGCCCGCTGTTGATCGCCATTCCGGTTGCTGTTATAGGTTCCATTTCTTTAAGTGCCCGTCGGGGGATTATTATTAAAAATCCTACTATCCTCGAACAAATCGATCGCTGCCGTACCATTATTTTGGATAAGACAGGGACATTGACATATGGAAGGCCGGTAGTCACTGAAGTTAATTGCTTTAATGGTTTTGATAAAATTCAAGTGTTGAAATACGCAGCAAGCTTGGAGCAGTATTCCAAACATCCTTTGGCTCATTCAATTGTTGAAGCGGCAAATAAAGCAGGCACAGGTTTTATAGGAGTTGGACAGATTAGTGAGGCGGCAGGGGAAGGTTTACGTGGCGTTGTTGACGGGCATACAATTCTCATCACCAGTCGCGGTAAATTGATTAAACAAGGCAAGGAGTCGTGGTTTAAAGATATCCCCCAAATGGATGGGTTAGAATGTGTGCTCGTCATTGATAATAAAATGGCAGCGCATTTTCGTTTTCACGATGAACCACGTATCGAAGGGAAATCATTCATTAGCCATTTAAGTCCGCAGCATAGAATTAACCGGGTGATGATTGTCTCCGGTGACCGTGCCAGTGAAGTGAAGTATCTGGCGGATAAAGTGGGTATTGATATTGCTCATGCAGGTAAAAGTCCGGAGGAAAAAATTGAGATTGTTCGTCAGGAAACCACTCAGGGACCGACGATTTATTTAGGTGACGGGATCAATGATGCTCCTGCGCTTACGGCGGCAACGGTAGGGATTGCTTTCGGCCAAAATAGCGACATTACCGCTGAAGCGGCTGGGGCAGTGATTATGGAAAGTTCTTTAACTAAAGTCGATGAACTTATGCATATAAGCCGCAGGATGCGTACCATTGCTTTACAAAGTGCCGTGGGCGGCATGGCATTGTCGGTATTAGGAATGTTGTTGGCTGCGGGAGGGCATTTATCCCCGGTGGCAGGTGCTATCGGACAGGAAATTATTGATGTTGTTGCGGTTCTAAATGCCTTGCGGGTTGCCTTGCCTCCTAAAGAACTGACCGACTTTTCTTAAGTTTTGGAAGGAATTCATATGGCTAAAGATCCGATTTGTGGAATGAATGTGAAGGAAGATGGCAGAGCTATTATCGTTAAAGATAATGGCTCGGTTTTTTATTTCTGCAGCGAGCATTGTAAAAAGAAATTCTTGCAACAGGAATCTCCGAAAGCCCCACCTGTAAAAAGAAAAATCAATGGGAAAGGAATTTACACTTGCCCGATGCATCCGGAAATTGAGCAGGATCATCCGGGGGATTGTCCCAAATGCGGCATGGCGTTAGAACCTAAAGGCGGCATCGGAGACGAAAATGCCGAGAAGAAAGAAATTAAAATATTAGGCCGCAAATTTTGGGTTGGGTTTATCCTCGGCCTTCCCGTTGTTTTTCTGGCCTTGCAAGAAATGGTTCCAGATTTGAGAGTACATGTCATAACGCATGATACTTCGATGTGGCTGCAATTTATTTTAGCGACGCCGGTTATTTTCTGGGCGGGAGGTTTCTTTTTTACGAAAGCCTGGAAGTCGATTGTCAATCGCAGCCTGAATATGTTTACGTTAATTGCCATGGGCGTGGGTGCTGCATATTTTTACAGCGCGGCCGGTGTTTTGTTCCCGCATTTATTCCCCGAATCGTTGAAAATGGAAGGCCGCCCGG
This sequence comes from uncultured Planctomycetales bacterium, assembly GCA_964630825.1. Classification (GTDB taxonomy): domain Bacteria; phylum Omnitrophota; class Gorgyraeia; order Zapsychrales; family Zapsychraceae; genus CAZVZR01. Next base: position 30,728 of record CAZVZR010000008.1, on the reverse strand, counting down.
GGCTTTATTTTGAAGCCGCGGTGGTCATTACCGTGCTGGTTATCCTCGGCCAATATCTTGAAGCCAGGGCCCGGGCGCAAACCGGAGCGGCCATCAAGGCTTTATTAGGCTTAGCCGCGAAGAACGCGCATCGGCTTATCAACGGCAAAGAAGAAGAGGTTCCGATTGAAGAAATCCACAAAGGGGATTTGCTCCGTGTCCGTCCGGGAGAGAAAGTCCCGCTTGATGGGGTAATTATCGAAGGCAAAAGCACCATCGATGAATCGATGATTTCCGGTGAGCCGATCCCGATAGAGAAAAAAACAGGCGACCGCGTCATCGGCGCGACCGTTAATCAAACCGGCACATTTGTTATGAAGACCGAGAAAATCGGTGCCGAAACATTGTTATCCCAAATTGTCCATATGGTTGCGGAAGCTCAACGCAGCCGCGCGCCGATTCAGGGCTTAGCGGATAAAGTTGCCGGGATTTTCGTCCCGACAGTTATTACCATCTCTGTATTAACATTCGTCATTTGGGCCAATGTGGGACCTCAACCGCGTTTAGCCTATGCTTTAGTCAACGCTATTGCCGTTTTGATTATCGCCTGTCCGTGCGCCCTTGGCTTGGCGACGCCGATGTCGATTATGGTCGGTATCGGTCGGGGAGCTCAATTGGGGATATTGATCAAAAATGCCGAGGCCATTGAGAAGGCGGAGAAGATTACCCATATATTAACCGACAAAACAGGAACGCTGACGGAAGGAAAGCCGAAAGTTATCGCCATTATTCCTGCTCAAGGGAAAAATGACAAAGAATTATTGATGATAGCCGGATCATTGGAACAATCCAGCGAGCATCCTTTGGCACGGGCAGTGGTTGATTATGCTAAAGAGCAAAATATTCAGTTGAATAATATTTCTGATTTTGAATCGGTCACCGGTGGTGGAGTCAAAGGAAAACTTGATGGTAAATTTATTTATCTGGGTAAGCAAAAGTTTATCGAAGAGGTGGCAGGAAAGCTCCCGGAAGGGCTTGGCAATAAATCTGCCGAATTGCAGGAAAAGGCGCAGACGATTGTTTGGGTAGCCGTTGAAAAACAGGTTATTGGAATTTTGGGCATTGCTGACCCCATTAAGAAAACAACGCCTCAGGCTATCGAAGCTTTGCATAAAAAAGGTTGTAAAGTCATTATGTTGACTGGGGATAATAAAAAGACAGCACAAGCCATTGCGAAAGAGTTGAATATTGATGATGTCCGGGCGGAATTAGAACCGCAGGATAAACAGAAAATTGTTAAGGAATTTAAACTTCAAGGTGCGTTGATTTTGATGGCAGGTGATGGGATTAATGACGCTCCGGCGCTGGCTGAGGCCGAGGTCGGGGTGGCGATGGGAACCGGCACGGACGTGGCTATTGAAAGTGCGGGAATAACACTGGTCAAAGGTGATTTAAATGGAATTGTTAAGGCACTGATTTTAAGCCGGTCGGTTATGCGCAATATCCGGCAAAATCTTTTTTTTGCTTTTATCTATAATATGTTGGGCGTACCGATTGCCGCCGGGATTTTGTACCCGTTTACCGGTACTCTTTTAAGCCCAATGATTGCTGGCGCCGCGATGTCTCTGAGTTCTGTTTCCGTTGTGGGCAATGCCTTGCGGCTGCGTAAAATTAAGTTGTAATGCTGCTTCGAATAATCCCTTGACATCGTCGAGAAAGTCGTTTAATATAGCTCCATTCCAAAAGAAGGGATTTGTTCTGCTGACGAGAAATTTCGACCTAAAAAAGTTTAGTGCCTTTTTTTAGCGAAGTTTTGGCGAGGATTCTGTTCCCGTGGCAGGATGTCCTGTTTTTAAAGAAGAAAGTGGAAAATTTTAGAAAAATAAGCTGTTAGAATTGATATAAATAAGTTATACTTATAATATAGCTATAAATCACAGAACGTTTATAAGGAGGTAGTATATAGTCATGGAAGTCAAACGTGTTAAGGATTGGATCAAAGAGGTTGATTGGATCGGGAGCGTTCCGTTTATTTTAATGCACCTTTCGGTCTTGTTGACTTTCTGGACCGGCGTTACTCCGGCAGCGGTTGCAATTTGTATTTTTGGCGTATTTTTCCGCCTTTTTGGGATAACCGGTGGGTATCACCGGTATTTTTCTCATCGCACCTACCAAACAAGCCGTTTTTTTCAGTTTATATTAGCTCTTATCGGTGCCTCGTCGACCCAGATGGGGCCGTTGTGGTGGTCAGCGAATCATCGCCATCACCACCGACATTCCGACCAGGAACCGGATATCCATTCACCGATTATTGATACATTTTTGTGGTCGCACATCGGCTGGATCATGGCCAGGCCAAAACAAAAATTGGAAGACTTTTTTGCCAAAGTGCCTGACCTGGCAAAATACCCTGAATTAAGATGGCTTGACCGCCATCATAATGCCGCCGCTCTTTTATACCTATTTTTTGTCGCGGGTATCGGATATATGGTTGAAATTAAAATGCCACAATTACATACAACAATGGCCCAGTTTATCGTTTGGGGCTTTTTTGTCAGCACCGTTATGTTATACCATGTGACATTCTCGATCAATTCGCTAACCCACCTTTGGGGGACCAGACGCTATAAAACCAACGATGACAGTCGTAATAATTTCCTTCTGGGTGTGTTGATCATGGGCGAAGGCTGGCATAATAACCACCATAAATACGCGGGATCTGTACGCCAGGGCTTTTATTGGTGGGAAATTGATGTCACCTATTATATTTTGAAAACCCTCTCCTGGTTTCACATTGTTTGGGATTTGCGGGCACCGCCAAAACAGGCCTATGACAAACAATTCCACGATCAGGCACAAGTGGAATCCGAATCGGAAGCTGAGTCTACGGCTGTTCATTAATTATTCCTGCCTTTAAATTTTGTCTTTTCTTCATTGATTCCCGTCTGTATCCTCATTATAATTGAACCATTACTATGAAGATATTTTGGGTTTCAAGACGTTTTCGTGGTATTCTTTTAGAGTAGAAGTAAGAGGGGTGAGGGATGGGAAAAAGAGTATTAGTTATTGATGATGAGGAAAATGTAAGGGATTTGATTAAAACCCGCTTGGAAAGCCATGATTTTTATGTAGTTACCGCTTTCGATGGCGTCGATGGTATTGCTAAATTAGACGATGAACGCCCGGATTTAATTGTCCTCGACCTCATTATGCCCCGAGTTAACGGCTTTACCTTTGTTAAAACAATACGCTATTATAAGGATTTTCGTTTAATCCCTATTCTGCTTTTTTCCACCCGCACGGATGATAATAACCTCTTTCACGATGGTGAAGTCAGTTGCTTTATGCTTAAGCCTTTTAATTCGGAAGAATTTCTGGGCAAAGTTAAAGAATTGCTCAATGGCCATCCTGTAGAAGAAATAAACCCTTCGTTTTTTCCTAGTTTTAAAAACTAGGGAATTCACTCAATGGAAATTTCGGCCAGACATAAACCCTCGCCCTTGTTGATTACCGTATCTAAATTAGCCGGTAAAGCTATCATGGATTACAACATGATTGAAGAAGGCGATAAGATTGCCGTCGCTGTTTCCGGCGGCAAAGACAGTATTTCGCTTCTTCATGTTCTGCGGCACCGCCAGAGCATTGCCCCGGTCAATTTTGAGTTTACGGCTGTCCACATCGATTTTCAGATGCCGGATTTTCATCCTCAACCGCTTGTTGAGTACCTTCAGGCACACCAATTTCCTTATTTGGTGGAAACGGTTGATGCATTAAAAGGAGAGCGTTATCAGGATATTGATTGTTTTTGGTGGTCGCGCAACCGCCGCAAGGCTTTATTTCAATTGGCAAATGCAAAGGGGTTCACCAAGATCGCGTTCGGCCATCATATGGATGATATTGCCGAGACGATCATCCTTAATCAATTTTACCGGGGAGAAATTTCTGCGATGAAGCCCAAGCAGGAACTTTTTGAAGGCAAGATTGTCATCATCCGCCCGCTGGCGCTTGTCCGTGAAGATATGATGCGCCGCTTAGCCAACAAATTGGATATTTCATCCATAGGCGGCCAGTCAAAGTGCGCCAATGAAGACACCTCGCACCGGATGAAGATAAAAAATATGCTCAAAGAAATGGAAAAAGAAAACCCCACGATCGTTAAAAATATTTTTAACAGCCTGCAGAATATCAAGTCAGATTATCTGTTGGAACCAGTCTAATCCATGCCCGAAATTGTTCATAGCAAGATAAATGAAATTATCGATTTCTGGTTTGAGGGAGTGGGTGATGTCCAGGTGATTAACAAAAATGCCTCGCCGTATAATAAATGGTTTAAAGAAGATCCCAAGCTTGATCAAATAATTAAAGAGAAATACGAAGGTGATCTTGTGAAAGCTGGACGAGGAGAATACCGGGAATGGGAGAATTCGGCAAAGGGGCGGTTGGCATTAATTTTAATGTTTGACCAGTTTGCCCGCAATATGTACCGTCATAAAGCAGGAGGTTATGCTTACGACCATTTGGCTGTTAAACTGGCATTGCAATCTATAGAGGATGGAAAGGACAAAGAGTTGCAGCTCATTGAGCGGCATTTTCTTTATATCCCGTTAATGCACAGTGAAGATATCAAATGCCAGGAATTGTCGGTAAAATATTATCAAGAGTTAATCGACGGTTGCCAAAAGATAAATCCGCAAAATGTTTCTTATTATAAATACGCTTTTGGTTTTGCCAAAGGCCATCATGATATGGTCAAGCGTTACGGGCGGTTCCCCTACCGGAACATAGCTTTAAACCGCGTTTCCACGCCTGATGAATTAGCCTTCCTTAAAAAAAATAATGCCTTCAGGTGGAATGAAACAAAAAAGAAATAATTTTTCGCTATTTTGGATTTGTATGCTGCTTATCCCGGCATTTGTGCTTTTAATCATTGAGCTGGTAGTGCGGGATTATCATGCGGGATTTTCCAACATGATTCTTAAACAAGGCGGCGACCTTGTGCGGTATCACTACAAAGGGCTTTATGCGTACGATGCTTATCTGGGCTGGGTTCCGAGGCCGCACGCGGCGGTGGAAAAATGGGGGACGGTTGTTCATATTCTTGATGACGGAATTCGTTCTAACGGCAATACAAACGGTAATGGCCAAGGGAAAAGGCTTGTTTTGGTTTTGGGGGATTCTTATGCTTTCGGCGACGAGGTGACGGATAGCCAGACCTGGCCGGCAGTTTTAGAGAAAGAGACTGGCGATAAAGTTCTCAATGCCGGAGTTTCGAGTTACGGCATTGATCAGATTGTTTTACGCGGCGAAAAACTTTCACCAAAATACAACCCCGATATTATTGTGGTCAGTTTTATTTTTGAGAGCCTTGACCGGATTAATGAAAATGTCCGCCATGGAGTGCCAAAACCTTATTTTGATCTTGAAAATGGGCAATTGGTATTAAAGAATGTCCCGATTCATTTTAAGGAAGATGTTAAGCTGGACTGGTTCCGCCAAATATTTGGTTACAGCCATTTGGTTCATTTGGTGATGGACAGAATATTTCCACAGTATTGGTGGAAAGATACAATGTATGATATCCGCTATGTCGAGGGAGACAGGAGCGACAGCTATGAAATTGTCGAGCGGCTGTTACAAAGAATAGTGGATGCGGCAGGAAAAAACACCAAAGTCATAGTTCTTGCCCAAGCCGGGTATAATGTTAATGAAATGCATAATCATTTTATCAGCCTGCTTTTATCCCATATTCAAAAGTACGCGCCAGACAGGGTTACCACTATCAATCTTTTGCCTGAATTAATAGGATTACAGAAAAATAATTCACGGGAATTTCTTAGCTTCTACAACATGCAATATCAAAGCCCGCATTTATCAGTCAAAGGCAATGAATTTGTCGCCCGCCATATTGCGAATGTTTTGCATTCACTTAAATAAAATTTAAAAAATAAACTACCATGCTGACCATGGCAGAGACGAACGTATTGACAAAACAAAAGGTTTTGTTAGGATAAAATGTAAAATTTAAAACAAAACAAGGAGGGAAGAATGAAAAGGTTAGAAATTTCACTTATTTTAGTAACAACGGTGGTCTTTATCAGTGGGGCAGCTTTGGCTAAATCCCCAGAGGCTATGGAGGGAAAAAATGCGATGCCGGTAGCGGAGGATGCCATGATGATGAATAACATGGAAAAGCCGGGGAATACGGAAACCATGGATAAAATGGATAGTATGGGAAAGAATGACAACATGGATAATATGGAAGACATGAAAGAAAAAGGAAGTGTAGGAAATGCAGAAAAGACAGAGAGCATCAATAACATGGAAAAAATGATGGAAGAAACTGCTGCTAAGGGAGGGAAATCCACATCAACCGCCATGGCGACAATGGCACCAACAGATTCCGGTTCTCCCATTAAGGGCATTGTTAAGTTTGAACAAGAAGATAAAGGCGTAAAAATGACGGCGCTTTTTTCGGGCGTCCCGAATCCGGGGAAACACGGGATACACATTCATGAAAAAGGTAGCTGTGACGATAAAGGCAAAGGCGCCGGCGGGCATTATGATCCTCATGGCACTAAGCACGGTTTTTTGCCGACTGATGGGATTACCCAAGCCCATTGCGGTGATATGGGCAATATTATGATCGATGAAAAAGGAAATGGGTCTTTGACGTTGGACATGCCCGGTTTAAGTATCTCCGGTGACAATGCTGTCGTCGGCCGAAGTGTTATCCTGCATGAACAAGAAGATAATTTTGGCCAGCCGACGGGAAATGCCGGCGGGCGTATTGCTTGTGGCGTCATTACGGCAGCGGCGAAATAATAAAGCAGACAAAGATGTAGTTGGTAGTTTGTAGTTGGTTGTTTGTTGAGCATCGGACAAACATCAAACATCAAACTACTAACTACAGGCTTCACAGAAGGATTAAATATGTTTTCATTGAATATGCGTATGAGTTTACTGATTGCTGTTTTATTTTCCATCGTTTATGCCGTGGTGGTGATGGTCGGAACGGCGATGGGAATCGGGAATTTCTATTTTTATCTTATTCTATCGTTGGGCATGATGTTTTTTCAATACATGATGGGGCCCAAGATGGTGGAGTGGTCGATGCGTGTGCGGTATGTCGAGAGAAATGAATACCCGGATCTTTATGCGATGGTGGAAGAACAAGCAAGGTTGGCCGGCCTTCCGATGCCACGGATTTGCGTTTCTCCCATCACTATCCCCAATGCCTTTGCGTTTGGCCGCGGGCAGCACGATGGGCGTGTTTGCGCCACTGAAGGAATTCTGAAATTGCTTAATAAAGAAGAGTTGCGGGCGGTGATCGGCCACGAACTTACGCACTTAAAAAATCGGGATGTGGTAACCATCACTTTGTTATCGGTTATTCCTATTCTTATGTACCGATTGGCCTGGCACCTGATCTGGTACGGCGGCGGACGCCGCAACGAGCGTAACCAAACGATGCTCATCGGATTTGTGGCGTTGATTTTTTATTTTATAACGAATTTGTTGGTTTTATATGCCTCGCGTATCCGGGAATATTTTGCCGACAAAGGGTCGGTGGAATTAGGCAACCGCCCGGCGGCATTAGCGACGGCCTTGTATAAACTGGTTTATGGTTCCGCCCGGATGGACAAAGATACTATTAAGGAAGCGGAAGGATTTAAAGCATTCTTTTTAAACGATCCTTCGGTTGCCCTGGATGAAATTAAAGAATTGTCCCAGCTGGATATTAACAAAAGCGGCACGATCGATTCTGATGAATTGATGCTTTTAAGGAATAAACGCATCAACATAACTTCAGCGGATAGAATGATGGAAATTTTTGGTACCCACCCGAACATGTTAAAGCGCATCCGGCACCTGGCCGAATTAGAAAATGCATGAAAGATATGGGCGCCTTTATCTCTCCAATCATTTCGTAATTTTAACGGGCAACAGCTTCTATTGTTTGGTAGAATTTAAAGAATGAAAAGCATGCGGGTTTATTTTTTATCGGTAATCCTAAGTTTGGTATTCTTAAACAATGTTTACGCCGCGCAGGTGTCCCTTTCAACGTATTACCCGTCGCCGGTTGGCGTTTATGACCGCTTGAAGTTGCAGCCCAGGGATGAGCTTGACGGTAACTGCGACCTCGGGAATCTTTACGTTGATGATGATGCGGGCTTGCTGCATTTCTGCGGGCATCATTCTTCCGGTAACAGTGGCCGCTGGAGCGCCTTTGCCTTTGAAGAAGATTTGCAGGCGGTCAAAGGTGAGGTTAAGGGCTTAAAGAGTGATTTCGAATCTTTTGAGGCCAGCACGGAAAGTAAAATTTCATCATTAAACAATCAAGTTAGTGAGCTCAGTAAAGATGTGAGAAAAATAAAGGATGACACGGCTCATTTAACCAATACTTTAGATAAATTAAAAGAAGATCATGAAGAGCGGATCAAAACTCTCGAGGAGCAAGTGCGTACCCTAACGGAGCAGATGCAGACGGTTCAAGCCCAACTTTCACATCAGAAATGAAATATTACGCCGACTTACACCTTCATTCCCATTTTTCCCGAGCGACAAGTAAAGACCTTGATTTAGAGCACCTGCAATTGTGGGCGCAGCTCAAAGGCATTCAGCTCGTCGGCACGGCGGATTTTACCCACCCGGGTTGGTTTAAAGAATTACAAGAAAAGTTGGAACCTGCCGAAGAAGGATTTTTCAAGCTTAAAAGCAAGTACGCGCAAACAACCGCCGGCGAAGTCCCGCCGTCGTGCAAGGCCGATGTCCGTTTCATGCTCACCGTTGAAATTTCTAATATCTACAAAAAAATGGACAAGGTCAGGAAGATTCACAACGTTGTTTACGCGCCGAGCTTTGCCGCCGCTGAGAAAATAATTAACCGGCTTGATAAAATCGGTAATCTCAAATCCGACGGCCGGCCGATTTTGGGATTGGATTCACGGAACCTTTTGGAAATTGTTTTGGAGTCTGATCCTTTAAGTTTTTTGATTCCCGCGCACATTTGGACACCTTGGTTTTCGGCGTTGGGCAGCAAGGGCGGCTTTGACCGGATGGAAGATTGTTTCGGCGACTTGACCAAGCACATTTTTGCCGTCGAGACCGGGCTTTCTTCAGATCCGTTGATGAATTGGCGGCTGAGCCAATTGGACCCGTACGTGTTGGTTTCTTTTGGCGACGCGCATTCGCCGCCGAAGTTGGGCCGTGAGGCAACGATTTTTGACACGGAGCTTTCTTACCCGGCGCTTTACCGGGCTCTTGCGGATAAAAAAGATAAAGGTTTAGTCGGCACGATTGAATTTTTTCCGGAAGAAGGGAAGTACCATTACGACGGGCACCGCGCGTGCAAAACGAGATTGCACCCGAAAGAGACGATTAAAAATAAAGGCCTGTGCCCGGTTTGCAAAAAGCCGGTGACGGTTGGCGTAATGGCCCGCGTGGAAGAATTGGCTGACCACCCCGAAGGCAGAAAATCCCCGCGTGCGCGGAAATATTTCAGCGCGATCCCTTTACCTGAAGTAATTGCTGCCACCAAAGGCGTCGGTGCCACTAGCAAGGCTGTTGAGGCGGTGTTCAGGGAATGTTTGGTAAAGTTGGGCAACGAATTTTACATTTTGCAGGACGCGCCGCTTACGCAAATCAAAAAAGTTGCCGGCAGCCTGGTCGCGGAGGCAATTGAACGTGTCCGCAAAGGTGAGGTACAGATTGCCGCCGGCTACGACGGTGAGTACGGCAAGGTCAAAATATTTTCCATCGACGAGCGCGAATCCCTTCTGGCGCAGGAACAATTGACACTGTTTTAAACCTACCGAGGAATTGTTGAGTAAACTCAATCCTTCACAAACTGAAGCGGTAAATTTTTCCGGGCGGCACTTGCTGATTGTCGCCGGCCCCGGGACAGGGAAGACCCACACGCTCACCCACCGGATTGCCAAAACAATTGAAAAGTTAGAAGGCAAAGAAAAAGTACTGGCGATTACCTTCACCAACAAAGCGGCGGAAGAATTGCGTGCTCGCCTCGGATTGCTGGTGCCCTCGGGTGAAAAAAATTTTGTGGGGACGTTTCACAGCTTTTGCGCGGACGTTCTCAGAAAATTTTCAGAAGAAGCGCAGTTGCCGCGGGATTGGCAGGTCGCCTCCCGCGAGCTGGTAGCTCGTCAGGCTCACAAACTCTGGCTGGAGAAGGTAAAAAAGGAAGTGAACCTTTTTCTCGACGAGATTTCGCGCTGGAAAGCGGCAGAGTACACGTCCGCCAAGCCTGAGCTCGTCGAGCGCTACGACCGTTTCCTTCGGCAGGAAGGTTTGCTCGACTACGACGACCTTTTGCTGGAAACATTGCTTTTGTTCAAAAGAAATCTGGCGGTGGCGAAGGATGTTCAGAGAATTTACCCGTTTGTTTTTGTTGACGAGTACCAGGACATTAATCCCGTTCAGCACGCGTTGTTGAAGGCTTTAGTCGGCGAGAGCGGGCAGATTACCGCAATCGGTGACCCCAATCAGGCGATTTACGGCTTTCGCGGCTCGGACGTTCGCTTCTTTGAAAGTTTTGGGCAGGATTTTCCCGGTGCGCAAATTTTATCTCTCTGCGACAATTACCGCTCAACGAAAAATTTAATTTCCGCGTCAACGCAAGTGATTGCGAAAGGAAGTGCCTCGCCCGTCCCGGAATTGGTTGCCAACATTTACACGGAAGGAAGGCTCATCATCCACGAATCCGCCACCGAGAAAGCCGAGGCCGAATTCGCCGTCCACCAAATCGAGAAGCTAGTCGGCGGGACGTCAATGTTTTCCCAGGATTCCGGCCGTGTCACGCGTCAGGAAGCGGGGGAAGTAACTTTCGGCGACGTTGCCGTGTTGTACCGGCTCAAGGCCCAGGCGCGGGCGCTCACCGAGGCGTTTGACCGCAGCGGGATTCCCTACTACGTCACCGGCAAAACTGATTTTGACGGTGTTTGCCCGCTACGGGAAGAAGATGTTTCTTTTGTTGCAGAAAAAGTTTCGTTAATGACTCTACACGCCGCAAAAGGCCTGGAATTCGCGGTTGTTTTTATTGTCGGCTGTGAGGACAATCTGCTGCCGCTTAATTTTGAAAACCTTGTTTCTGACAGCGAGGAAGAAAGGCGTCTGTTTTACGTCGGAATGACCCGCGCCAAACACAGGCTGTATTTACTTCACGCCCAAAAGCGAATGCTTTACGGAAAAACCTGTCAACAAACACCGTCGCCGTTTTTAAAGGACATTGAAGAAGATTTGAAAAGCTACGAGCTCAGCCCGGGCAAAAAGAAATACAAAAAGCAGGATCAGATGTTTTTATTTAAGTAGTTGTTGGAGGCAGCAGTGGGTCCTGCCTGCACCCGCTGCCTGACTTTTAGGTTAAGCCAGATGATCATTCGCTCAAACAGTCCTCGCACCCCGCATTCTCTAAAAATATTTCTTAGGTATTGCGGGGGCTGCGGAACTCGCTCTTGTGATCATCTGGCTTAACCTACTTAGAGATACGAATGAAAAAGTTTCTTCCTTTATTAGCTATTCTGGTAATCACCGCGCTGTCGTATTCCTCCGCGCTTAAGAATGAGTTTACCAATTGGGATGACCCAGCGCACGTTTTAGAATACCCTTCCATCCGGCAGATCAATTTCACCAGCCTGCAGAAAATTTTTACTGAGACGGTTAATAATACTTACCACCCGCTGACCTCGCTGTCTTTTGCCATCGAACACCATTTTTTCGGCTTTAAACCTTTTATTTTTCATTTGGACAATGTGTTGCTCCATTTGGCCGTTGTGGCGCTGGTTTATTTATTTTGCGGGCAGTGCGGGCTGTCACCAGCCGCTGCTACGTTAGCCACACTCATTTTTGGTATTCATCCGATTCACGTCGAGGCGGTGGCGTGGGTGACGGCGCGTAAGGATGTTTTGTACGCCTTTTTTTACCTGTTGGCCTTAAACAGTTATTTGCGTTACGTGGACACAGGGAAGAAACGGTTTTATGTTTTAACCATCCTTTTGGGATTAACAAGCATGCTGGCAAAGGCGATGGCTTTAAGCCTACCTTTGATTTTATTTTTATGCGATTGGCTCAAAAAACGGAAATTTTCTGCTCGCTCAATTGCTGAGAAAATTCCGTTCTTCATTTACATTGTTCCTCTCGCTGCCATCACTTACAAAACACATTCTTTTGTTTCTTCCGCTGACGCGCACATTGCCAGGGCGGTTTTAATTTATCTCTGGACGTTTACCTTCTATATTTTGAAATTTATTTGGCCGCACCCGCTCATTCCGTTGTACGTTCTGCCTGATCCGGTAAATCTTGCGCAGCCGGCGTATCTTGGCGCAGTAGCGTGCGTTGCCTTAATGGTGATTTTATTTTTTGTTTCTTGGAAATCACAAATTCGCCGTTGGCTAATGTTCGCCTATTCATATTATTTCCTGAGCATTTTCTTTCTTTTGCGGACGAACACGTATTTTGAGCTTAACTGGATTGTCGTTGCCGACCGTTATGCGTATTTGCCTGTGTTGGGGTTTTGTATGCTCGCGGGATATGCAGCGAATCAGTTATTAGAAAGAAAAGAAGTTAAGAACGTGGTTTTACGTTACGGCGCGTTAGTCGTCGTGAGTTTAATTAGCGTAATCATGGCCGTGACGACTTTCAAGCAATGCAAAGTTTGGAAAAATGGCCTGACCTTGTGGGACCACGCGATTAAGAATTCTGTAGGTAATCATTTGTCTTACAATAACCGGGGCACGATGTATTTAAAAGAGAAGAATTGGGATTTAGCGCTGGCCGACTTTTCAAAGAGTATTGAGATTAACTCCGGTTTTCCCATTGTTTATATCAACCGCGGGGATGTTTACAATCAGCTTAAGAAATACAACTTGGCTTTTTCCGACTACACAAAGGCAATTGTTTTAAATCCGAACCTTGCAATCACTTATTCCAAAAGAGGAAACTTGTTGAGCGCTTTAGGTCGTTACGACTTGGCGCTTAAGGATTTTGACCGAGCGATTGTCCTTAACCCGTCGGACACGGACAGCTATTACAACCGTGGTACGGTTTACGGTTTTGTGGGGCAGTACGAGATGGCGATAATGGATTTTAATAAAACACTGTCATTAAATCCTGGTTATGTTTTGGCGTACCATAACCGTGGCACGACTTATTTTTATCAGAAGCGTTATGATTTGGCGCTTTTGGATTTTAACAGGGCCATTGCCCTCGACCCAAAATACGCGATGGCGTATTTTAACCGTTCACGGGTTTATTTTTCTCTTGGACAAGTCGAGCAGGCCTGGGGCGAGAGTTTAAAGGCGCAGGCGCTGGGCTATCCCGTTGACGCGGGGTATATTCAAATGCTTCAAAGCGCTTTGTCAGGGCAAAAGAATACACAGGTTCCGTAATGGAAGAGAGAATTTTTAGAAACCAAACAATTGGTTCAGCACTAGCAATCATTTTAATTGTTTTCTTTAGTTTCTTTTCTTCCTTGGACAATGATTTTGTCAACTGGGACGATGAATCGCATTTACGGCACAATCCTACAGTTTTAACTTTAACGCCGCAAAACCTCATTCAACACTTTCGTGAAACCGTCCACAACACTTACATTCCTTTAACAACTTTATCGTTTGCGTTGGAGAACCATCTTTTTGGGTTAAAGCCGTTTGTTTATCATCTCGACAACCTTTTACTGCATTTAGGTGTCGTTATTTTAATTTACTGGTTTGCGTTACAGATAGGATTGCCTTTATTGGCCGCAGCGGCGGCAGCGGCCTTATTCGGCATTCACCCTATGCACGTCGAGTCAGTCGCCTGGATAACCGAGCGAAAAGATGTGTTGTACGCTTTTTTTTATATGCTGTCGGTAAATTATTATTGGGCGTATCTCAACGGCTCGGCGAAGAAACGAAATTATTTATTATCACTTTTGTTTGGGTTACTGAGTATTTTGTCAAAGGCCATGGCTTTGAGTCTGCCATTGGTATTGTTTGTCTGTGATTATTTAGCCGGGCGCCGGTGGGACAGAAAATACTTTCTGGACAAAATTCCTTACGCCTTATTTATCATTCCAATTGCCTGGCGGACGTATTCTTTGTATGCGCGCGTTCCGGGAAACGGTTCGATGGAGGGAGAGCTGACGTGGATATGGACTTTCGCGTTCTATGTTATTAAGTTTTTAGCCCCGTTTAATGTCGTACCGCTTTATGAAGCTCCGCATCCAGTAACCTTGGCAAATGGGGCGTATTTATTTTCAGCCGTTGTTTTGCTGGTGTTTGTTATTTTGTTGTTTTGTTTGCGGAAGAATCGGTTTTTTGTGTTTGCCATGCTGTTTTTCTTTTGCTCTATATTTTTTCTGCTTCGTTTTGACGCGCAAGATACTAATATTGTCGCCGACCGTTTTATGTATTTGCCCAGTTTGGGTTTTTGCCTTTTATTTGGAAAAATGGTTGAACTGATTATTCAAAAAAAGAAGATATTGTTATTTGCGCCGGTGATCGTAGTCAGCATGCTTGCCGTTAAAACATTTAAGCAGTGCGATGTTTGGCAAAACAGCATAACGTTGTGGTCGGATGTTGTTAAACATTATCCGGACAATGCGTATGCCCTGGCCAACCGGGCGGATGCATTTATGGATAAAGGGCAATTTGATTTGGCCCTGGCCGATACTAACCGCGCGGTAAGTATTAATCCAAAAGAATTTATGGCCTATAACAACCGAGGCCGTGCTTACACGAAATTGGGGTCGCCTGATTTAGCCGAAGCCGATTTTACCAAAGCAATTTCACTCAATCCGACTTTCTTTTTGGCGTATTTAAACAGAGGTTATTTATATGAAATTTCCAAGAAGTACGATTTGGCGATTGAGGATTTTAATAAAGCGTTGGCAATGAGCCCGCAGAATTTTTTAGTCCTCAACAACCGCGGAGCAGTTTATGGGATGAAGGGGGAGTATGATAAAGCACTCGCGGATTTCAATGAGGCGCTTACGGTAAACCCACAGTTTGTTAACGGCCTTGTCAGCCGCGGCGCTCATTACGCGATCGGTAACAAATATGCTCTGGCGTTGGCAGCTTTAAACCGGGCAATTGCCCTGGATCCCCAAAATCCTGCCGCGTATTATAACCGGTATCAACTTTATCGCAAATTGGGTAATGAGGCGTTGGCGACTCAGGATGCAAAGAAGGTTCAGGAATTAAATTTTGCAATAAAATAGATATTGATTATAAATCAATATACTTGACAAATAATCAAATACATGTTATCCTTCCGTTAATTATTTCTCCTGCCTAAGGCTCGGTTTCCCCCGCAAAGATGATGAGAAAGGAGGAAGTACACATGAGAAAAGCACTATTGACTATGCTCATGGGGGTAGCCCTGTCGACGATGGTGGCCGGTTATGTATTTGCCGAGTCTGTTTATATCACCAAAAGTGGCAAGAAATACCACCATGCCGAATCCCGTTTTATTAAAAATCGGGAAGGGGTCAAGGAAATGACCCTCGAGGAAGCTCAAGCCAAAGGCTTTGAACCGGCCAGGGATTATCTTCTCTGGAAAAAGCAGCTTGAAGAATCCGGCACCGCAAAAAAGCAAAATAAGTAAGCAGTAAATAGAAGGGACAGTTCTTTCCAGTAGAAAGGCTGTCCCTTTTATTATAAATATTTTGTTAGTCTGTAGCATCTGATGCTATACTATAAAAGGACAGTGGGATGCGTTATTTTTTAAACAGGTTCTTTCAGCGCTCTATGAAATTTTGTGATTTTTCATATACGGGTGTTCATGAAACGATTAAAGATATTTACTTAGAACGAGGCATTTCTTTAGGGCAGCATCTCTACAAGATCAGATCCGCTGCAGAAGGGCATGGCAAAAGCGGAGGTTTTAGGGTTATTTTCTTTTGGAAGAGGGAGAAATACATAATCTTTTGCGAAGTATTTAACAAAAATGCCAAAGAGGATTTAAATTACAAAGACATAAAAGCTCTTAATATGCTAGCTCAAGAATATGATAACTTTACCGATTTTGATATTGAAACTATGATTAACAATGAACGACTTAAGGAGATTATTTATGATTAAACAAAGAGAGTCTAGCATTCTCGAAATGGTGGAGGAAAGCTTATTGGACATAGCCAAGGTTAAGGATATCAGTGTCACGTTAGAAAAATTTAACAAGTTAAAATACGGATCTCCCCAACCCTACAAAGCGCGGGATATCCGCCGGATCCGCAAAAAGTTGCATATCAGCCAAGCTGTTTTAGCCTGCCTTCTTAATACCAAGTTAAGCACAGTTCAAAAATGGGAGAGCGGCGTGAATATTCCCAACGGCCCGGCTAATCGCCTTTTACAGATTTTGGAGGCACAAGGCCCACAGGTATTTGTGGCCCCTTCCAAGCGATAAAATCCAGCATTGATTCCTTGTCAATTAACTTCCTATCGCTTAAAATAAACCAATTCCCAAGATTCTTTCAAAGGCACATTATCGAGCAATATGAATTTAAAGGGCCGATTCCCAGAGTGGTTGGTATTGTCAGGCATCCTGTTCCTGTCTTTATTCCTCAATATCTGGAATAATAATTTCCCACCCGGATTTCATCCCGATGAGTTTATCAAACTTAAATTCATTTCCCACTTTAAGCCGGATTTTCATCACCCTATTCTCATGATTCAGGCTGCGCGTTTGGTTAATAAATTTCTACAGCTAACCGATCCTAAAGCTATTTTGTTTTTGGGGCGGACGCTTTCGGGCGTATGGGGAATGATCATGGTTTTATTTACCTATTTACTGGCAAGAGAAATTTTAAGCCGTAAGTGGGCTTTATTGACGGCGTTAGCGGTCGCTGTGTCCCCGATTTTGGTTATCCACGCCCATTACCTAAAGGAAGACATCATTTTTTTATGTTTTTCGATGTTTTGCCTTTACCGGTTTATTAAATATCTCCATGTGCAAAATTGGCATAATACACTTTGGTTTGGGTTGGCGATGGGGCTAATGTTTTCGGCGCAATATAAGGGATTACTGTTTATCTTGCTTTATCTTTTGGCCCCATTGTTGAAAGCCATCGAAAATAAGAAGCGTTATTATATGAATTTTGCCTGCGCATTTTTCTTAGCCGTGGTGATTTTCCTTTGTGTGAACTATGCCATCTTTTCAGATTGGAAATTCACTACCGGTGGGATGGAGTACCAGTGGCAATATATTGTCAAAGGCGGACACACATTAAAGATAACCCCCCTGGAGAGTTACTTCACTTTTTATTTTATCCACAGTTTAGGGCCGGGGATGACATGGCTGGTATTGATTTTAAGCTGCTTGGGAATAATCGTGGTACTTGCCAAAAGAAAGAAGTTTCTTTGGCCGGACAGGGTTTTAGTTTGTTACGTTGCCCTGTACTATTTTACTGTCGAGGTTGTTTCTGCAAAGGCTTTTCCGGATCATATGCGGTATATTATTCCGGTTGTCCCCGTCCTAATCTATTTTTCCTGTCGTTTTCTGGAATTTTTAGATGAATATTTTAAATCCGGGATGGCTCGGCTCATCGGCGTGTTAGTAACCCTAATTTTTATTTTTGTACCATTGTATGATTCGGTAATGCTTGACTATTTCCTTACAAAAGACACACGGTTACAGGCGCAGGAATGGATAGCCAATGCGAAGGCAAAAGTTATGTTTGAAAGTTATGTTTATCCCTTTGAGATCGTTGGCAAATTGACGGATGTGGATGTGGCCCAATGGCAGGCGCAAGGTTTTGAATACCTTGTGGCTAGCAGTTTTCAATACGGCCGTTATCTCTACGGAGAACACCTTAAGAATCAGGACAAGGTTGTTTATGATACTGCCAAAACTTACCGCGACCTTTTTGAATTTCCTTACCGCGAAATCCGCCCGGCATATAAAACTTTTGCCTTCAGTAACCCCGTTATCCGTATCATCGACATCCGCCACGGAGGGCAGTATTTTGAATAGTTCTAAACGATACTTAAGCATTGATTTATTAAAAGGTATAGGGATGATCTATCTTTTTTTTCTGCATCACACTGTTTGGATTTTTATAAAAAATGACAGCGGAGAGCTGGTTTATCCGGAAGCGTATTCCCTGGTATTTAATTTTTGCCATAGTATTCTTGGGCACCTGGGGCTAGAAATTCCTTTACTGGCCGGGGCAACTTATTTTATTTCACTGACGAGAAAAAAATCTAAATTCATCGAAGTTTTGGGCCGAGTTGTGGCTTTGATCGGGTTGGGGTTTCTGATGAATTATTTAGCCTGGGGCTTGCATAAGGACTCTTTTGTCGATGATCTTTTTGACTGGGACGTGCTCCAATTTGTTGCTTTGTCGATGGTGGTGGCGTATCCTTTCATTAAATTTTTACCTGAAAAGGCGGGAATCGGGGCTTTGCTGGGGTTAGGTTTATTGACTTTGAGTATTTCTAATAAATTTCCATTTGCGGATCTGCAGGATTCATATTTTTACAGTATTTTTATCGGCGATGTTCAAGGAGAAAATTATTGGCCATTTTGTCCTTGGTTTATGCTTTTTGCCTGGGGAATTCTTGTCGGCAAGGTCCTCTGCCTGGAAAAAGATAGTGCCTTAAAGAAATTGGCGGGGGTGGGAGGTCTCTTTATCATCTTTTCAATGCTTTCAAGGAATTTTCTTCCACCGACTAATATCGAAAACATTTGGGGCCCAGCATTGTTTAAGCCTTCGGCGGTGTTTGTTGTCGGAATTATGGGTCTTAGCTCGGTAATGATCAGCTTGATATCAATTGCTTTAAAGAAATTCCCTGACATCCATAAATGGTTAGAGCAATCTTTTCTTATTCATTTTGGAAAGTCAATTTTATGGATTTATCTTATTTCGACGATCATTGGGTATAACATAACGTATATGGTATCGATAAAATATGAGCTGGACTTTCCCCGGGCTTTGGCGTGGCTACCTTTTTTAATTCTTGTTAATATTTCAGTATCCCTTTTTCTGGGAAAACTTATGTTAAAAAGAAAACTTGTTGCTTATCGGCAATAGGAGAACTTATCTCTATGATGAAGAACGTTTTTAAAATTTTTGTCGTCACTTTTATTCTGGCTCTTTGCAGTATTGTTTATGAACTTATCCTGGCACAAGCATTAGCCGCTTTTCTAGAAAATACGATTCTTCGTTATAGCGTGACGATCGGCCTTTATATGTTTTCTATGGGAATCGGCGCGTCTTTGGCAGAAGGAAAGTTTGCCCGTAATCCTTTAACAACGCTGATTAAGGTGGAAATTTTATTGGTTTTTTTAGGAGGGTTTTCCATCGTTTATCTGTATTGCTTGGATTCCTACCACGTTTCTCGTCTTGTTTTTAGTTTATTTGCACATACTCTGATTGTATGTATTGGGACATTGACCGGTTTTGAAATTCCTTTATTAATGGAAACTTTGAAGATCAATGAACCAGCGCGTTCAAATCAGAAGTTTTCCATCGAAGATACGGTATTAGCTGTTAATTATGCAGGAGCTTTCCTGGGGACAATAATTTTTGCCTTTCTTTTTTATCCTGTCCTGGGATTGATTCCTTCCGCATTTGTCACTGGATTTTTAAATGCCTTTTGCGGCTTACTGTTGTTTCAGCTGGAAGGGCATAAGGGAAGTTTAATAAAGAGCCGGCTGTATGCCGTGCAGGTAGTTTTATTTATTGTTTTAGTGGCGTGTTTAATATTTTCTCATCGGATAACCGGATATTTTTTGCAGATGTATTTAAATTAAAAAGGAGTTTTTAAGATGGTTAAGAATAAAAATTATGGAGGGCATTATCTGGTGGAACTCGGTGGGTGTAACCCGCAAAAACTTAAATTTGTTAAAGACGTGAAAAAAGCCTTAATTACGTCGGCAAGAAAAAGTAAAGCGACGATCCTCAAATCTTATTTTTATCAATTTAAACCCGAGGGTGTCAGCGGTATCATCATGATTGCCGAGTCCCATTTTTCTATCCACACTTGGCCGGAAGATGGTTTTGTCGCTTTTGATGTGCTTACCTGCGGCAAGATGTATCCCGAACTGGCGATTAAGGAATTAAAGAAAATTTTATCAGCTAAGAAAATAAGGGTAAGGAAATTTAAACGGGGGTTTAACGGTTAACATGGCAGGGCGGTTCCGGGACAATTCAATATTTGTTTATCTCATTACCTTTGTTTTGGCTGGCTGCAGCCTTTTCTATGAGCTTGTGATCGCCCAGGCGGTATCCATGCTGACGACGAATAATGTTGTTTGGTATTGCCTGACGATTGGTTTTTATTTGCTATCGATGGGTATCGGGGCATTTTTCTGTCGGAAAATGTTTCCCGGGGAAGAGAATTGGCGGGCACTCTTTAGGGTGGAAGTTGCCTTAAGCATTATGGGAGGCATTTCGGTTATAAGCATTTACGCGGTTCATACTGTTTTTAGTTTTATCTGGGCCAGCAGCCTGTATTTTCCCATCCTTAAACAAGGTATTTTCCAGGCGGTCGGGACGTTAGCTTTCTTGTCCTGGGTAATAATTGTCATTGTTGTTATTGGTTTTTTAACGGGATTGGAATTGCCGTTACTGATACGTATCGGTGCTGCTATTCCTGGAGCGGCTAGAACTAACCGGGTATTAGCAGCCGATTATTTCGGTTCTTTGTTCGCGGGGATCATTTTCCCTTTATGTTTACTGCCGCATTTCGAGGTATTAACCATTGGTTTTCTGGTTTCGTTATTAAATTTTTCGATCGTATTGATAATTTTAGCTATCCTTAAAAAAGAAAGGACATTCTTGAATTTCATGGGGGTGAGTATCATTTTTATTTTATTGGTTACCGGGCTCTCCCACCAGAAACAAATTGGGCAATATTTTCTTAAAAAGTATTATTACTATGATTACACGAAAAAGGTTTCCGATGTTTTTGGTTCTATGGCTGAATTTCCGGATGTCGAGAGGTTTCGCACTGCCTATCAGAAAGTTGACCTTGTCCGCCGGGTAAGTTATCCAAGCCCCATGACAAAAGTGTTGTTAGAAGCGTATAGCGAAAAATACAGTAAAGATCCACAATTCCCCAAAGGCTATGAGCTTTATTTAGACGGAAGCTTTCAATTTAGCTCCGATATCGAGGAATATTATCATGAATATTTCGCCCATATCCCGATTATTTTGGCTAAGCATATTCCCCGGCACGTCCTGGTTCTGGGAGCTGGTGACGGATTATTGATCAGAGAGTTATTAAAGTATCCACAGATAGAAGAAATAACGCATGTTGAATTAGACCCCAAGATGATTGAGTTGGCCGAGAAGCAACCGGTTTTGCATTCTTTAAATAAAGGATCAGTAAAAAATCCCAGGGTGCACACGATTATCGGCGATGCGTACCACTACATTCGCCATGACGATAAATTTTATGATGCCATTTATATGGATTTTCCCGACGCTACAGAATATATGATCGGTAAACTTTATAGCCGGGAATTTTATCATTTTATTTATAAAAGGCTGGCCCAAGACGGGTTCGCGGTGTTTGATGCTACAGGGTTAAATGCTTATATTTTTGACGCGGCCGGTGATCATCTGCAAGTTGACCCCGAAGATACCTACGAGGTTTACAATAATTCTTTGAAAGCGGCTGGGTTTGAATCAATCGTTCCTTATAATATCAATATCGAGCAGGATAATGCCCGGGCGAGGGAGGCTGTTATTCGTAAGATTGATGAGTTATTGGCGGAAGGGAATAATCATGAATTTATTGAAGCTTACCAATTTATGCTGAAAGTGAAAGGGAAAGAATTTGTCATTAATAAAATGATTCAGAGCTTTGCCATTTCGTTGTCGCAAGGGTTTATCGTGGCTGCGAAAGGGGGAAACCCTCTGGATGGGCAATATAAGGATTATGGTATTGAACTTTTTGTCCTTAACGAAGAAAGATTTAAACTTTCTTTTGCGTTATTCGAAGCTTATTCAAAGGCTTTAAAGGAAAGCCGCATCAATTCTGTCATGCGTCCCACCTTACCCGAAGCCTCCAGCGCTTTTGTTATAAAACGCCCATATTAAAGATAATTTTCTAATATCATATTGACAGCAGCAATTTAACGCCATATCATCAAGATAATGATTGATATTGTATATATCATTATTTAATACTTGTTAATAGATATTAATAACTTCATATTGATTTTATGACCAAAAACCTTATAACAGTTGAGGAAGTGGCCAAGCGTTTTGATATTTCCACAGCGACGGTCAATTACTATACGAATATCGGCTTAATCCAGGTCTTGCAGAAGAAGAAAAACCGGCGTCTTTACGACGGACAAGACGTGGCTAAGAGAATAAATGAAATCAGGGAAAAATTGAACATGGGCTACACGTTAAGGCTTATTCAAAGAGAATTTTCGCAAACCAAAGGGATTTGATTCAGAAAACAGTAATGATGGATAACAAGAAAAATGCATGTAAAGTTGTGATTGTCGTAAGCCTTTTTGGGTTTTTATGTTTTAAGGGTAATTTTGTATTTGCGCAGGAATATCTCGATGTCGATCCGCATGTTTTGCAGATTATGGAAGAGGAAGAAGCGGCACATGGAAAAAAGAAAGAATCAAAGCCTCAAGAAGAAACAGCGCAAGAGGTTATTGAAACACAAACTCCGGCAAATGTGATGGCCCCTGAACAAGAAAAATCGTCTTCTCCAACGGAAGAAAAGTCTCAGGAAAATATGCTTAAAAAAATACAATCTGAAGAGATTCCGGCTTGGGTCGGGAAACCGCAAGAAACTCAACAAGAAAAAAGTTCAGCAGCACCAAAACCAGCCCAAAAGAAAGCACCTTCTCTTAATAAGATGAGAGAGAAATTTACGGTTAAAGAAACTAAGGCGCCACAACCACCTTCAAAAGTGCCAGCTTTTGTTTCTATCATTACTCAGGAAGATATCCGGCAGATGGGCTCGATTCATTTGTGGGATGTCTTGCGCCAGGTGGCCGGCGTGGATGTGGTCACTTCAACCATCGGGCAAGGTGAGGTTTCAGTGAGAGGTTTTGGCGGGTTAGGATCAAACCGGACGCTCATCTTGGTGGACGGGCGAAGCGTGTATATACCGATTCATGGCGTTTTTCTTTGGGAGATGTTGCCTATTCAATTTGAAGAGATCGACCATATTGAAATCATCAAAGGGCCGATGGCGTCATTGTACGGAGCGAATGCGAGTTTGGGTGTCATCAATATTATTACAAAGAAACCCGAAGATGTTGATGGCGGAATTTTTTCTCAGACCGTCGGCAGTCAAAAGACAACCAATACCGCGTTGGTTTACGGTGAGAAAAAAGGAAATTTAGGGTATAAAGTATCAACCGGTGGGAAATCCACGGATTCGTTTACGGATGAAAGGAAAGATGCTTTGGATACTATTAAGGGCAATACCTATTTGGAATATACGTTGGGCGAAGACAGCAAGGTGGCCCTTCAAAGCGGTATCAGCCAAGGGGATTTTTATTATTTCTTTAATCAGGCGCTGACAAACATGAATGCCTTTAGGGGCCCTATTCATAATACCGATTTTTATCTGCGGACAGATTATAACAAAGGGGATTTTCAAACGCGGTTCTTTTGGAATTTTTATCGTGCGCTTTGGAATACAGGTTTAACTTCGATCGACCTTGATGTCAATAGTTTTGATTTGCAAGCACAGTATGATTATCAGGCCGATGAAAAGGATCTCCTCACTTTCGGTGCGGGAACGCATTATGATTATACAAAATCTAATCGGTTGTATACGGCTGCAGACTCTTTTCATGAGCAACAAAATTCATGGGATCTTTTTGTCCGGGAAAAATACCTTATTAGTGATCAGCTAACTTTGGATGCTGTATTACGTACGGATCATTATTTAAGGACAGGTTACGATCCCTCTGCCAATGTGGCCTTAAGCTATATCCCCAATGAAAGGGATATGTACCGTCTTTCGATGGGATATGCCTTCCGTGATCCGACATTTACGGAATTTTATGCGAATCTCCCCTTGGTCCTTGTTCCACCATCATCGACAGCGTCATTTTTAGGGAATGGAAACCTCGATCCCGAGAGGTATGCAACTTATGAAGCTAGTTATCAAGGGAATTATCTTCAAGGGAGGCTTCGGCCGGCGGCAAATATCTTCTTCACAAAAATTGACAAACTCATTTCAACGATTCCGATAGGGACAGGCCCATTGGGTTTAGATGAGCAGTATATGAATTGGGGCCGCGCTGTCTCGGTTGGCACTGAATTTGGCGGAGAATATGATCTTAATGAACATTGGACCATTCTCAGTAATTATGCGTTTAACCATGTTACCTACGAGGATATGGATGGTGATGGATTTAAACTGTTTAGCCCCAAACATAAAACCAATTTGGGCCTAAAAGTTAAGATGCTCGATAATCGGTTGACCACAAAGTTTATAGCCAGCTATGTCAGCGGAGCTGAAAATAGCGACGGCGGGTTAGGTCCTATTCCCGCTTATGTTTTGGGGAATTTATGGGTTGGCTATTATCTTACGGAGGCTATGGAAGTTTCGTTGGCGGGGTATAATTTATTTTATAATGACCATGAGCAGATTAGAGAAGGCGATGAAATAGGCACCCAAGTCTTGGGTAAAGTGGAAGTTCATTTTTAGTAAAAGTCGGACTCGGAGTTCTTAGGATAATCATGGAAATCAAATTCGGATTACGGGCTAAATTTACCATCGCGAGCATTGTTCTGGTTATTTTCGTTGCCGTTATATTAAGTTCTTTTTTTATCAACTATGAGACGTATGTGATTCACCGGGCATTGGTACAAAGAGGCGTTACGTTAGCGGCTAATTTAGGCGTCAATGCCGGGGCATGGATTAAGGCCGATAACAAAGAAGCTTTAAATGTCGTTCTCGATAATGTTATCGAGCAACCGGATGTCGCCTATGCTTTTGTGCAGGATCTGCAGGGAGCAATCTTAATTAAAAAAGGGTCTGGTATAGATAGATTGGCGCAGTCTTTGGAATTTCAGAAAATCAGCAGGGAGGCTTTAGCAATAAATGAATTAAAAACACAGTATTTCGGAATATCCAAAGAAAAATATTATGACATTGCTACTCCTGTTACGGTCGGAAAAGAAAAAATCGGTGTCGTGCGCGTTGGGTTATCCTTAAATGGCGCGATGCAGTTAGAGAAAAAAAGCCAGCATATGGCCATATTGATTACGACTTTTATTCTTTTGGGGGCGGCATTGGGAACTATTATGCTCGCTGGTATCGGGATTGTTCCTGTTCAGCGTTTGGTTGAAGGGACCAACCGGATTGCCGAAGGTGACCTTGGCTATAAAGTATCTGTCAGCGGCTCTGATGAAATTGGTTTATTGGCGGATTCTTTCAATAGAATGTCGGAGGACTTGAAGAAATCTCACCGGGAGTTGATTAGATCCAAAGAGTACACGGACAATATAATTAAAAGCATGCTCGATATGTTGGTGGTCGTCGATGCCCAGGGAGTTATCCGCACGGTAAATCCGGCAACAATGAGGATTTTAGGATACAGCGAGGAGGATTTGATCGGCAGGTCTGTTGATCGCATTTTTGCCGTAGAAGGCAATATGAACCCCCGCGCGCTAATGACAAAGTACATGCTTAAAGAAGGCAAATTGCAAGATTTTGAAATGAGTTTTCGTACAAAGTCCGGGAAAGGCATTCCTGTTCTTTTATCGGGGGCGGTGATGGCGGATAAAGACGGCAAGCTGGAAGGGGTTGTGGGGATTGCTAAGGATATTGGTGACCGCAAGAAAGCCGAGGAGGCTATCAAAGAAAGTAATGAGCGATTTTTTACATTGGCGGCCAATATGCCGGGGATGATTTATCAATTTGTTCTGACTTTAGACGGTTTGATGTATTTTCCTTATGTTAGTCCGGGATGCCGGGAATTGTTTGGGCTGGAACCGGAAAGTATACAGGAGGATGCACAAAAGTTTATTAACACAATTCATCCTGAGGACAGAGAAAGCTTTGATAAGTCTGTCTTAGAATCAGCGCGGACGTTAAGGCCGTGGCGGTGGGAAGGCCGTTTTTACCGAGGGAAAGAAACCCGCTGGGCGCAGGTGGCGTCGCGCCCTAAAAGATTGGATAAAGGCGACATTGTTTGGGACGGGTTACTCATGGATGTCAGTGACCGCAAGGTGGCGCAATCGCTTTTGGAATTAAAGACAGCGATGCTGGAAAAATTAAATAAAGACTTGGTGGAGAATGAAAAGAAGCTTAAGAGCAGTATTGATGATTTAAAACGCGCCCACGAGGAATTGAAAGAAACTCAATTTCAACTGCATCAGGCGGAAAAATTGAAAACAATCGGCCGTTTGGCCAGCGGTGTCGCCCATGAAGTCAAGAACCCATTGGCCATCATTTTGCAAGGGATTACGTATGTGGCAAAGAAAATCCCCGAAGAAAACAAGGAAGTCCTTGAAATTCTAAAAGATATTAAATATGCGGTTCATCGTGCCGACGACGTTATCAAAGGGATGCTGGATTTTTCGAGTATTTCCGTTTTATCTTTGCAAATGATAAACATCCATGACGTCATTGATGCAAGCCTTTTATTGTTGCGCCATGAGTTAGAGCATAACCAGGTTAAAGTAGTAAAAATTTATAGTAAACAGGTTCCCGAAGTGAAAGCAGATAAAAATAAAATGGAACAGGTTTTTGTGAACGTTTTGTTAAATTCTGTACAAGCGATGGCCGGTGGTGGTACAATAACTTTGAAAACATTTGTGAAAAGAATTACACCACAGGATTTGGATAATAAAGAAGAGCAAACATTTTTTAGCGTGGATGATGAAGTTTTTTTCATAGAAATTGAAGATACCGGCCCGGGGATACCGGAACCCATTCTCAGTCATATTTTCGAGCCATTTTTTACGACAAAGATTGGTAAAGGCGGGACGGGGCTGGGATTGCCGATCATCCGTAATATCGTTGAACTGCATAAAGGCAGAGTTGACGTTGAAAACCGCAAGGAAGGCGGCGTGCGGACAACAATTTTGATGAAAGTTTAACCCAAGGGGAATTATGGATAAGAAAAAAATACTAATTGTAGATGATGAAATAAAATTGTGCCGGATCCTCAAACTCAACTTGGAAGAAACAGGAAAGTATGAGGTTCAGACCGAATCGAATTCAACCAAGGTTGTCGCGACAGTCTTTGCTTTTCATCCGGACTTGATTGTTTTAGATTTTGTTATGCCCGAGATGGACGGAGGGGATGTTTTAAAACAATTGGAGTCGAATGCCAAAACAAAGAATATTCCGATCATTTTTCTGACGGCGGTGGCGACCAAAGAAGATACCAATGACCAAGGGAGTGTTATTGGCGGGCATTTTGTTATCGCCAAGCCCGTTGACATGGATGAATTGATCGAGGCCATCGAAAGGAAACTTTTGGAAAGAGGGTTCTCATAAACCTAAAGGAGGAATTAATGCGTATAACATTATCTGTTGTTGGGTTGTGTTTTCTTTTAATGATTTTTGTGGGATGCGAAACCGTCAAAGGCTTGGGAAAAGATATTGAGAATACGGGACGTAATATTCAAAAATTAATGACCAGAGATACTAAAAGTAGTTAAAAATATTTTCCTAAAATAGCATTGGCAATGTTTTGGGCGATGAGGGCGTTTCCTTTAGGCGTCCCATGGCCAAAATTTCCGGCAAAACGATCAATGAAGTACGCTTCGTACCCTTCTTTTTGTACTCCTTCTTGAAAAGATTTTTCATTGTCAACAAACAGGATTTGGTCTTGTTCTTCGGGTGTAAATATTTCTTTGAGCGTCTCAATTTCGCGCAGAGGATATTGGACAAATACCGCCTTTACGTTATTTTCGTGCAGGATTTTAGCGATTTTATGGTAATTTGCCCTCGTAGTTGGATTGAAATTATTTATTCTTAAGTCCCTGGCGCGTTGAAAATGGGCGGCGGCATTTTTATTATCGGCAAGTTCTGCGTAACAACCCCCCAACAATTCGTGCAGTGCCGGTTCTTTGGGGTTTTGTGCCAGCATCCCATCGAGCATGGGAATAATTTCGTTCAATCCTTTCTTTTTTTTGCAAAGGCCATAAATCCACTGGGTGGCAATCGGGTCATGCGGGTTGCCAAGAAGAATTTTTAAGACACTTGTTAAATCTTGATATTTTTCTTGGGCGATAAGCGCGTTGCCCAATTTTTCCTGCAATTTTCTGGTGAGCGAATCGTCATAATTCAGGCCGATCAATATACGGAAAATTTGCTCGGCCTTGTCATACTCATGGCTACCTTCCAACAGCAGTCCTGCCAGGTATAATTTCTGATAATTTTCGGGAGCTGTTTTTATTTTTTCCTGCACTTTTTCGGGTTCGGAGGGCAGGGCAGGATGTAAATCGGCCGATGGCGGTGAAGAAACATCGTTTACCGAGGGCGTGGCAACATCTGGTTTATTAGCGGTATCAATTTCTTGTCGCCTGTGGGTAATGTTTAATGCTAGCCAACGGAACAATTTGTAAACCCGCATTTTTTTCCAGAAAGAAAAATTTTGTGTGGCAGTTTCCTGGTCGAGAGGAATTAATCTGTTGTGGTCATTGATACCCATCATGGCAACGACAATATCCGGTTGATACTCATGGACCCATTGCGCGATGTTGTCCGTGATGTATTGCGACCCTATTCCGGGAAGGGCTTTGTTGATGACCACTAAATTTTTATTTAAGTTGGCGCTGTTTAATATTTTCTGCAGTTCGTTTGGGTATGAATGCAGGCCGCCTAAATATGTCGTCGATTCACCGACACAGAGGATACGGTAAGAATCATGGTTATTAAAAGCTTTTTTGTTTTGCTGGTTTTGAATAGAGAGGGCAACCATGCCGGCAATGCGTAAGGTGAACTCAAGGATGGCCAGGGAGATAAAAACGGTGAAAGCCCCCAGGATAAATTTTTGTTTCAGTGTCGTTCGGGACATGGTTCAATTGTAGTATAAATTTATTTTTAAATAAAGGAAGAATGGAACAAATCTGTCTTGTTTCAAGATGAAAAAATCGCCTATGTTTAACGGTGTTTTTGATTGAAACCGATTATGTAAAATGTTACCATGATTACCATGTCTTACCAGTTAAGCAATCCGCCGAGAGTTTCCGTTATATTCTCTTTCCGCAATGAGGAAAGAGTCTTCCCTGAATTGATTAGAAGGGTTCGCGAAACCCTCGATCAAGAGCAGAACAATAAGAAAATCCTCAACTACGAACTTATTTTTATCAACGATGCTTCGACGGACAGTTCTTTGGAAGTTCTTTTGGATCAGGCCAAAGGCCATCGGGACATCCGTATTTTGAATATGTCCCGGCGGTTTGGCGTTTCTCCCTGTGTGATGGCGGGGTTGCAGCATGCTTCAGGTGATGTGGTGATTTATATGGATGCGGATTTGCAGGACCCGCCGGAATTGATCCCGACGTTGTTGGAAACATGGAGAGGTAAAGAAGCGGACGTTGTGCATACCGTTCGGCAGTCCCGTAAAGGCGAACCCACGATTAAATTATTAATTACCAAGGTCGGATATATTATTCTTAATAAGTTTACATCAATTAAGCTGCCCATAGAGGCGGGTGATTTTAAATTGCTTTCCCGCCGCGCGGTTGAACATTTAATCGAGCTTAAGGAAAACCAGCCGTTTATGCGCGGGCTTGTTTGCTGGATAGGTTTTAAGCAAGAGTTTGTTTCTTATCACCGGGAACGCCGGTATGACGGCAAAACGAAATTTCCTGTTTTTAGTTTTGATGTTATTGGTAATTTTTTTAACTCGGCTTTGATTTCTTTTTCTTCAGCCCCGTTAAGGATTTCAATTATTTTCGGCACGTTGGCGATATTTTTCGATTTTATTTTTATCGGGCATGTTTTAACTGAGAAAATTTCAGGCAGGGCAATCCCCGGGTGGACCGCAATTATGATAGCGGTTTTATTTTTCGGCGGGGTACAACTTTTTTGTTTGGGCATCATCGGGCTTTATTTAAACTCCATACATGAGCAAAGTAAGCAAAGGCCCAATTACATTATTGAATCCACCTATGGATTTTCTATTGAGGATGTTAAGCCCGTATTTGTAAAAAACAAAGACACCATAAACTTTACCCAACTGCGTTAGGTTTCAATGCGTAACCGCTACAGCACACTGCAAGCCAATCTTTTTTTCACCATTCTTTTTAAAGGCAAGATATCATTTCGTAAATTGTGGAACGTTTTTCTTTGTTCGGCTAAAAGTTTGTGGCAGTCAAAACATTCCGCCGCATTTCCTTTTATCCTGAGCCTTGAGCTGGGTAACGAATGTAATACGAGTTGTTTATTTTGCCGCGATGCCAACGGAAGAATTTACGATATCAATGCTAAAGGCGACGGGAACATTCCCAAAGGGAAGATGCCTTTGGATATGGCATTAGATGCCATTGAGCAGGTTAAAGACGATATTTTAATCGCTGTTTTGTATACCAATGGCGAGCCTTTGCTGTATCACGACCTGCCGAAAGTTATCAAATATGCTTCTGACCGCAAAGTAGCGACGATGATTTCCAGTAACGGGCTGGCGCTTAATGACCGGATAGGAAAAGAAATTTTGGACGCCGGGTTGGATTTAATTAAAATTCAATTAGGCGGCTTTACGCAAGATGTCTATGGCGTTCAGATACGTTACGGGAGCGTTGAGAAATTAAAAAACAACATCCGCAGTTTTGCCGAACTCAGGCATAAGGGCGGATACAAAAC
>CAZVZR010000007.1:0-63958 GCA_964630825.1 uncultured Planctomycetales bacterium | reverse complement strand
GTTTATAGAATGATCGTGCAATATTTTAGTGCTAGTTAAATACATAAGAACATTGTTAGCAAAAAATCCTGTATTGGTTTTATCGGTATTAAATAAATCCTGGTACTTATACGTATTCATAACTAAATGTTCGACACCTCTACCATTCGCTACACTCATGTTCCCTTTATGATCAATTCTTATTTCTCCATCGTATACTCCTAAACTATATGATTGTGTACCCCCCATAGCCAAACTTGCTTTTTGTTCCTCTGATTCGCCACCAAATTCACTATTATAAGACCTTATAATTAATGGATCTTCTTTGCTGGCCCCCCCGGTAACTCTCATTGAATCCATGGCAGGCCCGGCGGCAACGTCGGAAGAAAGGCCTGGCCGGCCGCGGAAACCCATACGAGCATCTTCGCCACTAAAATCGCCTAATACATAACGCACGCTATGTTCTTTCCCATCTCCCATTTTTTGTGTTACTTGGACATCCCCTTCTCCACTGCCAAGCGGAGCATGAAATACCGTCAAATAATTTGTTTCCGGCTCCTGTGTCTCTTCATTTGCCGGCAAATAACCCCATTCTTTTGCTTCCAGTGGGGTCAAGGTTACCCTTTCTTCTTCCCCGTTGACAGTGCTTTCAGGGACAACAAACGTAAGCAGCACATCTGGATTATCACGGCTAATCGCTTGCGCTGTAGCCAAAGTTACTTCTATTTCCTCTCCACTAGGCAAAGTGACAATAACAGGAGGTTCTGGTGGGTTTTTCCCTCCCTCACCTTGAACAGGCACAGGAAAATAAAATAAAGCACGGTCACTTAAATCAGCTTCTATCCCGCCGGATTCTCCTAAGGCCCTAAGCCCATTCGCCGACGCACCTTTTGGTGTAATTTTTCCGACGGATAAAGTTAATGAACCATCTTTGTCCCAAGCCACTTCCGACCCTTTTGCATCATATGTTGCAAGAACTTTACCTTTTGAATCAACCAGTTGTAGTGTTGGCTTTCCTTTGAGTTCAGTGCTTCCACTAAGAAAATTTAATTTTGCATCTTCAAAGGGCACTAAAACCGCTTGGCCAGTGGCTACGGCTGCCTTGTTCGCTTCTTCATTATCTGTTTCAAACGAACCTTTAAAACGCCCGCGCTGTGTTGCAACAAGAGTGCCGTCTTTCCCTTCTTCACCTTGCGGGTTACGACCGGTAATGCTTGTGGCTAAAAATTTCAAATCGCCTTCGCTCCCGGATTGAATCAGGCTTACTTCATTTTCATTCTTAACACCAATTTCAAGACCAATTAACCCACCATGTTTAGCCATCATCTGGGTAAATCCCGGGAGGCCCGTTTTCTTGAGACCCTCATCATCAAAAATAAAAATTCCTCGGTTGGCAATGACCTGATCGTCGACAAAAGGAATTTGTGATTGCAATCCTTTTGCGGCAACTAACGCACGATCGCGATTAAGCTCAACCACCTGGCTCGGCTCCATTGTTTTTTCTGCTGCGGTAAAAGTTTGATACAGCGTCGCCTTACCCGTTACCGGATCAAAACCAATGGCCTCGGAACCGTCCTTGAGCGTGCCTTTTATTGTTATCTGACCGGTCTTCTCATCATAGGTAACCTTTGCATCCGTATCATAACCCAACGCAATGCGCGGTGTTTGACCAGTCGAGCCATCTATTCTTTTGGGAGCCGTTCCCACATAGAACTGACTGTTAGGATTAGTCACCTCATTATATGATTCTAAAGCATCTTGATCGCTGACACCGTCGAGTGTCGGTAAATTCATTGCCAACAAAGTAGCACTGGCCCTGGAAGAATCGTTGCCTTTTGCAGCGCCTTCCGTCGAAGCTTTCATCTGGTCATATAATTGGGCTGCCTGCTCCGGCGAAACTTTTGTTTCCTGCCCATTCGCCGCCAAGCGGGCATTCAATCGCTGAGCGAACATTTCTTGCGGCGTCATTTTAGATGCCACCGTAAACCCGCCCCTAGAACCATCCACGCTATCTTTATAAGCACCAAAGGACAGCAATAGATTATGTTCACCCTTCCCTCCATTTGGTAAATATAGCAGTCCTGGTTGTACCTGGCCTGGCCCGGGCATTGACTGCAACCCCCCTAACAAAATCTGTTCAATTGTTTGGCCTGAAGATTCTCCGGCAAAATAGGCTGCATTGCTATAATCCATAACAATATTTCCGTCGACAATTTTTTGTGTAACAAAAGAATTTTCCTCGTTAGCTTTAGAATGACCACCGCGAATAAAAATCCTTTTATCATTAGCAGGATCCCTACGGCTAAATGAAAGTTGCGCCAGGAAATTATTACCGGTCGTGGAAACAAAATTTCCCTGCTCATTGATATAGCCTAAAGTATTTTCGGGATGGGCAACCAACTCTACATCAAAAGGCGTGGCTGGAGCTTTGCTCAATGGGCCAAGAAGGCCTTGAATCGGGGCAACAAGCGGTGCCAACGGGCCATTAGGGTTGGTTAAAGGAATAAGTTGATCGCCTTCTGATGTATGAACAACGGTGCCGCCGGACGTTATAACATGGATCACTTCATCCTTCGTCATTCCTGGGACATCAGATCGTAGTTTGTATAATAATGTTTTTCCGTCCATGTCGGAGGTCATGAAAAAACCGCCGCTGGGATTAGTCACGACGAGTTTTCCTTCAGGTGTGATAATTCCATTTGGTGCAAAAACGTTTGAGCTAAAAGTTTTTTCTCCTTTATCATTACTATTTATTCCCGACTGCGCTGAAATTTGTGAAAATGTCCTTGTGACATTGTTACGGTCAACACGGGCGAATTGGAATTGATTATCGCTGTTAGCAACGCTGATATTTAAATCAAAAGATTGTGCTGTCCCAAAATCGCCGCGGGAAACATTAACAGAAACATCACCCTCCTGTGCCCAGGCTAAAAGGACATAAGGATTAACTCCGCCTGTAACTATCGAATGTGATGTAAGCCGATTTTTTATCTGCGCTTCATTGCCTTTTCCTTCAGTATAAGTAGTGTCTTCTGGTTTTGGAGCTTTGTCCCCTGCCCACTCAATTTCTCCGCCGCCTTGCAAATTCGACATTCTAATAGTTTTATCTGTCCAGCCCGTTTCATCCTGAAGCCATTGAGGAAGCGCTTGAGGATGAATCGTCCGGGATTTATATCCCCCAGTCACAAAACCTAAAGAATTTTCCTTTTGGCCTACTATGTACCCACTAGTTAAAATATTTTGATCCCAAAAACCCACTGGCGACTCTTCGCGTGTCAAAACAACACCTTCCCCGCCGTTATCTAACGGCGATGAAGCGTATTTTAAATAACGTTTATCCAATCCAAGAGCGCCTAAACTGACACCGTAATTTGTCGCCGCATATTCCGCCGCGTTGATGTAGGGATTATTATCGTAACTAATCAATTCGCCTAACATGACCTCCGATACATCACCAAAAATTCCGTTAAGCCCGTCGTCATACGCATTTTGCTGAGCCTTTAAGAAAGCAAAAACAAAACGTTTGTGAATTTCTTCTTTAACCTGCGCCTCCGTCATTTTCTGGCCTGCAGGCAGAGCCGCATTTTCTGCCCTGACTTCTTGTTCTATTTGCGCATGCGAAACACTTAACTGCAACGTTCTTTGCGAAGTAAAAACCGTTCCTTTCATCTGATCATCAGCGAAACTACCAAAATTTACAAAACCCAAACCCAGGCGATCTTCAGGGCTCAAATTACTGGTGTCTTGAAACTTCCCGTTGGCCCCGCGCTGATAAACAAATCCCATACTCAAAAGCGGATGCGGGAATTGCCGGTTATTAATTTTCTGAATAACTCCCGCCATTTCATCTTTAAAATATCTTCCAAATTCTTGTAAGGTACTGGGTGGTTCATTTCCGTTTATCATTACGTTGTCATATTCATCGTCCCCAACATTATTCGCTTTGTCTTCTGCGGTAATTTCTTTCTTATCTTTTGCCGCGCGAGCTTCCGCCTTAAGATCTTCTTTGGGATTATAAGTTAAAGCAGCAAATCCTGATTCTATTAAAGCGCCGCCGATAAACATCGCCGCCCGTAATCCCATCAACGTTTCCTGGTCAGGAACATTCGCGCCGGAACGATCACCCTTAGTTACCGCTTTTTCCGCCTCATCAATTCCGATACCAAATCCAACAAGCAATAATGTTTTGGCAAAAATATTTTTGAAATCTTCCGCACCCTTTTCTAAATAACGTGAATCCACAATTTGCTGAACAATCATGTCTTGACGATCACGGCTCGAAGAAAGCACTCCGGCAAATACTTCTTCTTTAACCTCGTCCTTTGTTTCTTTCCCTATGTTTTCTTCTGAACTTTCATTAACATCAACTACCTTCACATTTTCAACATCTGCCAAAACTTGGTCAACTTCACCTCTAACTTTTGATTCTAATGCCGCAGCCCCTTCGGGATCGATGGCCTTCATTTCTGCAAAGTCTTTATAAAAACCCTTGCCTTCAGGATGTTCTGGGTTAACTGATTGCGAAGCTACTTTATTCAATGTCCCTTTAACAATCTCTTCTTTTTTTGCCGATACTTGCGCGTAATAACCGTTCGTGCCAAACAACACCACGCCGGCATTACCCAAAACTTGCGAGAGGGCCGTGTCGCCTTTAACCCCAGCTTCTTTGGCAACCAACCGTACTACGGTGCTGACGATAAAATCTTTTAAATTGCTATGACTAACGATGCTCGCTGCCACGCCAAAAACACGATCCACGCCCGTGGCCGCTCCGGGTTCTTTTTTCAATTCACTTGCCTGAGGATCAATGGCATCGGTGAGCGCAAGATTAAAACCTGTTAAACCAACAACTTGTTCCAACCCGGTTGCCCCAATGCCTAACGCCAAATCAGCGCCAAGTCCGGAAACATATCCGACGACCGCCTGACCAATAATGTCGCCTTTATCCGCGCCAAACTCCTTGGCAACTTTTTCAGTGATCCATTGTTTAATGTATTGCCGGGCATATTGCATAGCGACTGCTTTACCAAAATATTTTACCCCTTCCGTAAGCACCCCGGTTAAATCAAACGGATTATTGCTAGCCCACCAGGTCTTCATTTCATTACCAAGAACTTCTGTATATTTTTGATTTGCTGCTGAACCGGGTGTTGATATGGTCGAAGGATCCAATTGTGCTTCTATTACCGCCTGCTCAGCATTGGCACGCATCTCAGGCATAGCATCGCTAAGTTTTTGGGTCACGCTATCCAGCTTATCAAATGCCTCACCAGCGCCCGCTTGCTGAGCCTGGCTTCGCAGTTCAGCAGCTTTCTCTGGCGAATTTGCTCCCATGCCTTTATAAGCTTCATCCTTTACATACTGTGCTTCCGGTTCCAATTTTTTTGCTTGGGTCCCGGCATGCGCTGCCGCTTGCGGGTCACCAAAAATAAATTTTGTAATTGCCTTTTGCGTCCCGGAAATAAAATGATCCACTGCCGCGCCTAAATCTTTGGCCAAAGTAACAAAAGCATGCCCAAGCTGTGACATTCCCGCTTTGAACCCACTAAGACCTCCTTCACCAAAAGCAGTAAAAGCCTTTCCAATATTGGAATAGAAATCCATAAAGGCATTCCCAATTTGTCTCACTACTCCAGGTTGTTCTACGGTTCCCCAAACAACATCCAACATATCTGTTGCAAGTGTTTTAATACTATCCCACACAGCGCCATAATTTAGCGTAAGAATCTGTCCGACCAAAGAACTCTTCAGCATATTCCAGAGAATTTGAGTGGTAGTTTGTTTTGCCACTTCTGTAGCAGCCGGTGTGACACCTGGCTCCACCCCCTTGACTACCGCTTGACTAAATCCTTCCTTCGCAGCGGCTCCACCCGCCTGACTAAAACCCTCAAATACTCCATTAAGTATTGTGGCCAGGGCCACTGCCATCGCGATATAACCGATGATCTGGCCGGCAAGCTGAACTCCGCCAGAAATTGAATTAGCCATGGACATGGCTTGTTGTTCCGTGCATTTACCTTTCACAACACACGCCGTTGCTACCGCCTCCGCAAATGAATTAGCGCCTATTTGCGTTCCTATCATCCCAATTTGTACTGATGTCAAAGCGTTGCCAACCACGGCTGCGTCTGCCGCAACGTTGGCAAAAGATCCTGTTGTGCTGCCTGCTTGTCCTGCCGCATTGGCTGCACCTCCAACCCCTCCAGCAAGCGCACCAAGCCCATAACCTGCGAGCGCAATTACAACTTGAATGGCAAAACTAATGAGCATCTTTTCGATTACACCTTTTTTCATGAACCCCGGCAAATCATCGGAACTGTCGCGCCACCTGTTTCCCCAAACAAACGCTTGCATGTTATCCGGAACAATTTCCAAAGAAAGATCTTTGTAAAGATCAACATTTTCCGCCAAAACAAAACCACTTAAGTTGGAAACAAACTGATTGCGCGGCATAGAGTAAGATTGACCAATGTCGTTGTAATAAATGTTGTGCTCATCAACAGCGGTAACGGTGACAAAATGCTCTGAACCGAAATTAGCGATATACGGCGGCATGATTTTAAGAACATCTTCTGGATTTAATTTAACCGGCTGGTAATTTAAATTATAAGCACGGGCTACTTTGTTAAGCGCGTAAAGCGAAGTTTTGAGTTTCTCTTCACCCGGTTTAACGATGTTACCTAAAAGGTCAACGGCTAACGTGCTGACCGAAATTTCTTCCAAAGAAGGATGGATGTTGTTATGGGCAAGAATATCTTTTAAGGCATAAACGCCGCAGTTTAACGGATGGATACTGGGAGTCTTAAGCCAAGCAGTAATTTGACCGATATTACTATTACTAAAAAATAATTGAGATTCTATTTGCAGGGGGACGGTTTCATTTTGTGAATTTGCTTCTTTACTTAATTGTAACTGAATCCGGGGATTCTCTTTTTCGGCAATCTGGGTCAGAAGGTGATTAATGCTCTCGGCAACGCGGACCGAAGCAATTTCTGCTTCAGAAGCGTTAGGATTTATTGTTTCAACAACCCCTCGTTGTTGGGCAAATTTATCTTTCCAAATAACGCGAGGATCATAGTTAAAAGCCCAGCTAGCCTGATCTGGGAGAAAAGTAATAACTACCAACAACGCTACGGCTCGAATCCAGGTTTTAAAACGGCTTCTAAACGGCTGATCTAAATCATCTTCCCGCGCTTCCCATTTGTCCAAAAATTCAGCCACTTCTTCAGTTGGCTGGATATCCGCCCCAGTCATAACGTCGCCTATTGACGGTTCAGATTGGACATTATTTGATAGAGATTCAAATTTCAAGATCGGCAACTCTTGATTTTCCTGTCCAGACAAAGGCTGATCCTGTTCCGGAAGGCTTTGTATGCTTTCAGGTTCTTGAGAAGCGTCTTGGCCTAGCGGTTCTAAATTCTCTTCACTAGGCTTATCTTCCGGGACAGGCTGGTTGTCAGGGTTTTCATTCATGTCTATTAATAAACTGAAAAATACTAATACTATACCCTTTTTTGGGTAAAAAATGATTCCTTGTTATGTACGTATTTTAATTGGCTTTAATTGTAAGACAGGCATTGCACCAAAGATGTGATAAACAAATAAAAAAAGGATTGCCCCTATCTGATAGAGCAATCCCTTAAATTTGCTTTTAGATGACTGAATTTGCTTCCTGATTTCCGTGGCTTTATTCATGATCAGGTACCAAATCCTTCTTTTAAACCCTTATTGCACATCAGGGTTATCCCTTGCTAGCTAGGGATGTAGAGAGTATAACACGAAGATACATGATGGCAAGGTGCAGACAAGATTTATATTTAATATAAAATGCTTATTACCAACATGTTGTGATAATTTGTAAAATATTTTTTATTTTTTACAATAAAATTTCTACTA
Source organism: uncultured Planctomycetales bacterium (assembly GCA_964630825.1). GTDB lineage: Bacteria > Omnitrophota > Gorgyraeia > Zapsychrales > Zapsychraceae > CAZVZR01. The sequence goes on along the minus strand of CAZVZR010000007.1, from coordinate 56,083 downwards.
ATATCTTTCTCGACGACAAAATACCAGATCCTATATCAACTTTAAGCTACTATTTTTAATTTTTTGATCAAATTTTTCCCCTTAAAATCCAATTAATTACATACATAATAACTAGATTGGACATTAATTAATATAGATTGGACATTAACTTTAACACAAAAGCCATTGAATATCCTTAAAACATATAACCAAACAGAGCAACTTTATGTTTCATGGCTATATTTTTAAGATTTTTTTTAAACAACTATGCAAACACACTTAACACCCCCCAACCTTAACCGTGTTTTTCGAAAGACCCTGATAACCCCACAATCAATCAGACTATTAAACCAGGTCAAGGCAGCCACTTTTTAGCTTCTCTTTTACCTTTGAAATTGGGCTTTCTAAAAATCTCTCAGAACAAAATAACATATACATAAAGTGAATTAAAATCAAATAGAATTTGTCGACACCTTTGATTCAAAACCATTAAATTTGTTAATAATTTGAATAAACAACCGATAAAAAAATTTATTTATTGTATACTATTACTATGAACAAAGAGCCGTCTCAACTGCGCAGGGCCTTTGCCATTCTTCACGCAAACCTGTCCTTTGTTGTCATTGCCTATTCCCTCAGCCTTCTCTATGATATCGTTACGACAGAAGGCCTTGGGCCTCTAGTATTGCTAAGTTTAATATTAATTAAAATTATGCTTTATGGAGGGCTGCTGGGAACACTGGTTGAAATTTCCAGCGGGCAGGAGATGTTCCCGGTATTACACAATTTTTTCCCAAACATTAGGCAATTTACTGGTGCATTTTTTCTTTTATCGCTAATTCCTATCTTAATACATTTTTGCCTGCACATCTTTATTCCTTTGGCTGCGACGTTAAGCGCCTCTACCATTACCGCCCATTTAAACATAATTATTTTTTTCTTTTTTGCTAAACATGCCATTTATCAGAAATACATCAAAAATTCTCCTGTCCCCCCCAGGCCTTTGAATATAAGTTGGCCAGAAAGCAAAGTTATTTTGACGCTCTACCTTGCTGATGTTACTGTTTATTACCTTCCCCTGTTCATAGAAACAGAATCTTTTCATTTAAGCAACATCTTGCGTTTCGTATCCGCATACTTTCATTTTCTAACATTTGTGTATTTGGTATTACTTGCCCTTAAACCGTACCCGGAAATTCAAGAAAAATTTAATGCGCCCAAAGAGATCTTTCTCATTAATCCACTTGCTGGAGGAATTATTAATGGGCTTGTCATAAATTTGTTTTATAGAGCTTACCCACCATTCTTTGTAGTTTTAAAAGCCCTTACTCCCCCAAATTATAAATTCCGTGAATTCAATCGCATTGTTTGGCGTGATCATTATTGTAAAAAAAACCGACTGGTTGCTATAACCTGCTATACATCGAACGCTTCCGAAGCATACAAAATTGCTAAAGAGTTTAAAAAACGCGGTTCCAAAGTCGTTATGGGAGGCCCCCATGTTACTTACCTCCCAGACGAAGCCCTGGAATTTTGTGACAGCGTAGTTATCGGCGAAGCAGAGGGAGTTTGGAAAAACATAATCAATGATTATGAAAATGGCTGTTTGAAAAAAACTTATGCCGGCGGGGCTATGACAGAGTATTACGCTGCTGTCCATAATGAACTTATGACCTCAAAACCGCAGATCATTAAAGAATTTATCGAAACCTCCAGGGGCTGTAAATTTCATTGCTCATTCTGTACTATCCCTGCTCTCAATAATGGGCGGGTGCGCAAAAAACCGGTTAATGAAGTAGTGGAACTGATTAATAAGGTTAAAAAGAAATACTCTCAAATCGCTTTCCTGGACAATAATATTTATAATGATCCGTCTTATGCCGTTGAACTTTTTACTGCGTTGAAACCATTAGATATAAAATGGCAATCGTTTTCTACTATTGATATTGCCAAAAACGAAAAAACTCTCCAACTAGCAAAGAGGGGGGGCTGCGAAATGCTTGTTTTTGGTTATGAAATCTCCGGTGATTCGGTGGAAAAAAAACAAAAAGGGAAATTTGCGATGGCAGAACGGTATATCAACTATACTCAAACCATTAAAAAAGCGGGGATTAAGGTTAAAGGAAATTTCATTTTCGGTTTTGATTCCGATGATATCTTACATTTACTCCGTTTATGGTGGTTTGCTTTTCGTTTAAATCCTAACATGATGTCCATCTCCGTACTAACACCCATCCCAGGATCAAAGCTGTACTACGACATGCTAAAGGCCCAGCGTATTATCAACCTCAACTGGAAAAAATATGCTGCCCTTGATTTGGTAATCAAACATCCCCATCTTAATAATAAATTAATATCCTTCTTGTTCTTCCCTCTAATATCGCTTATTTTTTTGCTCACAACCAACAAGCTTGGTTATAAATTGCTTGGTTTTATTTCTTTGATTATTATTATTCTATATAAAACGATAAAATAAGTGTGAATTAAGAAAAACACATACAATAAAAAAACTTCCTCCCACAATTAAAAGAGCCTGCAACGGGCTAAATGTAAAAATCAAAACTCCCCCCACCAAGCCCACCAAAATGCTCCGGCGCAGGAATCTATCCCTAAAATAAATACTGTCTACCAAAGAAGGGATCTCCAGCCGACGGCTGTATTCCTCAGCGATCTGGTAAAGCGTTTTTTGACACAAAACCGATTCCGCAAAATCCTCCAAAAGCAGCCTCCGGCTAATTTCAACAACGCAGCCTTTCTTGGCCTGATTTAGCTTAATTAGCGGATAGATAAACAAGAAAGCCAACCAAAAATATTTATATTTTTGCAAACAAACAATAACCAACAAAAAAATCAGCAAAGTTACTGCTGTTAATCTTTGCTGAAGCATTGTTTTTTTAAATAATTGATAGGCAATCTTGATGTCGGCTTGTGCCGACAAACGGGAAATTACAGCTGGCTGGCAAATAACATAACTAAACCAATGAAAAGTGTCGCTGTCATTTTCAATAGTGGCAGTGATTGATTCAATGCTACTGACGGCGTTATCAAAAGCCATTTAAGATTAGTTTCCTTAACCGCCACCGAGCGACTTAAAAGGATTATTCTGGATGAAATCGATCATGACAGGACCGGCGACCAGGACAAAAACGACAGGAAAAATAAAAACCAACAGAGGAATAAGCATTTTTAAAGGCGCTTTTAATGCCAGCTGTTCCCCTCGACGGTAACGAGCCAGGCGCATATCTTCGGAAAGAATATTTAATGCTTCGGTGACCGACGTCCCCATCTTGTCGGCTTGAATCAACGTACGCGAAAAAGTCGACAAATCCGGCAGCTCGTAGCGCCCGGCCAAATCACGGATGGCATCGCGCCTAGTTTTCCCAACATTAATTTCCTGCAAAACGGTATTTAATTCATCGACCATAACTGAGGGCTGGGATTTTTCCACAACCCATTTCAGCGCCAACATAAAGTCCAAGCCCGCGTTCACGCAAAGCCCCAATAAATCAATGGCATCGGGAAGTTCTTTAACTATGATATATTTAACTTTCTTGATTTTTCCGTTGAGGATAAAGTCCGGGACCAGGTACCCCAAAGAAAAGCCCAAAATCAGCCACAATCCGCGCATATCCGGCGGCGTAGCCGGGAAAAGAACTATTAAAATAACCAACATACAAATCTGCTTAAAAAATATAAATTCCTCGACGGAAATGTTCCAACGGGCCATCATCAAACGTTTGGTGATGCCGCGGCGAAAACCTTCCGGGCATAAAGGCCTGTTAATGATCGCGAATTTGCGTAAAACCCCGAAAAGCCCGCCTTTCTTTTTCTTCCCCGACTCCTCACCGGTTAAGCCAAACGCACTTAACGTTGCCCGCTCTTCCCACTCTAAGCCTATGAAACCGACAACAAAAGCAAAACCGCAGCAGTAGGCGGTGAAAAAAGCTATAAAAAGAAAAAAGTCCATTTGTGTCTCCGTTGCCCCCACTGTTTTGCCAATTTCATAAAAAGGCAAAACAAACCGTTTGGGGGGTTAATTCGTCCCTGCTGTTTCGTTTTGTTTCCTTGCAAAGAACGAAACAAAACGGCAGGGACTCATTAAAAATCCTTAAAAGTACTTATCTTTATAATCAAAAACGCCCCGATAATCTCCCAAATCACACAAAATATAAGCAACCCGCGGCCAAAATCAGAAGCAAGCATGTTATCAAAAAGCCGGCGGTTTGACGAATAAACGATCATGGCGAATGCTACCGGCAAAAGCGCCATAATAAACCCTTGAATCTTTCCCTGAATAGTAAGGGTCGCAAGGTTCTGTTGAATTTTTTTAGTTTCCCGAATATTTCCGACGATACGGGTAAAAATTGCCGGCAAGTTTCCCCCAGTTTCGCGAGCCAATAAAATCGCCGTGATCATCTGCTGCATCGCCGCCGACGGCATACGGTTATAAAGATGATATAATGCTTCTTCGAGGGAAACTCCCATTTTATTTTCACCTAAAACAACCTCAAATTCCCGCCGGATCGGGTCAGGCATTTCATCGGTTACCGCCTCCATGGCCTGGACCAAACTTAATCCGCCGCGAAAGGAACTCGACATAATCATCAATGAATCGACCAATTGATCATGAAATTTACGCTGTGTCTGCCCGGTAAGAAGTTTGATATAAATACTGGGGAAAACATACCCGGCCACCAAACCCATGAAAAATCCGGCCAAACGAAATTGCGGATCGAAAAAAGTGGCAAACAAAGCGCCAAAACCAAACGGAGCAAAAATAAGAAACCGGCTTATTTTTTTTGCTTCCTGACGGGTAATAACCTGCTCCATGCGGTTGGATAAACGCTGCTGCCTTTTTTCATTGACAACGAGGACTTGGTTGGTAACAGCAGGAATGATCATGTAGGCACACATCCCTGCCGTGGTAAAAACTAAGAAGAAAATTAGAACCAACATAGTGGGGGTATTATAACATTAAATTATAATTTCATGTAGACGAATTCCTAAGAAAAACTAATTACAGCCTGCTTGGCAGCTGTCAATACAGCTGGTACAAGTTGCCGGAACATACACCTTTAAACACGAGTCGACACATGCGGCTTCAAAACAAGGCACGTTATACCAAACATTTTCGCGATCATTAAACATATCATTAGCGCATTCCACTGTTTTCTTGGGATCGTATAAACGCCCGTTACCCCAAGAATCCCCGACGGATTTCCAGCGGCCAGAAAACCCACGGACAATATATTTCTGAAAAACAAGAAAAGCACCCATAACAAAAATAAGCAAAACTACGTACTCTAAAGTTGATTGGGCTCTATGTTTTCTGATTAGCTTAAACATATACACAAGCTTGTAACACGCGACACGTAACAAGTGACACTTGTCGCATGTCACGTGTTTCGTGCCACCATTTTCTTTTTCTTAGAATTTATCCGGACAAGGGACAAATTTAAAACTCATCCCCTTTGCTAGACCATTTTCATGATAATAATATTGTGCACAAACCTCGGTCATAACACCTTGTGAAACCAAATCAACCGCTTTTTGCCAACAGGGAATGTTTACGGTACGCCCGATAGAAGGATCAACACCGTCGCTGCCGTCAATTCGTTCACTTAACAGAAACGCTCTACCAAAAACATCTTTATACTGTGCAGGAATGCTTATTGCTGATGGAGGTTGATAAAACTGATCCTTACAAGCCGTATACAAACCCGCTGCTGTTGTATTTCCAATTGTCCCTTTCCCACGGGCAGGGTGTTCAGGCAAGTGAAATTGCCAAATCGGAATCCCACCGGGGAATGTTATCAAATTCGAATCTCTGTCTTCATCCCAACGCGTCACCCGAAACTTAACTAATCCATCAGTGTTTTCAAGTTCATAACAACGTGTTGTGTCCATAAAACCACTAACACTGGTTTTTACTGTTGGGAATGCTGGGTCGGGACAAGTAGCCCCCCCACTTGAACAAGTACCGGGGACTCCACAAGCCCCGTCACATCTTTTAGGTGACCGTGCCTCCACCTTAACTATATGCCAATATCCTTCACCTGGTGCCGACTTTCTAGTGGTTTGTGGCGGGTCGCTCTGCCAGCCGTAAATTAAAGTATAGGGAAGCCCGGATTCTTCATTTAAACATGTTGACGAATTCTGATAACAATCAATTAAATCTTTTGCTGCATTTAATAGCGCATCAAATTCCGGTAAAGCTTTTTCGAAAACAGAAATAATATTGTTTAATTCATCCAAACGTTGCTGTAGAAACTCCGCACGTAACTTAAATTTAGGCACTTGATTCTCCGCTTCATGCCAACTTTTTTCTGCGTTCAATAACCAACCGTTATTCTGAGTTGTAGTCGGATCTGCGTCGCCCATACGCAAATCACACCATTTGTTCGCCAGCATCAACGCACCATTATCTATTTGGCCCGGAGGACTTGCTCCCATAGGCAATGTACCTACAATTCTATCGTACCAATCATTGCCCGGTCCCCATGGAACCACGCTTCCGCAATCCTGAACCTCAAATCCAATACCGTCCCCCGGAGCCCCTGGAGGAATGTTATCTTGATTGGGGTTTTCGGTAAAATACAAATCCGCCACGCATTGTGAATCAAACCACGGCATAGCCCGGCAGGTTGTCGTCGCCCCGGGAGCCGGATCGCCGCCTGGATTTCCCGGATTCCCCAAAGGAACATTGGGGATATTTTCAGTATAAGCACATGCTGTGTCACATGCCACTATCGCGTCATAATCCGGGTCACCCGGCCCGCGGCTTGGTGTTTGTGCCTGGAGCCAAGTAAGAGCCGCCTGCACATCGTCATACCATTGGTTTCCCGCCGCCCATTGATTTAAATATTGCGGCATTACCCGGCAAGTAGTGGGGAAATTAAGACATGGCCTAAGAGGATCCAGAGCATCAGTTAGGCACGCCTTTATCTTGGTAGGGTCAGGATCACCCGCCCGTAGGGGGCCAAAATGAGCTGGATCGATATACCAGTTATAAGCATTTTCAATCTCTTGCCTGTAAGAAATCCCTGCTAATGGGTCAACGGAAGTTCCTGATGCAAAAATATTTTGATACCGCGGCATTATCTGGCATTTGGTGTTATCGCAAACCGTCGGGGAGCCATTGCAAGAAAGCTGGCAAGCTTGAATAGTATTAAGATCATTTGTTTCGCCGGCCGCGGAAGCAGCGCTTGCCGCATTCCCGATGTCAGCATATGTCCATGTTCCGGGGACTGAAAAATCAATATCCGCCGGCCAATAAGTGGGAAAATACGTTGCTCCGTAGCAAACAGCAGCCGGATCCCCGGGCGGGCCGCGCCTTAACGAATCCGGAACAAAATCAAAATACCGGTGCCCGCAATCAAAATCAATGGCATCCGCATTAAAAGTCGCGGGATCATCGGTAAAATATTTTTGACACGACTGATTAAACTTTGTCATGGGCATGGCCTGGCATTTTTCCAATTGACTCCCTGGCCCGGTAGTACAATTTGTGTTATTGCCTATCGGAATACTGTCGTAACAATTCAACATCTTTTTGATATCCGTTTCCAAAAGCGTTGCTACCGCCGGGTTCGGGTCCGCCGGTTCAAAAGCAATACGGCTAAAATCCGCCGGAGGAACCAACGACCGCGGTAGCCGCGGAGCGCGGCATGTATCCCATGAACAAGATTCGCGGCATTTTTCAAACTTCAAAGCATTGTCTCTGGCGGTTGTCCCATCCGCATAAGTATTAAGGTTATTCTGATTCACAGAACCCGAATTCCACTCCAAGCAGGCAATAATATCTGCCATATCCCCGCGAATAGTATTACCATTAATATCAAAAGTGGCTCGTTCCCTTAAAGGAATGTTTAAAGCGCTTTGGCAATCCCTCCCATTGTTGAGATCTGTTGCCGGCGGCACGCACCAGACTTCCTCGCAAGTCGTCCCTTGAAAAGAAAGATCGCGCCAATTAGTTTTGAGCCTAACTAATATTTCTTGAATGCGTGCCCTAATGATTGCGATAAAACCATCCGTAGGATTAACCCATTCATACATCTGCGGCCCCCAATAACTCAATGAATTTTTCCGTTCCATTGATTTCATGGCAAGAACCGATTCCGCGAGCGAAATAAAGTCTTTAAACCCATGGACCATTGTATCTAAAACATCATCCCTGAACAAAGTTTTATCTACCGCTGGGTCCATACAATTACAATCTACATATTGTTGAGTTGGCAGCCCCTGATCAACAACACACGCACTGGTATTATTTACAGGGTCCCAAAGATGCTGTGTACAATGCGCGTCATAAGGCCATTGTGTTGAACAAAACTGAACATCGCCGCGTTTCCAAAAACCCAGCTTTGCCCCTGTATTCGGATCTGTTTGTTCAAGCCCGTTTTGAGCGCATTCATTCTCACCAGCAATAATCCCCTGGGGAACTATAACTTTATCAGCCGCTAATGGTGGATTACAAACACCGCTCGTGCAAACATTGTCTCGTGTTCCGTCAACCCACCAGGTTTTATCAAAAATCAATTTATTGGGGTCTTGGGGCAAAATTAATGCCTGCATAGGATTAGCATTGAATATTCCGTTCGTTGCCGGCCAGTCAATCTGTCGACGAAGTTCCTGGGGCATTTCCTTTCCCGTCAACAAACTGGTGCAGTCGTTTCCGGAAGTATCATAAGCCTGATCCCAAGCCCAATCATACCAATAACAATGCATTCCGTCTTTAAGAGGGGTTCCTGACCACGATACTGTTTGTAATTTATTCAATTGATTGAGGTCCATCCCCCAATCTTGAATTTTATATAAAAATGGAAATATCCCTGACTGTTTATCCCCCGGCGGCCGTGGCTCAGGGTAAGGCCAAACGGGATCATGATAAAATCCTGTTGCGTCGGTAAATCGCCACCGCAGAGGCCCTTCCGGATCAATACTTTGCTGTAATGCTGTAGGGTCATACAGTGAAGGGTTTGCTTGGGAAGCAGGTTCCGGAATAGTATACTTATCGTTTTCATCGTCATGCCCCAATTGCTCCAAAAAGGATAAAAAGAAATTCGGGTCAGTCGTGTTGTTGTTTTCTTGATTTTGAAAGATCGAGTTATAAACATACGGATAAGCATTCCCGTAAGGACTTAATGAACCGCAGCTCGCGGCTGTACCACAGGACGTGGTTGCTACGCCGCAAGCATTCGGTGGCGTGTTATTGTCACAACATTCCGGCCTAATACGGACTTGGCCAGTTCCACCTTGATCCGTCGGATCATTAACAAATTCCGGAACACAGCAAGGGTTGCACTCAGACGGCGGCGGGCTTTGGCAACAAGGATGATTAGGGTTGCACTTAGGATTAGAGGCATCGCAACAAGGCAACGGATCAATCAATCCCCACGTGTTTCCCGTTCCATCAGGATCTTTGTATAAAAATTCCCCGAGGGCTTTAACAAAAGCGTCTATTTCCGGAACAGGCTTGTTTTGGGCACCCCTAACCCTCATGTCATAATAAATTGCCGGGCGTGATACCCAATCCTTCGGCTTACCTTGGCCATCAAAACCATAAACTCCATCGGCATTAAAATCAAGAATGTCTGGGACTTGTTTGTTGTCGGTTACAATTCTCCCCCAACCTGCTGATATCCCTTGCTCTAAATACATATCTTCTCTGGACAATACTGCGGCCAAAGATTTATTCCATAGATCTGTTATGCTCGGCTGTATTATGAATGCCTGTTCATAAAGAGCAATCGTTGCCATAATAAGCCCAGCCGTTGCTGCAGCCAACCCAAGCACAGACCCCGCCACCAATATAACATATGGTATGCCTATCAAACTCGATCCCCAAGTAAAAACTGCTAAGACAACAAGAATAATAATAATAAGTATTGCGAGAACAACGGCTACAATAGCGCCCAAAACAGAACTGCTATCACAAACTTTGCGCTTCCCCCCGAGGACTTCCATAAAAAGGCTTTGCCCATAGCTTGCCATCTCGGAGGCCAACTCACTAGCTCCCGAAGCTGAGGCGATTTGGGTTTGAGTTTTCACAATAGCAACGCGGCCCATATTGAGGCTCACCGCGTAAAAGATTAATGCAACGGCAGTGATCAATATAAGGATAACCGCTACTTGTCCTTTGGAAGAATTCTTGAATTTTTGACGGAAACTGTGGCGGATAATTTTTTTTAGCAAAATTAACATTATTTAATATTCTTTATTGGCCGAACACTGCATTCATTTTCTGTGGGTAATAAAAATATGGGGCAATCTGCTTTAAAGGCCCATCTTCTGGGCTCCCAGAAGAATAATTTGGATTAATGGCTGTGATGAGCTGTGCGTCGTGGCCTTTGCTTCTTCCTATTAAGTCCGAACCTGTCCAATAAAAAATCATTACCATTCCATAAATCATCAACATAATGATAATCATGCTGAAAGCAAATTCAATGGTTGTCTGCCCGCTATTTTTTTTGTACCGTGGCATCGATTAAACCTTTTAAAAATTACTATAAATTTAAAATCCCGGCACTTTAAAGTTAATAGATTTGTCCCCGCCAAAATCTGTAATCCATTTACGGCCGTGGATATCCCGTATACGGCTACGGATATAAATTCTTGGCGGATCCGCATCAGTATCATAACAAGTCCTGGCCGCTGCCAAAGCGCTCCGGCAGTCAGGATGACAGATCTCGACCGGATTAGGAATATCCGTCCCCTTAACTGTGGGAAGGCGTACGTTTCCATCGCAAAACCGTCCCGTATTATATGATAACTGTAATATCCTCTCTACCAAATCGACTGATTGTTTCTTTTGCATTGAAATTTTTCTGACACCGTTTTCCTCTAACAAAAGGTATGTCCCGTCTCCAACCTGAGTGTATAATGCCATATCATTAGTCAACCCGGGGCCTGTTCTCCCTAAAGCTTTGTCCTTAGCCTTATCATTAGAATCATATGTAGTATCAAGATCTCCTTTTTGAAAATCCATGACAGTAATCGTCTGCACCGGCCCTTTTTCAGGAAACACATTAATAACACGTTCTTCTTTCAAATCACAATCCACGTCAACGGAGTCACCGACTTGTAAACTGTCTCCTTTAAGCTTCCCCCACTGCCAGGCAAAAACATCACGCTCGGCGGCCGGAACTTCAATCGCCGAGGTTCCCATCGGATTGCCGGAAGAGTCGACCGTGCATAAGCCGCCGGCCTGATCTAAATTAAAACAATCAGCACAATTTGGGTTATAAAACAATCTGGAACCTGCCGTCCTAAGTTCGGGGGAATTGGGAATCTTTACGGGAAAATCTCTTACGTTACAAGCGGCATCGGCTACTGAAATGGGGCTGCTAAAACCTGCCACCGCCAACGGAAATTGCTGTCCATTGATAATAATGTCCATCATCGGGAGATTCCAATCTTCTCCGGCATCAACAGGCATATTTAAATTCCGGGTGAATGTCGCTGATCCGCTTAAAATCCACGGGATACGATCAATAGCCCCTGTTTTATCAGAACTCGCTGTTAACCGATCTTCAACAATTGTGACGCTCGCAGAATTTCTGGATGCATTCCCCGACCAATCTCCCCCGCTACTGCCAATTAATCCTTCAGAATTTTCATACGAAAGCTTCATCGCCATGCGCATTGCCCGTAACTGCTGATTTTGTTGATAGGCATTATTTAACCCCGTGCGAACGATAAGGCCGATAACAAAAATTAATATTGCGCCAAAGATAGCCAATTCGATTGCTGTTTGAGCCTTATTGTTATTTCCTATGTTAAAAAAGGAATTCATTATTATTGATAATCTGTAGTCAGCCAGCCGGCTAAGCGGTGCCCGATGGTTTAATCTGAGCACTGATCGCGGATTTTTTAATACCCTCCGACACTCATGCTTCCAACATGTCGATCCAGTGAATTGGAAATATCCAGCCGTGTTGTATCAAAACCATTGGTTGTCGGCACGGCGATTATATTGGTAAGGGAATTTACCATCACGATATGCCTAACGTTACCGACGGCGGTACGGGGGTCATATTGATCACCCATATCATCAATCGCTGATTTCCAGCGGCCCTGGAGCCCGCGCTTAATATAGTTTCCAGCGGCCACAAAAGCCCCTAAAACAACGATCATAAGAACCGTATACTCGATGGTTGTTTGCCCTTTACGTCTTCTGTTTTTATGCATATGCCTCATCCTTTAATAATATCCGATAAAAACTTTTATTGACTTGGAGTAAAACCCAAATCGGAAACCTGTGACGTTTTCCCCCGGACAGTGTCATTATAAACATAATTCCCGTAATCTACCTCTGCTTTATCTGTGCTGGCTTGTTGCCTAATGGCCGATTTCAGCATTATTCCGCGCTGATCAACTGATTGGTCTGAATCGGGCTGCCGGCCCAACTGATCAGCCACAGGAATAATCATTCCCTGCAAAACTCTCTTGATCATCGGAGTCATCGCCATAATAATCCCCAACACCGCCGTCAGGATAAGTGTGTATTCAAGATACGTTTGCCCAGTTTGTATTTTTCTCATATCAGCTAACCTCCCGGCAAGTTCTGCCGATAAAGACGGGGAACCGCCGTATTACTTATTGCCTGCACACGGGTTTCTTGATTAATCGTCGAGCCATAAATCCCCGATGATCCGCCAGCACCCAGCGATCTACGCGTGACACCTATGGTATCTGTATTAGAAACGATGTTCATATAATAAGGTTCATACCATAAATACAAATTCCCGTCGTAGTGGGGGCCTGTATTTTGAACAACATAATTAACCATATAATCGCGTGTATCGTGGATCCTGGCTTGAACTACTCTGCGAAACATTACCGACATGGCTAAAACTACAGCAACCACCAAAAAAAATGTTAATGCATATTCACCAACGCTCATTTGAGCTTTTTTATCGTGAAAATTTCTTAGCATAAAATTTTTCGGCAGGTTATATATTATTAAAAATACTAACTCTAATATAATTATATACGATAACAGATTAAAAAACCAACACCTTAATCAAGAAATTTCTTGAAGAACAGGGCGGGATATCTCTTCCCCAAAACCACAAAAAAGGACAGCCCCGGGTTACGCCCGAGACTGTCCTTTTTTTTAAACTACATAACCCTTACGGATTCTTACCCCAGAATTCCTGTTGAACATTCACGATTGAAGAATTCATGATGTCAAACTGTGTTTCTGTTTTGGTTAACTGGGATTTGGTAGCACCGGCTGCAAACGTATCTCGTGATTGAGAACGAGTCCCGCTAATTTTCATTACATTTGTATTTCCCGGTGAAAACTGTTCACCAATGTCATCCGCGGCCGATTTGAATCGTCCTTGGATGCCGCGCTTCACGTAAACCTGGATAGACAAAAGTGCGGCGAGGACAATGATGATCAAGATGGCGTACTCGAGAGTACTTTGTCCTTTTTTTCGTCTTTGTATGAAGAACTTAAACATTGCTTTTCCTCCTAATTAATCCTCTTATATTATTTTGAGGAAATTTTCGTTAACCTCCTCACAAAACCGTATTAAAGACCTCCCACAATACCTTTAACTGAAGTATTGTAGCTTGATTCCTGGAAACCACCAACATCACGGTTTCTGGTACTATCTGTCTTCGTAGCTGTTGTTTTGTTGTCATACTGTTGAATGTTATTTTCATCACGCGTGACAAGATAGTTGGTTTTTAAATAATACGGTTCATACTGAACTGAGTTTCTGCCTCCTAATGAGGTTTGGTTTGCCAAGTAAAGCGACGCATCACGGACTCTGGCTTGCAATGCTCGTTGTGCATACGTCTGCATGGCAATAATCCCCGCCACGACCAAGGAAATCAAGATCGCGTATTCGGCGGTGTTCTGTGCCTTTTTATTTTTAATAAGTTTTCTAAACATTTAGATTCCTCCTAATAATGTTCTTAATGTTTCTTAAGACAATTACGGACTAGCCGGCCGTGAACTTTGCAGTCTGTCGGCCATTTCATTCATCCCGTTAGTACCAGAAACCAATGTGCTGTTATATGCTTTCTGGAAAATACCTCCGGGGCGCAAAAAGACGATGATAGCGGCGATAATCGCTGCTACAAGGATAATGTACTCGACGGTACTTTGTCCTTTTCTTTTTGCTTTTTGGTTTGTTTTTATATACTGTTTAAGCATGTATTTTTCCTCCTTAATAACTTAAACCATTATTCATTCCCGGCTTCTTTTTGAATTGCCTGTTGGGTGGCTTGCACCGACCGAAACACGTAGGTACTCATGGCCAGCGCGACCGCGGCCACGACAGATGCGATGATGGCATACTCTAGTATTTGTTGTCCCTTGTTTCCCATTTGTTTCATTTGATGCCTCATCTCATCGACCTTTAACGTATTTTCAGACAACTCTTAGCCCCCCTCTTTGCTCTACTATCTGCCAAAGAGACAGCCCTTAGGGCTATTTATGACCAAAAAACCCTCTTTAAGAGGGTAGTGTTGCGTGGTTTATTTGCCTTTTCTGAATAATTATTGGTAGACAAATAAAAAAACCTCTTGTTTTCAACAAGAGGTTGTGTTAGTAACCTTAATTCTCCCAAATAGTTATATCTCTGATAATAACGCTTAACTATATTAATAATACGAAAAAAAAGATTCACAGCATCCTCCCGTGGCAAAGGACTGTGTTTATGTTAATACATATAAAGTGATTAAAGTATAACATACAAATCGTCGCTGTCAAGATTCGATCCTTAAATTATATCCCAAAAATTAAGTCCCAATAATTTAGTTACATGTTCCTGTTGTTGGATACACAGCCTTCCAAATGCCTGAGCCATCACAAAAGCATAAGGTTCCTGGAGACGTCGATCTCACATAAAGTAACCCATTGTTAACGCAGTTTGGTACGGTGGACTGCGGCTCTAATTGCAAAAGATTATTGATGTGCACCGTACCATAAACATCTAAGCTGGCATTAGGAGAAGCAGTAGGTAGATTAATACCAACGTTTCCATTCGGAGCAACAACAAGCTTGGGCTGAGTAAGATCTGCCCCTGTCGATATAACAAAAGAATTAAAATTGGGTGCTGAGTACAATTCTCCGTCCGCATAGCCGATAGTAAAACTTTTTGCCTGCGGAATCGTCACCGGACCTCCTGTGTCTGCCCCAGTGAACGTAATTCCAGCTCCCAGACCGTTCGAATCAGTTGATTCTACCTTTATAAATTGATTGCCTGCCCCAGATACATGCAAGTGCGCCGCTGGTGCACTTGTCCCCATCCCTATATTACCGGGAACGAGGGTATTAGAACTATCAATTAAGAAATATGGATTAGCAGGCATAAAGGTGCTAAGTATTATGGCTCCTCCTGAGGAAATTAAAAATTTATTTTGAATCCCGTTAACACCCATCGTATAAGTTACAGGTGTTGGAGGAGAATCTCCTGTATAGACATCACCCATGACTATCCCTGCGCCCATCGCCGCCGTCGGTGTAGGACTTGTGTTTCCCATCGATCTTAATCTTATTATTTGAGACCCTGCTCCATATACATCCAATCTTTGTCCAGGAGCCGTTATCCCAATGCCAAGGTTTCCTGGGATAGCAGGAACTACCAAAGGTGAAATCTGATTTGAAGCCCCAATCCCCACGTTTCCTGTGAAAACAGTATTGGTAGGATTAATGCTTATTGTATTTAATGTCCCCGTTGTGGCTGTTACTGGTGGATTTAGAGACATTAATGGGGTGAGTGTATTGTTTACATAAAAATTAAGCGGCTGTGTTGTACCCATACCAATCCAAGCAGCAGGACTAGCGACACTCCCATCAAGTTTGTCAAGATACGTATTGAGTTGAATAGTAGTAGTACCGCCAGCATTTGAATTTGTATGCAAAAGCCCCAAACCACCCAATACAGGTGATTTGATGGTTAAAGGGCTGATTACATCTCCCACCGCTGTAGTACCAATGCCTAATTTCCCATCATTAGTGAGAGTCAAGCGATCATTTGCCGCCACGTTCCCGCCATTTCTGACATGAAGTGCCTTATCCAAATTGTTGGCATTAAAAAGCCACTTATCTGTTGATCCCGCCCCCAGATTTGACATGAGCGAAAAAACCCCGTCGGCGCCACTACCCGCTTCAACGTCCAATAAATATCCCGGCGTTGAAGTACCTATCCCGAACGCTTGTTGAGGATATTTGGCTGGGTCAAGAAAAACATTATCAACGCTTCCAGGTTTTGTATGGGAGAATATTCCGCCAATCGAGCCAAAAGGGGCTGTACCAGTACATACTTTTAACTCATGTGTTGCTGAACTATAATAGACTGTCCCTTCCGTGCCGGAACCACATGTTACAGGATCTCCCGAAAGAGGTTTAAATTGTGTTTGATTGTAGTTCCCGGATGGAGCGGGATAATACGTCGACAATGTTACTGTGTTTTGTGCCCACGAGGGCAACGCGGTCATTAAAAAAATACTGCTGGCGGCAAATAGCTTGAATATTTTTTTCATTTTTCCATCTCCTTTTACCATCTCCTTACTAAAAATTTCTTTTACGGGCACGCTATCGGCGTCGGGGATATGGCCCCATTTAAAGTCGTAATCATTGTGCACCCTGTTCCTGAAGAATCCTTTAAAATTATTTTTCCCCCACCCGAACCATTAATATAAACTGTTGCGTTGCTTGTCGATTGTATATGTAAAGTTTCTTTGGGAGAAATTATGCCAATCCCCACATTCCCGCCGGAAAAATAAACGTCTGTACTATTTTCCTGCCATGGGCCGACGACATTCAGCCATTGGCTTCCGTCGCAAATCTTTAACTCATTGTCCGTGGAGCCCTGATAATATATCAAACCAACATCTGCGGTCGTACATGCCGGCGGCGTTGATTCTGGTTCTATTTTAATTTGTTGGAAATTCCCAGACGGGGCAGGGTAATAGGTCGATAAACTCACCTTGTTTTGCGCCTGCGCCAAATACGGCTGAACAGCAGTAAAGAAAAAAACACCGACGAGAAATATAAACCACTTCATGCCTTGCCCCTCCTTGCCAATCATTATCTTAATATTTTATCAAAACAACAAAAAAAGCCTATTCCTTTCTCGAAGAAATAGGCCAATGGTCCAAATTTTGAGCTAGTTGTTTCGGCAGCCCGGCCTTCCTTCGAAAAAGGAACCGTTGCTTTGTGTAATTAGCCTTGCGGCTAACGCACCTTTTCGTCCAACTAACCTAAGTATATCCGATATATCCTAATTTAACAAATTTCAATAATGAGCTGCCGGCCGCGCTCATCTAAAACACAACTCTCATTTACCGCCTTTTGCATACAGGCAAGTGTTTCTTTATAAGCAAAATCTTCTTCCGTCTTTAACAAAACAGCAAAATCTCTTTTGCCTGCTTTAACACCGCCTTCTAATTGATAAATCGCCCTCAAGGTTTGACGCTGCCTTTCTTTATCCATATTAAGCGGCAGATAGTTCGCGCAAATGTGTTTCTCCAGCCCTTGCGCATAATCACTGATAACTGCCCAAAGATTATTAAGGGAAGTGTCTCTGTCTTTTTTGTCATCGGAAATCTGGCTTGCCCCCTCATCCCGATTAAAAAGCACTCCCTTGCTTTCCCAATTCGGCCAACGCCTTAAAAATAAAGAAGTGATCTTTTCGGCGGCCACGGTTTCACAATTCGTTAAAATGGAAACTGCTGGTTCTTGTGTTTCCTCAAACCACAAAGTAATAATTCTCTTGCCGATCAGCGTTTCATCGATACGTGAAACGAAGAAATCCGTACGGGTTTCCGTATAATAAACCGCTTTATCCACGCTTTTTTCATAAAACGGTTTTTTCGCCGCAAACCGCAATGATTTGGTTAATTCGGCAAATTCTTTCTGCCGCGGCCAAATCCCGACAATATAATTTCTTTTCAGGCGGGGGATAGTTGTCAACGCAATAATTTTTTGCCCCTGAGCATCACAACCAATTATTTCTTTAACATGAAAATTTTTGAGGTTCTCTAAAAAACCTACCGCTTTAAAAAACTCCGTTGAGAAGCTTGCCTCTTGACCGGTAAAGAAAAGCTTGAGCCCTTCCGCATTGCTGACCAAATCCCGTGAAAGCAAGGTCGTGGCTTTATCCACCGGCCAAGAAAGAAAATTGGGAATGGCACGCTCGTCCGGCCAGAAAGATAATAAACAACCGTCGAGAATCAAAGACGTTCCGTCTTCGAGTAACAATTTGAAATATGAAACCCACAAACGGTTTTCCGCTTTAAGGGCAAGATAATCAGAAACCAAAGAAGGAATCCGAAACGGCATTTCGATGAGGGCCTGAAAAGCCGCCTCATCAGGTACTGAGCCTGTTGATTCATTGAGTACCGGCAAGCCATAACCGCGGTATTCTTTTATATTATTACAATTTTGCTGCGCCAAAATATTTAGATAAACCAAATGTGAACACTGTTCCGAAAAATCTTCCGGCAAAGCTCCTTGGCTATAACGCCTAAGCAGTTCATCAAAACGCCGAAAAGAAAACACCTCCCACTGTGCTGCCTTCAAAAAAACGCACCCCATGCCTTTATAGGCCTGGCCATATTGCGCGCGATGCTCAAAACGCCTGTATACTATTTCGTCGATAAAGCTTTGCTTAAAAACACTTGGTGATGTTAAATTTTCTTTTTCTACAACTTCTTGAGTAACAATGGGTTTTGTTGCTGCCGGAATGATTGGGACAATTTCAGAATTGTTGATTACTGGCAACGCCGGTGCTGGTGGCACTTCTTCCTTTTTCGCGGGTTGGACCAACGAAGGTTTTTCTGGAACAACCGGGAGCTCTTTTACTGCTTGCTCTTCTTGTCCGCTCAATTGAAAAACTTGTGCGGAAAGCTGTTTTTTCTTTTCTGTGGGGATGGTAAATTTCTTTGGAGCTTTAGACGCCGCGGAGCGCCGGCCAACCATACTGCTTAAATTTGCGTTTTTAAGGATAGTATTTATTGAGGATTTGGAGATTTCGATTTGAAATTTTGCGGCCGCTACGCTGGCAAGCCGGCGGACACTTATGGCGGGATCGTACTTCTTTTGTTCAAGAATAAAGTCAATGACCTCTTCTTTAAGTTTATAAACAACACCCATTTAACGCTCATCCTAAGTAGTTACCAGTTTCCAGTTGCCAGTTTCTATATAATTGACACTGGTTACTGGTATCTGGAAACTGGCAACAATAAAAACAGATTGGACATTAAATGCAGTATACCATACAAGAAGCTGTGGTCAAACCACTTTGAATTATTCTATGCTAATTAAATCGCTTAAAGTGGTTTTTGTAAGGGATATTGTTTGGGGAGGGCATTCTAAAACACGTGTCGCCCTAAAAAAAATAGGGCTTAGCTGCCAGGGTTGAATATTGGATACCAAACCGACCACTTTATTTTCTTTATCGATAAATATCGCATCTATAGCAAAGCGCATAAAAAACATATGGATAGACTGGCAACGAGTAATAATCAGCGCTTCGCCCAAAGAAAGGTGTGCCCGGTTAATCAAGCCGATAAGACGGGAAAGAAAGGTATCGGCCAGCCGAGCATTATCGGCAACAAGGGTTTTCTTTGTAGCGTTAAAAATTCGCAAGGGGGCGGCTAGACTATATGTTTATACTGCGTGGAGAATATTTCTTTGTCGAGTTTTATCCCGCGTGTCGTAAAATCCTCAAAACAGCTCGGGACATAACCTGTTGACTTGTACTCACCTAAAACTTTACCATTTTCATCAACACCGGACTGCTTAAAAATAAAAACGTCTTTTAACTCGCACAGCCAATCTTTGTCTAACCCGACAATTTCCGAAACCCCGGTCAGTTTTCTTGTTCCATCGGAAAATCGATTGACATGAACAATGACGTCGATGGCGGTAGAGATCATTTCATTGATTGCCCTCTGGGGGAGTTCCAGCCCGCTTAAAAGAATCATTGACTGAAGGCGCGTTAAAACGTCCCGAGTGGAATTGGCATGCAGTGTTGTCATGGACCCGTCGTGCCCGGTATTCATCGCTTGAAGCATGTCCAGAACCTCTGGGCCACGGCATTCACCGATGAGAATCCGATCAGGCCGCATACGAAGCGAATTTATAAACAAATCGCGGATGCTAACCGCGCCCCGGCCTTCCACGTTGGAAGGGCGAGACTCCAACCTAACCCAATGTGTCTTTTTTAATTGAAGCTCCGCGGCATCTTCGAGAGTTATAATGCGTTCTCCCTCGGGGATAAACTCCGATAAAACATTAAGAAGCGTTGTTTTCCCTGAACCTGTCCCACCGGAAACAATGACATTTTTTCTGGTTAAAACACACGCCTGCATAAAATCAATGATTGGCCTTGTTAAACTTTTATATTTTTCCAGCAAGTCTTCCATCCTCAAGCGCTCTTGCCCGAATTTACGGATGGTAATCATCGGGCCTCCCAAAGACAAAGGTGGAATGATGGCGTTGATGCGCGATCCATCGGGAAGACGGGCGTCAACCATCGGCACTGACTCATCAATACGCCGGCCCAACGGGGCAATAATGCGATCGATAACCGCACGCACACGTTCATTAGATATAAATTTTTTATTAGTTAGAATAATCTTTCCGCTTTTTTCAACATAAATCTGACTGCGGTTATTCACCATAATATCAGTCACTTCCGGGTCGGCCAGGAAATCTTCCAATGGGCCTAAACCCAACGCTTCATTAACCACATCTTTAGCCAATCGCATTCTTTCCTCATGAGCGGCAATGCGCCCACCGCCTTCTTCCAACAATAAATTACCGACGATGTCTTCAGCAGTCTTTTTGACGCGGGCAATAGCCTCCGGGTCACTCAAAGAATCTGGTGTAATCCCATCTAAATTAAAACGCTCGATCAGCCTTTCATGAATCCTCTTTTTTAACGCCGCGATTTCGTCTTCCTCTGTAGTTGTATAAGCAGCTACGGGCACAGCGGTTGACGGCGTTACACCGAGCTTCGCCCAAAATTCGCTAGTTTCCCCCTTCCCCGGCGTAGTCCTGCCACGCTCTACTTCTTTGGTGGCAACATAAATTTCTTCTTTGGTTAATAAGCTCGCCATTTTCTCAAACGATTCCGCCACCTTGCTGCTAGGGCTGTCCATCACACAGGGCACGCCACGATTTAACGCCATCCCCACCGTTTTCCCGTCGGAAGGAATGTGCCCAAAAATTTCACACTGCAAAGCAGAGCGGACTTCCTGCCAAGCCACCGAGCCGCGGCTTTCTGAACGGTTTAAAATCAACCGGACCATCTTTACGGGAAATTGTAAACTTTGCAGAACTTCCAGACACCATTTGATTTGATATACGGCTAAAATATCCGGTGTCGCTACTAATAAAATAAGATTCGAAAAATCCAGGACGGTAATAAGGGTTTCGCTAAAAGTCTGACCACCATCTACAATGATGTAATCATAAACGGTATTGGCTTTTTTGAAAAACGGTTTAATATTATCTGGTGTGACATGTCCTACCTGTTTAGTATTTCGAACAGCGGGAACGAAACTTAAGCCGGAAGTATGTGTTGCAGCGCTTCTCTTTATGATGTCAGGGTCGTCAGTCCCTTCCAGTTGCGGTAAAAGATCGACGATGGAATTCCCTGGAGTTGTGTTAATCATGCGGGCCATATCCTGCCCGCCTTGAAAATCCAAATCCACCAACAGCGTCCGACGGCCGGCAACAGCCAACGCGGTGGCTAAATTAACCGCGACAAATGTTTTGCCGACCCCCCCTTTATTGCTGAAAATTGTAATAATTTTTGCGCTCATAAGAATTTTTTATAAAAACAATTTAAAATTTTTATCCTTATTTTATTCAAAGCTGTCTTTGAGATTTAACACTTGTAGTATATACTCGAATTAATTTCTTTTCAAACTATAAACAATCGGAACTACGACGTTAATTTCTTCGAGTTTTGAGGTGGGCGGAAAACCGGCATACGGCGCTGTATTTTTAGCGGTATTTAGGGCATAATCATCGATAATTGCAGACCCTGAAGATTGTTGAACAGAAGCATAAGCGAGTGTCCCGTCACGCAGTATTAACATCCCCAACCTGACCGTTCCCTCTAACCCTTGTTCCTGGGCCTCGCGAGGATAAATTATTGATTGCGAAATTTGTCGCTGAATTTGGCGCACATAATCTTCCATGTCCTTAGGGATTCCCACGTATGATTTATTTTTCTCTGCTGGCACGGATTGTGCCTGATCTTCGCCGGCACTCGGCATTTCAGAAGCTATTTTAGCTTCTCCTTGCGTGGGATGGTGGGCCACAACTTTGTTTTCTGAATATTTCGCCTGCGCCGATGGCGCTCGCGTTGATTTTAATATTGTAGGGACTAAAGAAATTACCACTTCCTGGTCTTGATTAGGAGCGGGTGTTTTACGATTACGAAATAAAATCCCAGCAATAGGAATCTTGCTTAAAAAAGGGACCCGCGAAAGCGTTTCACTTTCATTGTGTTTAATCAAACCAGCTAAAACAACCAACTGCCCATCATCTAAATTTAAATTAGTGCTAGCCGTGCGTGTCTCAAAGGCGATGTCGCTACCAGCAGAATTGGCCCGATCAATATCGCTAATCTGTACGTTTAAAACTACATTGATTTTTCCTTTGCGAATTGTCGGTGTAAGCGTCATCCCCACGCCGAATGATTTAAATTGAACATTTTCCTGGGTCGATGCCCCGCCCGTTGAAGTAGTTGTTGTCCTTATGGGAACTTCGCCGCCGACGAGAAATTTTGCCTCTTGACCGCTAGCGACAACTATTTTGGGCTTAGAGAGAATACGTGCCTTGCCTTCCTCAATAAGCGCATTCACCTTTGCCTGCAAAAAAGTGTCCCGGCGAAAATCTCCTATTTTAAAAAAATCGCCAATCGAACCGTCAAACTTAGTATTTTGGTCTTCCTTATAGTTTAAAGCCAAATCACCATCCGTGCTCCCAGTGGCGCTTGCCGGAGACCATTTGATACCAAGATTTTTACTGAGCGTTGTACTCAATTCCGTTACCTGCATATCCACCTGAATCAAATCCAAAAGTTCTTCTTTTCCAACCAAATCAATAATATTATCCTTAAATATCCCTTTAATACTCTCATACGCTTCGCGCTTATATTCAGGCAAATCCCCCGACAAAACGACCTTGCTTTCATCTTCATTGGGTTGAACCGTTACTTCTTTAATCCCTGCATCAACAAGCAAATTTTTAACACGATCTTTTATCATTCCTAAATCCTGATTGGATACGTGGATTGTCATGATAACTTTTCCATTTTCGTCCCAAATAAATAATGCGGTCTGACCGGGTTGTTTGGCAATAAGATTAACAATTCCCTCTTTGGCTTCAAGGATATCGGCAATTCCCGGATCTGTAACCGAAATACGCGTCAAAGAATGAACACTGATTTCGGCCAATTCACCGACGACCAAATAAACATCTTGTGTAAAGGCAGAATCTAAAGGCGTACTGGCTTTCACGAAAGGTGATTCCAGGTAGGATGCATCCAGCGCAAAAACACTGTTTGCACAAATCAAGAAAAGGCAAAGCACAAAAAACGCGTGCGTTAAATTTTTAACCCCTTGTCGAACGGCTAATTTTAGCAATCTCATCCCTTGATAAAATCCAAATTAAAAAAGTTCTTTTCCCCCGCGGTAAATCTCAATAAACGGCTTAACCTCTGAAGAAGAAGATCCTCCCTCGGAAACAGAATGAATATCTGCCTTCCCGGTGGGAACTTTAAGCTCTGTCCCTTGCTTGTCTAAAACATAATCAGACAACAGTTCCCATGAGGCCACCTGCATACGTTCGGTTTGAAGTTCATTGGGTGGCCTTAACATAAGCTGTATATTCCCATTTTTCTTCACAAATGTGAGCAACGAAGCTTCTTCCGGGTCCAAAGCCAATGTTACCTTTAAGTCTTTTGATTTATATTGATCCTCGTAAACTTTAGAATTCCCAGACGGTTTAAAATTTGTTCCAACCGCCAAAACCTGAACGTTTTGAAACAAGACTGATGTGACCTCTTGCGGCTTTGCTTTTTCATCCGCGTCTGCAGATTTGGGAATTTTCATATGCCCAATAACATCCACAAAATCTCCTGGATTAACCAGTCCACCCACGGCATCCAATGATTCTATATCTACCGTCATCGCTCTTTTCCCGGGCGGTGTTAAACCAGAAAATACCGTTGTATCAATACCTTTTTCACCCGGTTGTGTTGCTGGCCCGCCCTGTTGCACAATAACCTGTGCCGGCTGTTTCCGTACTTGCTCAATTTGCTTTTCTAAAGCGGCCTGGGCAGCCTCGGATTGCTTTAACCCTCTTTTAACTAATTCAAGCTCATCAAATACCCCCGCATTTCTTTTCTGATATTCCTGTGCCAATTGTTTAGTCTGGCTTTGAATGCTCGTTTGCACATAATTTGCAGTCAAAAAAACAGCAACAGCGCCTAACGCTATGGCAGAAAAAATGGTGGCGATTTGTTTTTTGTTTTCTAAATTAATTGCCATAATATGGACACCTCCCGTGCCCCTTTAACAAAAACCATTATTTCAAAAGCGCGTCGTTGATTTTAACGCTAAAATCTTTTTCCAATTGCCCAAGATGATCAACGATAATCTTTTTTTGCTTTTCTTGTTTCAAACTTGCAAGGACATCGTCCTTGACTTTCTCATAAGGAATCTGTTCCCCGCCGCTCTTCTCTTCTAATTTAACAATATAATATTTATCTTCCGGCCCTTTAAAGACGCTGCTGACCGAACCCACATCTAAAGGAATAAGCGCATTAAG
The DNA here is from genome assembly GCA_964630825.1 of uncultured Planctomycetales bacterium. Classification (GTDB taxonomy): domain Bacteria; phylum Omnitrophota; class Gorgyraeia; order Zapsychrales; family Zapsychraceae; genus CAZVZR01. The sequence goes on along the minus strand of CAZVZR010000007.1, from coordinate 31,290 downwards.
CATTTGTGGAAATGGAGCTTGTGTGATAAAACCCAAGTCGCCACCGTCTTTTGCCGTCGGATTAGTAGAATTCTGTTTTGCCGTTTCAGCAAAATCTGCTCCATTTAAAATTCCCGCCAAAAGTTTATCCGCTGTTGCCTTATCAGCTACGGCAATTTCCCTTATATGCCATTTTTCTGCTTCACGAAAAAGTTGCTTTCGTTCTTCATAAAATGCTTTTGCTTCCTCTTCGGTAACACTGATATTTTCCGTAAGCTTGCGTACGGCTTCCCGAACAATGACCGTGCGACGGAATTCATCAACGGCATTCACAATATCTTTTCCTTTATCTAATCCGCTTTTTTCGGCTTCCAAAACCAAAAGTTGCTGACGAACAAGCTCATCAAGTACATCGCGCCTGTTTTGTGGATTTGTGATGTCATAATCCGGCAAAACAGTTTTCAAAGCGTTTAACCTTTCCTGAAATTCATCTTTGGTAATAGTCCAATTGCCTATGCTAGCTAAAACATCCCCTGTTGGCGGCGTGGATGTTTCTTGAGGTTGTATTGTTTCTGGTTGTGGGGCTGTTACCGTTTCTGCCGGCGCTGTAACCACATTTTTCTTGTCGGGCTTAGAAAAAGCTTCTTTGATGGATTTAATGATATCGCATCCGCTAACCGCAAAGCTCGTCGCACATAAAAAAATTAAAACTGATTTTTTCATAGGTATTTATAAGTATAGTGAGTCAAAAATTAAATAACAAGGGTTTTTCAGAAAATTTTTGCAAATAGGACAATTTTTGATGTCCCTTGGTCTGCTCCAACTGCTTAAAAATTATGAGCTTAGACCAACATCCCTTGGACAGCTTCTTTTTCGGACAAAAGTTCTTTATAAGTTACAGAAATTTTCTCCTGCCCAAAGGTATTATGATTAATTCCCTGGACAATTTCCCAATCCTTGCCATCCGAACGAACCGGATAACCAAACATAATCCCTTTTTCTATGCCATAGCTGCCATCCGAAGAAACCGCCACGGAAAAAAATTCTCCTTTAGGGGTCGGCGTAATTAAATTGCGCACCGTATCAACCACCGCATTGGCCGCCGAAGCAGCGGATGATAAGCCGCGGGCTTTAATAATCGCCGCCCCGCGCTTCTGTACGGTTTCAATAAATTCCCCTTTTAACCAAGCTTCATCACGAATACTTTCGGTTACCGGCTTTCCTTTAATATTAGCATTATAAAAATCCGGATACTGAGTTGCCGAATGATTCCCCCAAATAGCAACGTTTTTTACATCCGTGACATCGACGCCGGCTTTTTGTGCCAATTGAGTCAACGCGCGGTTCTGGTCCAGCATAGTCATGGCGAAAAAATTCTTTGCTGGAATTTTAGCGGCGACCGATTTGGCAATATATGCGTTCGTATTGCAGGGATTGCCGACGACCAAGACTTTACAAGTTGGTTTCGCGTTATCTGAAATGGCTTTCCCTTGAACGGTAAATACTCCTCCGTTGATTCTTAACAAATCACCGCGCTCCATCCCTTCTTTGCGCGGGACACTCCCCACCAAAAGCGCCCAATCAATGTCCTTAAACGCAACTTCCGGCTTAGACGTCTGAACGACAGATTTAAGAAGAGGGAAGGCGCAATCGTCTAATTCCATCGCCACCCCTTTTAACGCCGGCAAAGCCGCCTCGAGCTCCAATAAATTCAAATGCACATTAACGTCGGCGCCAAACATTTGCCCGGAAGCAATACGAAACAACAGCGCATAACCTATTTGACCGGCAGCGCCGGTAACAGCCACTCGAACGGTTTTATTTGCCATACATCCCCCTTGTGATTATCAACATCCTGTTAATTTCTTATCCCAGGCAAAATCGATCTTGCCTCGTTAAAAACATTTCTCTTAATATCGGTATAAATAATTTCTTCCTTATTACCGGATGCCCGGGCCAAAATTCGCCCCCACGGGTCAATAATCATGCTGTTCCCATAACTGGCGACACCGCGTGAATCCGTTCCAATTTGATTGGGCGCCAAAACATAACATTGATTTTCAATCGCCCTAGCCCTTAAAAGAACTTCCCAATGGGCTTGCCCCGTTTTTCTTGTAAAATTCGATGGCACGCACAAAATTTGTGCTCCTCGCTGGGCAAGCTCGCGATATAATAAAGGAAAGCGCAAATCATAACAAACGGTCAGGCCTGTTTTAAAGCCATCGACGTTGGCAACAACAAAATCTTTGCCCGGAAGAAACCTAGCAGATTCGTTTAATTTTTTTCTGCCCAAAACGGCATTAAATAAGTTCTGCTTGCGATATTTTACCTGAATCTTGCCTTGCGGATTAATTAAAACTGCGGTGTTGTACGCCTTATTCGTTCCTTTTGCCTTTTCGTACCACGATCCTGCCAAAATAAAAACCCTGGAGTTTTGGGCCAAACGCTGAAACGGCTTTAACTGCAACGATGGGATTGGTTGGGCGAGATGTTTTAAAACATTATTTTGGGACAACTGCCCGCGGTAGACAAATAATTCCGGAAGTAAAATAAATTTTGCGCCTCCGGCAACAGCTTTCCTAACATTTCTTAAAGCCTTATCGACATTGCGCGCTATATCACTACCCGCTGAAAGCTGAATAATAGCTACTCTCATCCGCTAAGTACCTCATTAAAACTGCGCTCTTACTTTTTTGCCGGTTGTTTTAACGACTCGCCGTACTCTTTATAACACTGTGTGTAAAAACTTTGTTTCCTCAAGTCGTTGCGCCACTGAGAAAGTTTAGCGTATCGCGCAATATCGATATCAGATACTTCAGCGGGGTCCAAAAGAGCCACCAGGTTTATATCGGCCAAGGTAAAATTATTTCCGGCAAAATATTTACTCTTGGCAAGCTGTTGTTCAACGAGTGGAAGGAATTGATCTAGGAATTTTACGCCATCTTTCAATGATTGTTCATCGACAGGAAGGTTGCGTATGGGGGCAAGCACGCGATTATAAAACACTCGGCTCATCGCTGTGCCGACATGAAGCGTCCCGAAATCAATCCACTGGTCAACAATGGCCCTTTGTTTCAAATCTTGCGGGTAAATTTCGGATTTGTTTTTGGTGGCAAGATATTTACAAATAGTGTTGCTTTCAAAAAGAATGAACCCGTCATCATCGATGACCGGTACTTTTCCGACGGGATTAAGCTTTACAAACCATTCTTCGCGCTGTTCGCCGTTTCTTAAATTCATCCGCTGATATTCGTACTTAAGGCCAAGGTGGTTAGCGGTAAAACGTACCTTGTTGCACGGACTAGACAAATCAGAACCGTAAATTTTTAACATGGCATTGTCTCCTTATTAATAAATTGTGATTTTAATATTCTAATGTTTTTAAATAAATTTGCAACGGGTTTATGGTTCGACGCGCCTTGCCATTAAAAATCACCCGGTCTGGGCTTGCTCACCATTAGACCTGAACGTCGAACCACCTTGAGCGAACGAAAGTGAGTCGAAGGGTCTCCTTAAAGAATATAAAATCTTTTCAAGTATATTCATATTGAGCTATTCGCGGGGTACGGCGGTAGGGAATTTTCCAGCCTTAAGAAAAGCAACTACAGACTGCGCACTTAGACGCACTTTTAACTCCAGGGATTCCTTGGTATTAAAAGCGTTGTGCGGCGTAAATAAAACATTCTCTTTGTCTTTGAGTTCCAGAATTGTATCGATAGTTTTTGTTTTGTTTTTCGTGTTTCCCCTCATATATCCAGCCAAAACTCCTTCTTCAGGATAAACATCCAAGCTAAGTGCCCCCAAGACGCCTTCATCCAAGAGTTTTTTTATATCTTTAATCGGCGAGGTTTCTGCGCGGGAAATATTAATAAACGTTACCCCTGGCTTGGCTTTTTTTAATAATTGATAATCAAGCAATCCTTCTGTCTTATCAGTTAAAGGAAGCGCGCAAAATATCACCTCTGCCCACGCCACGCCGCTTTCTAAAGAAACATATTGTAAGTCCTTTACTCTTTTGACAACATCCACGCCTTTCACCGGCATCTTTAAAGCTTTCACAATATCAACGATCTGAGAACCAATATTCCCCACTCCGACAACTAACGCCTTTTTATTCTGTGCTTCACCACCCGTTAGATGATCGCGATCAAATGTTTCAAATTTTCTTAGTTGTGCCTTGGCCTTTCTCAACAACATCAACATCACCATAATCGCATGCTCAGCCATGGCCCGCGCACAATAATTCCCCAAATATCCACATGAAATTTCTTTTTTAATTTCTCGTCGATACGCCACTAAATGATCGTATCCCTGGCTGCGCGTCAAGATTCCGGAAAGCTCGTTTGCCCAACTTGGCGGAATGTACGATTGTGTCCTGATGCTGATAAGTTTTGCCGGCGATTTTTTATGCCCCGCACCTTGTATTGTCTGCGTAACGTAAAGCGCATGCACCTGCTCGGGCATATATTTCCTCAGCGCCTCTTCCTCTTCTTTAAATGTTTCGTAGAAAACCACGTCGTACATTTTTATAATCCTTTACCCCTAAACTGTCTTTTGATAAAAATTTTTATGGAAAGATATTTCATGCAGCTGGTAGGATTTAACGCTTACGCATATTCCTTCTTTAAAAATTCCCCGGCAACATCTTCCTCGACCAATCCTTCTTTGACAAGTTTTTGCAAATGATTATGAATGGTATACATTCCGAGTTGACGGCCTGTTTGCAACACATTGGTCATTTGCGAATACTGCCCTTCGCGGATAAGATGGCGCATCGCATTATTATTGATTAATACTTCTGTGGCTAAAACTCGGCCGCTCATTCGTCCCGGCAACAAACTCTGATATATTATACCGACCAAACACGAAGATAATTGTTGGCGGACATTCAAGGCGTGCTCAACAGGAAATAAATTTACCAGCCGTTCAATCGCGGCAATAGTACTGGGTGCATGGATAGTTGTGATAACCAAGTGCCCTGTTTCGGCCGCACGCAACGCCGCCAAAAGAGAGTCGCCGTCTAAAAGCTCGCCGACGCAAATCACATCCGGATCCTGGCGCAATGACCGCCGTAAAGCTTCGGCATAAGAAAATGTATCTGTGCCTAACTCCCTTTGCTTAACAATGCTTTTTTCACTTTTCAAAGTATATTCAATAGGATCCTCAATAGTAATAATAACGCGTTCCTGTGTTTGATTCATAAAATCAACCATTGATGACATCGTCGTTGTTTTACCGGCGCCGGTAATTCCGGCAATTAAAATAAGCCCTGACCTTTCGCTGCAAAATTGTTCCATAATATCTTCTGGCAACCCGAGCTCGGCAAAAGAGCGGATACTCGTCGCCACGCTGCGAATAGCCGCTTCTACAAAACCTTTTTGTTTGTGCATATTCACCCGAAACCGCTGCCCGACATCCGGGGAAAACGCAAAATCCAATTCATGCTTCTCTTCAAAATAAGCCAGCTGTTGTTCTGTCAACAAAGGATAGAGCATGGCTTCGACTTGGCCTTCTTCAACAACCTCGGCTGCCATCGGGAAAAGCCGTCCGTCGCAGCGGACCAGCGGCGGACGCCCAACCGTTAAATGCAAATCGGAAGCTCCGCCTTTAAGGGCATTGTCTAAAAGTAAATACAAATCCATTTTATCTACAGACGACGCGATTAAAAGCTGGTCCTCCTCATTTAAATCCATAAATTGCGCCCCCAAAAGATACTCTTCTTTATTCGGCAGCGCCTCTAAATTCATAATCCTTGCTTTGCAGTTAACAGGAGATTTTCTACTTGGAAGGAATATTTCTACGGGTAATTTCATGTCGATGGGATAAACTTTTTTGGAATAGAAGGCCAGCCCCGTGGCGCTTAAATTTTTCGTCACGACTTCCTGTCCCGCACCAGCACGACGCTCTTCTTCGCTACCCCAAATAAAAACCGGGATACGGATGTTGCGCCTCAAAGTTTTTCGTTGTTCTTGCGACATATGGTTGGTATCTATTAAAGTATATCACAAATAATCTGCTGACAATTACCCAATTATCAAAAAGAAACCCTGCAATCATTTTTGCAGGGTTATTTAAAAAATGGGCAACTCCTCGCTCTCCATAATCGCTCGGAGTAATTTTTCTTTAATATCTATTTAGTTGCACAAAAAAAATCACGACCCCAACGGGATTTGAACCCGTGCTGCGAGCTTGAAAAGCTCGTGTCCTGACCAGGCTAGACGATGGGGTCGAAATTAAAAATCCGAAATCTACGTTTCGGATTATGAAATGTGTCCCTATTATAATTACCGATTAAAGCTGGTCAAGAAAAATTCCGCGACCTCAAGCCTGCTCTTCTTCCTCACCGTCTCTCGCGACAAGATGCGCCACCGAAACAACTTCATCGCCTTTTTCCAAGGCCATTAACCTTACACCCATGGTACTGCGTCCGGTTTGTCGAATTTCTTTAAGCGGGCACCGGACAACCATTCCCTGCTTAGTCACCGTCATTGCTTCATCATCGGGCATAACCGATAAAACACCGACGACCAATCCGTTTTTCTCTGTTACCTTAATATTAATAATGCCTTTTCCGCCGCGCGATTGAATACGGTATTCCTCAAAATCTGACATTTTGGCAAAACCCAATTTCGTCACCGTCAAAAGATTTGCTCCAGTCTTGGCAACCTCTGGCTGAAAAACTTCCATACCGACGACTTCGTCGCCTTTACCCAACCTAATTCCGCGCACGCCTTTGGCCCCGCGCCCCATGTCGCGAATATCTTTTTCAGAAAACCGCAGAGATTTCCCCTGTCGTGTTGCCACCAAAACTTCCTGTTTCCCGTTGCTTAACGTTGTCCCGATAAGCCGGTCGCTTTTATCCAATGTTATCCCGACAATCCCGGCCTTGCGCGGATTGCTGAAAGCTGACAACTTAGTCTTTTTAACATTGCCCAGTGCCGTGGCCATTACCAAATATTGATCGTCGGTAAACTCCCGCACCGCCACAATAGCGCTAATTTCTTCATCCTTGTTTACCGAAAGAAGATTGACGATATTTTTCCCTTTCGCTGTCCGCGAAGCGATCGGAATTTCATAAACCTTAAGCCAGCGGACAATCCCCTTACTGGAAAAAACCAACAAGTAATCTTTGGATGAAGCGACAAAAAGCTGTTTAATAAAATCTTCTTCTTTCATCGTCATCGCGGAAACACCGCGCCCGCCGCGTTTTTGTTTGCGGTATGCGGACACGGCCAAACGTTTGATATAACCTTCATTGCTGATAGTGATCGCCATGTCTTCTTCGGCAATCAAGTCTTCGACTTCAATTTCTTCCGCCTTCCCGGTAATTTCTGTCCGTCGTTCATCATTGAATTTCTTTTTAATCTCTTCGAGCTCAGTCCTAATGATCGCTTCAATTCTTTTCTCCGAAGCTAAAATCGCCCGATATTCATCGATCGCCTTTAAAAGTTCTTGATATTCACTATCAATTTTATCACGCTCAAGCGCGGTTAGGCGCTGCAACTGCATTTCCAAAATGGCCTGCGCCTGAATTTCGGAAAGGCCAAACCCGTCCATTAAATTTACTTTGGCCTGCGGTGTATTTTTAGACTCGCGGATCGTCTTGATAATTTGATTGATATGATTAATCGCGATGCGCAATCCTTCGAGAATATGCGCGCGGCGCAAAGCACGGTCTAAATCAAACTGTGTTCGCCGACGGATAACTGTGCGGCGATGATTAATGTAATGAACTAAAATTTGTTTTAAGTTTAAAACTTCCGGGCGGCTGTTGGCCAGAGCAAGGTTGATAATACCAAAGGTGGTTTCCAGCTGAGTATGTTTATAAAGATAATTCAAAACTATCTGCGCCTCGACATCGCGGCGCAGTTCAATGACAACTCGAATGCCGTCTTTGTCGGATTCATCGCGGATATCCGAAATGCCTTCGACCTTTTTTTCCTGCACTAAATCAGCGATGGCTTCTATCAGATTCGCTTTGTTGACCTGATAAGGAAGTTCAGTAACAACAATGGTATCTTTGTTCCCTTTTTGCCGTTCAATACTGGCTTTGGCACGAACAATAATTTTACCGCGGCCGGTGTTGTAAGCATCGTGAATTCCCTCACGGCCGCAAATAATTCCGCCCGTCGGAAAATCCGGGCCTTTGATAAATTTTCCGAGATCTTTAATCGTGACTTCGGGATTATCAATCAAATGAATAATGGCTTCGACAACCTCGCCTAAATTGTGCGGCGGCATATTGGTAGCCATCCCAACGGCAATTCCGCTTGAACCGTTGACCATTAAATTCGGCAAAGCCGCCGGAAGAATCGTGGGCTCTTCTAGCGTGGCATCAAAATTGGGAGCAAAATTAACCGTTTCCTTGTCGATATCGCCCAGCATTTCGCTGGTGATCGCTGCCATGCGCGCTTCGGTATAGCGCATCGCGGCTGCGGCATCGCCGTCCACGGAACCAAAGTTTCCCTGGCCATCGACTAATGGGTACCGCATCGAAAAATCTTGAACCAAACGTACCAATGTTTCATACACCGCAACATCGCCGTGCGGATGGTATTTACCTAAAACTTCCCCGACGATACGAGCACATTTTTTATATGTCTTGGGATATTCGAGCCCCAACTCTTTCATCGCGTACAAGATGCGGCGGTGAACAGGCTTCACGCCGTCACGGACGTCCGGCAAGGCACGGCCAACAATGACGCTCATCGAATAGGAAAGATAGGAGCTTTTCATTTCCTGTTCGATATGAATTGGGACTATTTTTTCTTTAGCAGTTAAATCGCGGGCCATCGGTATTCCTTAAATATCTAAATTCCTTACTTCATGGGCATTTGCTTCAATAAACTGGCGGCGCGGCTCGACCTCATCACCCATTAGCATAGTAAAAATCCGTTCCGTTTCCACTGCATCCTCAAGGGCAACTCTTAAAATCGTCCTTCTGGCAGGATCCATGGTCGTTTCCCACAGCTGTTGCGGGTTCATCTCCCCAAGACCTTTATAACGCTGAATCTGTATCCCTTTTTGTGCCTGTTTGCGGACAAATTCCAAAACTTCCTGTAAAGAGAAAAATTCATGCTTATCTTTTTCTTCTTCCACGGCAAAAACCGGCTTTAAAACAGGCTCGTTTTTTTTGGAGCTCTTGCTAACTTTTTTCTTTTTTTTGCCTGACTGCCCCACATCCAAAGGTTTGGTCATATCAGGTTTGGTGTATTCGGCTATGCTTAAATCATATTTACTAAATGTTTTTTCAATATTCTCCAACTCTTCACCCTCAAAAACTTCAATATACTGCGGATCTTCTTGCCCTTTTATCAGTTTTGCCAAATCTTTATCATCATAAGCATAATGGGGATTACCCTCCACTTTTACTATATAAACAGGGTATTTTTTGGTCTTTTTGTCATAATTTTCTATATAATTCAAGAAACTTACTCCCCTTTTTACAAAAACATCTGTTATGTGTCCTATCTCAACGATATTTTTCAAAATTTCTTTAAATTGACCACTATTAAAGGCTTTTTTGGGGTGTAGTTTAATCAAATTTAGCCCTTCCATGCCCATGTCCAGAACAATTTCATTCATTTGATCTTCAGTTTCAATATACTCTTCACGCTTGCCATGCTTAAGTTTAAATAGTGGCGGCTGCGCAATATATACGTGCCCCCGCTCAATCAGGGGTTTCATTTGGCGATACAAAAGTGTTAACAATAAAGTACGGATATGTGAACCGTCCACATCAGCATCGCACATGAGAATAACCTTATGATAACGAAGTTTTTCTGGATCAAATTCGCTGCCTACACCTGTACCTAGGGCAGTAATAATGGTTCGTACCTCCTCGTTGCCTAAAATCTTATCTAACCGGGATTTTTCAACGTTCAGAATTTTACCTTTTAATGGTAAAATGGCTTGAAAGGTCCGGTCGCGACCTTGCTTGGCTGAACCGCCGGCCGAATCTCCTTCTACTAAATACAATTCACAAAGTGTCGGATCTTTCTCGGAACAATCGGCTAACTTACCCGGCAGGCCACCGCTATCTAGCGCGCCTTTTCTGCGCGTTAATTCGCGGGCTTTGCGCGCGGCTTCACGGGCACGGGAAGCAGTGATGACTTTCTCGATTATTTTATTGGCAACGGGTGGATTTTCTTCAAAAAAGACTGTCAACGCTTCGTGCGTGGCGGAAGCAACGAGACCTTCGACCTCTGAATTCCCTAATTTAGTTTTGGTTTGCCCTTCGAATTGCGGATCTGGAATGCGTACGCTAATAACAGCCGTTAATCCTTCCCGCGTATCATCACCGGTAATAGCAATTTCACCTTTAAGTAAATTTTTATTCTTTGCGTATTGATTAATTGCCCGTGTTAGCGCCGAGCGGAAACCACTAACGTGGGTGCCGCCTTCGGTAGTATTAATATTGTTAGCATAAGCATAAAGATTTTCAGTATATCCTTCGTCGTATTGTACCGCCACTTCAATCTGGACGCCTTCTTTTTCTCTGTTAAAATAAACCACCTTTTTATGCAAAGGTGCTTTCCCGCTGTTTAAATCCTCGATAAAAGAAACAATACCGCCTTTGAACACGAAGATTGTTTCTTTTTCCTTGGCACCGCGTTTATCGACGAGCTTTATAGTCAACCCCTGATTTAAAAAGGCCAGTTCGCGCATGCGCTTGGCTAGCGTATCGTAAGAATATTTTGTCGTTTGAGTAAAAATAGTCTTGTCGGGCTTAAAAATGATTTTAGTCCCGGTTGTTTTGGCATTGCCGATGGTAGTTAGCTTTGTTTTGGGATTGCCTTTTTCATAACGCTGATGATAGATCTTGCCGTCGCGTTTAATTTCAACTTCAAGCCACTCGCTTAAGGCGTTAACGCAACTTACCCCCACGCCGTGCAACCCGCCTGAAACTTTGTAAGATTTATGATCGAATTTCCCGCCGGCGTGGAGCTTGGTCAAAACAACCTCAACTGCCGGTCTTTTTTCAGTTTTATGCATATCCACGGGAATTCCGCGGCCATTATCAATAACGGTTATGGAATCATTCTCATTAATGAAAACTTCGATTTCCGTGCAGTGCCCGGCCAACGCTTCATCAACGGAGTTGTCCACTACTTCGTAAACCAAGTGATGCAACCCGCGCGTAAAAGTATCCCCTATGTACATCGCTGGACGCCGACGGACAGCCTCCACCCCCTCCAATACTTGGATATTGGTAGAATCGTAATTACTTTTTGCCGCTTTAGGTTTTTCGCTTTCCTTGGATGTCGCGTCTTTTTTGGGTGCTTTAAGTGTCTTGGTGCTCATTATATTTTTCCAATCCTAAAATATATTTCCCTTGCTTGGGGAAATTCGAGTTTTAACTTAGCCAAAAGATCTTTTTTCTTTAGGTTCATTTCGTAAAGCCAGGCTGGCGAATCCACACAAACCGAAATGTTTCCTTCTTTCATTCCTTGGAGCTTGGTATGCCTTAAATATTTGTCGTCGAGATTTTTCTTCCACAACTGCTCTAATTTTTCGTGCTGATTGGTTTGTTGAGAGGTAATTTTTTCAAAAACACCTTTGACTAAATCCTTAATTTCATCCATATCACAAGAACCATAGTATAGCCGCCGTATATTAAGGGGGCTAGAAATTTTTTAAAATTTTTGCTAAATGCGCATCGGTAGGGCCAAATACAAATAATCATCTAGCCGCATCACCGCTGGCTTATCGGCACCTAATAATTCCATTTCAATATTCTCATCGTTGATATTTTTTAGAAAATCGATGAGAAATTGTGGATTAAAACCGACGACCATTTCTGACCCGCCGTATTCAATAGGCAGTTCTTCTCTCGATTCGCCGATGTCCGGTGTTGTTTTTGAAACAACCATTTTATTAGGGAAAACCTCGAATTTCACAGCTTGAAAATCCGGTGTGGACAATAGATTGGCGCGGCGGATGGAAGAAAGGAAAACCTGGGTGTTCATCTTAATGCGGTTTTTAACAGGTTTGGGGATGACTTGATTATAATTCGGAAACTCTCCTTCGATAATGCGGGTCGCAATTAAAACTCCATCAATATCAAATAAAGCTTGGTTATTACCCACAATCAACGCGACTTCCCCTTCATCTTTTAAATTGCGATTTAATTCTTGGATAGCTTTAATGGGAATAATAGCGATAATGTTCTTCGTCGTGTTTAAGCTTAATTTTTTTTCTGCCTTAGCCAATCTTCGGCCATCCGTGGCGACAATACGAATCACATCCCCGGCTATTTCCAATAATACACCATTTAATACATACCTCGACTCTTCATGTGACACAGCAAAAGTTGTTAATCGAAACATTTCCTTTAACAACCCCTGGGCTATCTTAATAACTTCTTTATCTTTAAATTCAGGGAATTTAGGAAACTCATCTTTAGGTAAACCCATTAATTTAAACCGGCAATTTACTCCCTCAATATCGATCTGATTGTTCTTTTTAACATGAACAACCACTTCCCCATCAGGTAATTCTTTAACAATATCACTAAATCTTTTAGCGGGAATAGTTATCCCCCCTTCTTCACTGACTTCCACAGGTATTTCACAGGATATGCCAATATCTAAATCGGTAGAGTTTAACCTGAGTGTGTTTTTCCTTGTTTCTATAAGTATATTAGAAAGAATCGGTAATGTTGCTTTTGTTGAGACAATATTTTGTACAACCTGAATTCCTTTCATTAAATCTTCTTTTATTGCTTTGATTTTCATGTTTTAATTTCTCCCCACTAAGTTATTTTTAAATATTTAAAATAGTAATGGCAGTAGTAATCTCTGTGGAAAATTGGAACAAGCTTAAAAATACTACTGAACATTGAAGTTACGGTAAAAATCTCTGTGTATAAAAATTTTTTATCCTGTGAATTATCGAGTTAAAGATGTTGTTAACTCGCCAACGGCATTTTGCAAGGCCGTATCTTCCATTAGCAAATCTTCAATTTTTCTACACGAATGCATAACCGTTGTATGGTCTTTCCCGCCAAAGGCGTAACCAATCTCGGGAAGCGATAAATTTGCCAATTTTCGTGATAGATACATGGCCACTTGTCTTGCTAAGACGATATTTTTACTTCTTCTTTTTGCTCTTAATTCCGAAAGCGGTATTTGAAAGTATTTTGAAACAGTCTTTTGAATTGTATCAATATTAACCGTCAAGGCCGCTTCTTTAATAATGTCTTTTAAGACCATGCGGGCGATGTCAAGGGTGATTGACCTTTTCTCCAGTACAGAATAGGCCGAAACTCGCATAAGTGCCCCTTCCAGTTCGCGGACATTAGTTTTAACCTCCTGGGCGATAAAGCTAATCACATCATCGGGAACGTTAAGGGGTTCGTATTCCAGCCGTTTTTTTAAAATGGCTACTCTTGTTTCAAAGGTGGGTGGTTGAATATCGGTTATTAAACCCCAAGCAAAACGTGAGCGCAAGCGCTCTTCGAGATTGGCAATGTCTTTAGGCGGTCGATCAGAAGTGATGATAATTTGTTTGCGGTTGTTGTGTAAGGAATTAAAAGTATGGAAAAATTCTTCCTGGGTTGATTCTTTGCCGGCAATAAAACTGATATCATCAATAAGAAGAATATCCATTTCTCGATATTTTTTACGAAATTGACTGGTTGATTGATGGCGAATTGCCTCGATCAATTCGTTTGTAAATTGTTCGGAAGATAAGTAGCAAATTTTTAGATGCGGGTGCAGTTCGCGGATTTTGTGTGTTACGGCTTGAATCAAATGAGTTTTTCCCAGTCCCACTTGCCCGTAAATAAAGAGCGGATTATATGCTTTTGCAGGCGCTTCAGCGACGGCCAATGATGCCGCACAGGCAAAACGATTCGAAGGCCCGATAACAAAATTTTCAAATGTAAATCTGGAAATAAGCGGAGACTGGTTTGTTGCCGGAACATTGCGGAAATTTTTTTCTAGTTGGGCCAGCTGCCTTTGGGTGGGCTCCTTTAAAATATGCAAATTGACGGCAAACTCCAATTCAATGGTTTTGTTGGCAACGACCCGCAAAGTATCTTTGATAAAATCCTGGTAATGATCGACAAGCCAGTTTTTAAAAAAATCGTCTGGGGCTTCGATTATTAACGTGTGCGAATCTTTTTCTTTGACTTGTATGGTTGAGAACCATGTTTCATACGAGGATATACCAACTTTTTCGCGTATGTTTTCTTGAGCTTTTTGCCAAATCGTTGTCAGGTTCATGGAACAGCCCTTATCGAAGGAACTTATTTTTAACTCTGGGTGTGCAGAATTAGGGGATGATAAAAAAATCATAATATGCTGCAAACAATACGTTTACGCGTGTATCAAAAAATTAATTAACAAGTTTTCCACAGCTATAAAATAACCACTAAAACTCTTTTGTCTAAAGGGGCAAAAATTTTTATGTGTTTTATCTTAAGGTGATAAGATATGGCTGTATGGCGGAGCCGGGTAAATCAAAACCGTTAGATAATTAACAATGAACAAGCCAAGATTGGTTAAAAACTATTTTATACAATTGCAATTCAAAAATTATTTTTAAAGTGGGCTTATTATAGCAAAGAAAACTTCGAATACAATTAATTTTTATTTGGGACGTAACTTCTTCTCCGGTAAAAAGTTTACTCTCTGCCGCAGCAATTCTCCGTCGATATAAGTGGTGGGAGGGATTTTAACGACTTTAAAAACAAAATCACCATTTCTCAAATTATAAATGTTGACTACAAAAGACCCTATGTTATAATTGTCAAACTATGAAAAAGCATTTAAAACCCAGATCAAATATAAAAGGCAAAAGGCTGCATGGTTTTCTCCGGCGCATGCGCACCCAAGACGGTCGACAAGTCCTCGCCAGAAGACGCGCTAAGGGCCGAAAGCGTTTAACAAAATAAATTATAGGTTGTTGGTGACCAAAGCATTTTGTTTTTTCATTAGAAATTATCAATGGATTCGGGGAAGGTTTTTACCTCCCTCCTGCCGTTTTTATCCCACCTGCTCACAATATGCTTATGAAGCAATTCAACAATTTGGTGTAGTAAAAGGAACGTTAAAAGCTCTATGGCGAGTTTTGCGCTGTTCTCCTCTTTCCCCAGGAGGAATCGACCCGGTTAAATGATATGAATACTGAAAAAAGACTATTATTGGCAATGCTTCTTTCGTTTGTGGTTTTATATGTTTGGTCGGCCCTAACTCCCCACCCAACGAATAAAAAAAATACAATAGAAATATCACAAAATATTGAAAATAAAGAAGTTGTGACTTTTCAACCACCATCCACTCCGCCTGTTGTGGACAAGCCGCTTGCTGAAGAAATACAAATAATCGAATCAGATCTTTTGGTCGCGCACTTTTCAAATATTGGAGGAAATTTAAAAGAGGTTATTGTTAAAAAATTCAACCAATCTTTGCCATTAACTAATTTTTTTAGTCTTGAAAATTACGATAAGCTCCCATTTAAATTAACGGAATTAAAGGTTAACGCCGTTACATATGAAGCAACATTAAAGGATATAAAAGTTATAAAAAATTATACATTGGTTCCAAATGATTATCTTATTCATTCAAGTATAACTATTTTAAATGAATCTGAAATGTCCAAACAGGAAAAATTTAGATTGGACAATTTTGTTGTTGATGCTGCAAGTGAAAAAGTTAGCAATTCAAGATCAGCCATGTTGTTCGAATATTCTGTTTACGATAACGGAATTGTTGAACGTAAGCACAATGCTGTTCGATTTGCCGTAAAGGATGACAAGGTTTTAACGGGTGATGTTCAATGGCTTGGTTTTCGTGATCAATATTTTTGTGCTGTAGCCAAGCCAGAGTATAAAATGAAAGAATATTTTATTCACAGCCTTTCCGATAAAAAATTGGAAATGGGAGGCATAACCGATACAATTCAACTAGCTCCCCAGGAAACAGTTTTATTTAACTCGTTACTCTATGTGGGGCCACAAGATAAGAGTATTCTAAAATCTTATAAGACTGATTTTGAGAAAATTATTACTTACAGTTTAGGAGGGTATTTTAATGTTATGTCTTTCGGGCTTATTGACCCAATTGCAAATATATTATTAACGATTATGCAGTTTTTTCATAAAATTATACCTAATTGGGGCATTACAATAATTTTAATAGCATTTTTTCTATATGCTGTCACATATCCCATTACGCGTCGTACAATGGCTAATATGAAAGATACACAAACAAGAATGCAAATTATTCAACCAGAAATAACGAAATTAAGAGAGAAGTATAGTAATAATCCAACTAAATTAAATCAAGCATTGATGGAATTATATAAAAAACACCATTTTAACCCATTAAGCTCGTTGGGAGGATGCCTGCCGCTTTTTTTGCAAATGCCAATTTTTATCAGTTTATATCAATTGTTGTGGCGAACTTACTATTTTAAGGGTGCGCATTTTTTATGGATAAAGGACCTTTCTCAACCAGATAGATTGTTTGTTTTACCGTTCAATTTTCCAATTATCGGCAACGAAATCAATATTTTACCTTTATATTATGCAGCTATTATGGCTTTTCAGCAAAAACTACAGACAAAAACTATGGTTGCGGCTGATCCATCACAGGCAGAAGCACAAAAAATGATGGCTAAAATATTTCCTGTGATGTTTGCGGTGCTTTTTTATCGATTTGCCAGCGGATTAACGATGTATTTTTGTATATATTTTACATTAAGTGCATTAACGCAGTGGGCTGTATCGAAGGATACAAAAAAAGGAGAGTAATGGTGGATAAGTCTTTGGCTGACGGTAGAGAATTTGAGGGTGCCGATGTCGAAGATGCGATTAAAAATGCTTTAAAAGCCTTTAATGTTGGCAAGGATGATATTATTGTGAAAATTGTTTGTGAAGAAAAAAAAGGACTTTTTGGGATGGGAGGGGCTAAGCCGGCTAAGATTAAAGTGTCTCTTAAGAAAAAAAATAAAATTGCTTGAAATTTGGTTATATTATTAGAAAATAGAACATAGAAACACAAACTAAAAATATTCGCCAATAAACAATGTTTCACGTGAAACATTTATAAAATTGTGCAAAAGGTTTTATATGGTAAAAACTATTTTAATATGTAATCAAAAAGGCGGCACAGGAAAAACAACAACAGCGGTTAATCTTTCGTGTGCTTTAGCTGAAATGGGGAAAAAAGTGTTGTTAGTTGATGTTGATCCTCAAGGAAATGCAACGAGCGGGGTGGGGGTAAATAAAAATGAACTTGGGACATCAGTTTACGAAGTCCTTTTGCATAAAGCAAAAGCCAGTGAAGTTGTCAGAAAAAACGTTTACAAAACTCTTGATTTAATTCCTTGCAATATAAATTTAACCGGCGCAGAAATAGAACTGGTTGGCATTTTGTCCAGAGAAACTCGTCTGCGACAAGCTTTGGAAACGATAAAAAATGAATATGATTTTATTTTTATTGATTCGCCACCGTCGTTAGGTTTGTTAACCTTAAATGCGCTAGTTGCCAGCGAATCGGTTCTTATCCCAATTCAATGCGAATTTTATGCACTAGAAGGAGTTTCACAATTATTAAACACGGTTCATTTAATTAAAGAAAATTTAAACGCAAAATTAGAAATTGAAGGTGTGTTATTGACAATGGCTGATTTTCGAACTAACTTAACGACTGAAGTTATTAATGAAATTAAAAATTATTTTAAAGATAAAGTTTATACCACAGTCATTCCACGTAACATAAGATTAAGCGAAGCACCAAGCCATGGCAAGCCAATCACACAATACGATAGTACATCGATAGGGGCAAAAAGATATCGGCAGCTTGCAGAAGAATTATTAGGGTATCCACAGATTGATCGTAATATATTGGAAGATAATAAGATAGAGAATTAATGGTGATTATTTGTATTGTTCATAAAATGAACGTTTTTAAAAATAAGGGGAACAAATAATGGAAAAACGGGCGCTAGGTAAGGGGTTATCGGCTTTAATTCCGGAACGGGATGAAAAACAAAAAAGTGATCCTGCGGCCACAATAAAAATTAGCGAAATCCGTAACAGCAGTTTTCAGCCGCGCACCAATTACGACAAACAAAAACTTGAAGAGTTAAAAAACTCGATTCGTGAAAAAGGTGTTTTACAACCAATCCTGGTGCGTGAAAAAGATGGCGGGTATGAAGTTATCGCCGGCGAACGAAGGTTGCGGGCAGCGCGAGAGCTTTCCTACGAAGAAGTGCCGGCCATTGTTAAATCTGTTTCGGATCAAGAAGCTTTGGTTTTAGCCTTGGTCGAAAATATTCAGCGAGAGGAATTAAACCCTATTGAAGAAGCCGAGG
Organism: uncultured Planctomycetales bacterium; assembly: GCA_964630825.1. Taxonomy (GTDB): domain Bacteria; phylum Omnitrophota; class Gorgyraeia; order Zapsychrales; family Zapsychraceae; genus CAZVZR01. Next base: position 12,987 of record CAZVZR010000007.1, on the reverse strand, counting down.
CATTTCGTAAGCTCATCGAAGAATTTGATTTCACGCAAGAAAGTGTCGCCCAATCCGTGGGCAAGGACCGCTCGACGATCGGGAATCTTTTAAGATTATTAAATCTTCCGGAAGAAATCAAGCAAAGTGTGTACGAGGGAAAACTCTCTAGCGGCCACGCTCGTTCTCTGTTGGGTGCCGATTCAACGGCGGAACAAAAACGGTTATTTCAACTGGTGTTAAAGAAAGACCTTTCCGTTCGCGAACTGGAAAATCTTATTAAAGTTGGGACCGGCGCCGGATCTCGTCGAGAAAAACTACATGGAACCAAAAACCAACAAATTTTAAATTTAGAAGACGGGCTGCAAAAATTGTTGGGCACGAAAGTACGTATTGAAACGAAAAAGAAAAGAGGGAAGATAGTTGTTGAATTTTATTCCCCCGAAGAGTTAGAGCGCATTATCAAAATTATTATTAAATCATGAAAGAACCTGCCTTAGTTATCATTAAACCTGACGGCGTCAGCAAGGGCCTTGTTGGCAACATTCTGACTAAGTTTAATCATACCGGATTGGAAATCGTTGCCTTAAGAATCGCTCTGGCGACGAGAAATTTGGCCGAGGAGCATTATCGGCATATTAAAGGGACGCCTTTTTTCGACGGTGTCATCCGGTATATCATGGGAGATTTTCATAAAGAAAAAAAACTCATAGCTGTTATTTTTTACGGTAACAATGCGATTAAAAAATGCCGCCGTATCGCTGGTGCGACTAACCCCGAAGACGCTAGCCCGCATAGTATCCGGGGTTCATATGGGCGTATTTTGCGTAACGGTGTTTTTGAAAATGTTGTCCATGTTTCTTCGGATCGCAATGAAGCCAAGCGGGAAATACAACTTTGGTTTAAGCCGGGGTATATTACTGTAAATTTATATCCTTCCAAGGAAAAAATGATCAAGGCCCATAAAGAAAGAGTTTGGAAATGATTAAAGGGATGACAGGGTATGGACATGACGTAATTTCTGTTGGAAGTTTCAAAATTGCCGTCGAGATAAAAAGCCTCAATCATCGTTATGTGGACGCATCGTGTTTTTTGCCGGGCAGTTTTGGCGCAGCGGAAGAAAAAATTACCGAAATAATAAAAAAACATATTGAGCGCGGGCGTGTAACCATTTCGGTTAAGGTTATTGAAAAACCGAAACAGACAATTTTATTGAAGGACGATGTTGTAAAGCAGCACATAAAAATTGCCAATCAACTGAAAAAAAAATTTAAACTCGATGATAATTTAACATTATCGGATTTGTTGAGGTTGCCCGGCGTGTTGGAAACAACAGAATCAACGCTGGATCCTGTTGCGGCGTGGCCGTTTCTTGAAAAAGCTATTAGAAAAGCACTGCAAGGCGTTTTAAATATGCGGCGAAGGGAAGGCAAAAGCCTTGCGGACGACATCCGCCAGCAACTAAATACAATGGACTCAAAAGCAAAAGAAATAAAATTGCGAGCCAAGAATATTTTGCTGGAGCAGAAAAAAAAATTACTGGAAGAAGAATTTAGCTCAGTTCAAAAAAGTAGTGATATCAACGAAGAGCTGGCACGGTTACAGCATTACGTTAAAGAACTCAAGGGCCTTCTAAACAGTGCTGTCTCCGTCGGGAAAAAAATGGATTTCATTGCACAGGAAATGCAGCGCGAAGCCAATACCATCGGCTCTAAACTGCAGGATAAGGTTGTTTCCAACGCGGTCATTGTTATTAAAAGTAAAATTGAAAAGATTAGAGAGCAGTCCCAAAACGTCGAATAAAGTTGTCTCTTCCCCATGAAAAAGGGCATTGTGATTATCCTTTCCGGCCCTTCGGGATCCGGCAAAACCACCCTCTACAGTAAGCTTCTTATAGACCCACGATTAAAAAACAGGCTTATCAAATCTGTTTCTGTGACCACGCGGCCGCAACGGCCGGGTGAAATCAACGGACGCGACTATATTTTTGTTTCGCAAAAGAAATTTATTTATAAAAAACACGCCAATCACTTTTTGGAATTTCAAAAGGTCTTTACCAATTACTACGGAACGCCTAAAAAGAACGTGGCGGACGTTTTACGTAAGGGAAAGAATGTTTTGTTATGCATTGATGTAAAGGGAGCAAGAGTGGTTTTAAAAAAATTTCCCAAAGCAGTGACGATTTTTGTCAAAACACCTTCTTTGGCGTCTTTGAAGAAACGTTTATTAAGGCGCGGGTCCGAAATAAAGCAAGTTATCAATTTGAGGCTAAAAACAGCTAGTGAAGAACTAAAAGAAGCTAAAAATTATAAACATATTGTTATAAACGATGATTTAAATAAAGCCTTCCAAAAACTTAGGTCCATTGTTTTGCGTGAAATTAATTTTTAAAGCGCTCTAACCAGAAGCTATTCAATAAGTTAAGAAACGTTTTGTTTTTAATGGTCATTTCTTTGGCAGGTAAGTTTCTTTTGACAAGCCGCACCAGCTGTGATATATATATTCCCTTATTTAAAATAGAATTTTAATTAATAATATCTTATATAATAACAATATTAAAAAGGGGTGATGGATTATGGCAATTGATTCCATTGAAAAATTGTTATCTCACGCAAATGGGAGCGTCTATAGACTAGTGCGCATGGCTGCCAGGCGTGCGCTGGAACTTTCCGAAGGTCAACCTCCTTTGATCAAAAACCCCACCACAGACAAACCAACAACGACGGCTTTAGAGGAAATTGCCCAGGGAAAAGTAGTTTACAGAAATGGGAAGACGAGCAAGGTCGCCCCCGAAGCGGTTTCGCTCCAAGAAACAAAAAAAGAAGAAGCCGATAACGAAAAAGAATAGCCGTGGCTAGAAATAAAAAAGTACTTTTAGGCGTAACTGGTAGCATTGCCGCGTATAAAGCAGCTGATATCATCAGGGATTTGGGGGAAAAGGGTGTAGAAGTTTCGGTTGTGATGACTAAGGAAGCCGAAAGCTTTATCACTTCTTTGACGTTGTCAAGTTTAGCCGGTAAACGTGTTTATACGTCGATGTGGGATGAAAGCCAAGATCCTTGGCAAATGCCGCACATTCGGTTAGCCGAAGAAACCGATCTTATTTTAATTGCCCCGGCGACGGCAAATATTATAGGCAAAATCGCCAACGGTATCGCGGATGATCTTTTGACATGCATTGTGTTGGCAACAAAAGCAAAACTTCTGATCGCTCCTGCCATGAATACTCAAATGTATAAAAACGTTTTTGTTCAAGAAAACTGCCGTAAGCTTAAAGAACATGGTGTAAAGTTTATTGATCCAGTTGCCGGCAAATTAGCTTGCGGGGTGGTGGGAGAAGGGCATCTCGCCGATGAAAACACCATTGTTCAGACGGTTATGCAATCATTGAAATAAGAATTTGGACCCGTAGCTCAATTGGTTAGAGCACTTCCTTGACGTGGAGGGGGTTAGGGGTTCGAGACCTCTCGGGTCCATTTTTATTAAATATGGCGGGGTAGCCAAGTGGTAAGGCAGAAGTCTGTCCCTTGCCATTAAAGTTTTTTGAAGGTATGGCTTCGGGATTTTTTTAGGCAAGTAATCCCGAGCATGAATATCGGCGCGATAGCCAAGTGGTAAGGCAGAAGTCTGCAAAACTTCTATACGTCGGTTCAATTCCGACTCGCGCCTTTGTAAATACTACAGGCGAGGGACAAAACTTCTATGCATCGGTTCAATTCCGATTCCCGCCTTTTGAAATGGATGGGCAAGTGGTGGAATGGTATACACGCAGGACTTAAAATCCTGTGGTTGTAAGACCGTGAGGGTTCGACTCCCTCCTTGCCCATTGTACTGATCTTATGCATAAAACCGACAACCCGAAAGGGCGGAGGTTTTGTGCTGATAAGAAAAAGTACAAGGGGCCCCTAATGAGGATCTGCCGAATTAGGACCCGAGCGTTGAAAGTAAAATTAAAAACAATTATGGAATACAAAACCGATTTAGATAAATTACGACACAGCTGCTCGCACGTGATGGCACAGGCGGTGAAAGAGATTTGGCCTGAAGCCAAGGTCACCATTGGCCCGGCTATCGAAAGCGGTTTTTATTACGATTTTGATAAGAAAGAGCCGTTTACCGACGATGATTTGAAGAAGATTGAAAAACGAATGAAAGAAATCATTAAACATAAACCCAAATTCACCCAACGGTTTATGAAAAAGGAAGAAGCCAAAAAACTTTTTGGTTCAATGAAGGAAGATTTTAAGGTCGAACTTATCGAAGGTATTCCTGATGAAGAGGTATCCATTTTCGATACGGGCGACAAGTGGTTTGATTTATGCAAAGGGCCGCACGTGGATAATGCCGGCGAAATCAAGGCTTTCAAATTGTTATCTGTCGCCGGGGCTTACTGGCGTGGCAACGAAAAGAATCCTGCATTGCAGCGGATTTATGGAACGGCGTTTGCTTCGCAAAAAGAATTAGACGATCATTTAAAGATGCTCGAAGAGGCGGACAAACGCGATCATCGCAAACTCGGTGTTCAATTGGATTTATTTAATTTTTATCACGAGCAAGCCGGGGCCGGGCTTGTTTTTTATCATCCTAATGGCGCGATGTTGCGAAAAATAATCGAAGACTATGTGCGCGAGCAACATTTAAAACACGGTTATCAACTTGTTATGACGCCGCATATCTTAAAAGGTAAATTATGGGAACAAAGTGGGCACGCGGATCATTACCGGCAAAATATGTATTATTTTGAAGTTGACGAGGAAGAGTACGCCGTTAAGCCGATGAATTGTCCGGGGCACATTTTAATTTATAAATCGCGAGGGCGCTCGTATCGGGAACTGCCAGTTCGGTATTTTGAGCTCGGCAGCGTTTATCGACGGGAAAAAGCAGGTGTATTGCATGGATTGTTGCGCGTGCGCGGTTTTACCCAAGACGACGCGCATATTTTTTGCCGGCCGGAACAAGTCAAGGACGAGGTTAAAAATGTTGTCCAATTTGTGTTTGATGTCATGAAAGATTTTGGATTTACATCGATGGATATCGAATTAAGTACACGGCCCGAAGATTATATTGGCGAACTTAAAGAATGGGAAACTGCGACGAATGCTTTGGAAAATTCGTTAAAAGAAATGCAACTAAAATACCAAATCAATGAAGGCGATGGCGCATTTTATGGCCCAAAGATTGATATAAAATTAAAAGATGCGTTGGGACGGCAGTGGCAGTGCGCTACCATACAATGTGATTTTGCTTTGCCGGCCAGATTTAATTTAAGCTATATTGACGAAGATGGGAAAGAGTCGCGGCCGACGATGATTCACCGCGCAATTCTTGGCAGCATGGAAAGATTTATTGGCACGCTCATCGAACATTACGGCGGCGCATTCCCATTATGGCTGGCACCGGTGCAGGCGATCATTATTCCTATTGGTGAACAACACAATGCCTTTGCAGAAGAGCTAAAAGAAAATTTACAAAATTTAGGTTTGCGCGTTATAATTGATGGTCGCAACGAGAGTTTAGGTAAAAGGATTCGCGAAGGCACCGTTAAGAAAACTCCGTATTTATTAGTTGTTGGTGACAAAGAAGTGCAAAGCAAATCCGTTGCTGTCCGCAGTTATAAAGAAGGCGACAAAGGAATATGTTCAATCGAAGATTTTATTAAACAAGCAAACGAAAAATTAACTACAAAAACATAAACCAGTCTTAATTATAATTAAGGAGGTGTCCCATACAAAAGTTCGTGCGTGTTAATGACAGAATAAGATCACCCGAGGTTCGTATTATCGGCCCGGAGGCTGAACAATTAGGGATTCATGCAATAAAACGGGCTTTAGAAATGGCAGAACAGTATGAATTGGATCTCGTGGAAATCGCCCCAGAAGCCAAGCCCCCTGTTTGCCGGATAATGGATTACAGTAAATATAAATATGACCAAGCCAAGAAAGAACGGCGCATCAGAAAAAATCAGCGCGTAACACATTTAAAACAGATTCGGCTTAAACCACACATCGATGATCACGATTACGAAATCAAATTAAGGCAGGTCATCGCGTTTCTAGAAAAGAAAGATAAAGTTAAAGTAAATATGTTTTATCGTGGGCGGGAAATGATGCATAAAGAGTTAGGTTTGCAAATTCTGGATCGTATGATTGCTGATACCGCAGGCCATGCACAACCTGAAAAGGCGCCCAGCATGGAAGGGCGGGTTATGTCAGTTGTTTTGTCTCCTGCAACAACGACAGCAGCAGTGGTAGCAAAGAAAGTATAATTTTTTTGGTAAGGAAAAGACCAATAACGAAAGGTGAAATATGCCTAAGCTAAAAACTAACCGTTCAGCCGCAAAACGGTTTAAATTTACCAAAAAAGGTAAGATCAAAAAACGCAGTGCTCGTCGGGGGCACATGTTAGGAAAAAAATCACGCAAGGCTAAACGAAAGATGCGCAAGAACTGGTATCTTTCCAAGGTAGAAGCAAAGCGTATAAGGAAGCTGTTGCCTTATGGCTAGAGTAATTGGTATCTTTTCAAAGTTGAAACAAAACGTATAAGGAGGTTGTTGCCTTATGGCTAGAGTTAGAGGTGTTCTCGCCGCGAAACGGCGAAGAAAAAAGTTTTTAAAACAAGCAAAAGGACAATTCGGGCACAGGTCCACTCGATATGTACAGGCACGCCGTTCCGTTATCAAAGGGATGGTGTATGCTTACCGTGACCGCAAAGTTAAGAAAAGAGAGTTTCGGCGGTTGTGGATTGTCCGTATTAATGCTGCTTGCCGGGAGAACGGCATTACTTACAGCCGTTTCATCCGCGGATTGCAAAATGCCAAAGTACAGGTTGACCGCAAATTGATTGCTGATATGGCGGTGAATTCTCCGGCGACGTTTAAGAAATTAATTGCAGTTGCCCAAGGGAAATCTTAAATAAAAATAATACGTTTCGCAAAGTAGATAGCCCCGCAGGGATTGCCCGCGGGGCTAATTGTTATTCATTACACAATGCACTGGAATTTCCAAGAAATCAGCGAGCAGGCAACTAAAGAAGCGGAAAATATTGCCGATGAAAACGCCCTTGAACAATTCCGCATCAAATATTTAGGTCGCAAAGGTATTATCCAAGATGTCTTTTCCTCCCTGGGTGCATTGCCCGCCGATCAAAAACCCGCGGCCGGAAAAAGCGCCAACGAACTACGAAATCACATCAATGCTCTTATAGAACAAAAAAAGAACATCGTTAAAGATGCGCACAAAGGGCCAGCGAAACAAAAATTAGATATTACTATTCCGGGAGTTGCTTTTCCAACGGGCCACAAACATCTCATCACCCAAACTGTCGAGGAAATTTGTTCGATATTCGAGAAGATGGGTTTTGTTATTCAAGAAGGCCCGGAGATTGAGACTGAATTTAATAATTTCACCGCATTAAATATTCCCGTTGATCATCCTTCCCGCGATGCTTTCGATACATTTTATTTAGAGGAAGATGATCCTTCGAATAAAGGGCGCTTTCTATTGCTTAGAAGTCATACCTCGCCGGGTCAAATCAGGATTATGAAAGCGCACCAGCCGCCGTTAGCAGTTATTATCCCGGGGAAAGTTTATCGTCCCGATGCGGTTGACGCAAGTCATTCGTTTATGTTTCATCAGATCGAAGGGCTCTTGATTGACGACAATGTAAAATTTTCTCACCTCAAAGGGTTACTAACCACATTTTGCAAACGCCTTTTTGATAAAGATATTAAAATGCGGTTTCGCCCGCATTTTTTTCCGTTTACCGAGCCGTCGGCAGAAGTAGACATTTCTTGGAGCAAGGGCAAGAAAGATTGGCTGGAAATTATGGGCTGCGGTATGGTACATCCGAAAGTATTTGAAGCAGCGGGTTATCCTAGAGGAAAATACACCGGTTTGGCTTTTGGTTTGGGCGTCGAACGCATCGCAATGTTAAAGTACGGCATTAATGATATTCGGACGTTTTATGAAAACGATATGAGGTTTTTAGAACAATTTTAATTTAATGAAAATATCTCTTAACTGGCTTAAAGATTATGTGAATGTCACGGTCGCACCGGAAAAGCTGGCGCATGCGTTGACGATGGCCGGCCTGGAAGTCGAGAAGATTCATTCGGTCGACGGCGATACGGTTTTTGAAATCGAGGTCACGCCTAATCGGCCGGATTGTTTAAACATGCTCGGCATTGCCCGCGAGGTCGGCGCTGTTTTCAATAAAAAGTACATGCCTTTTAAACAAAGCAAGCTGCGTTTCCCAGCAAAGAAATGTGATATCAGTATCTTGGATAAAAAAGGCTGCACAAGGTATATCGGTACAGTAATCGAAGGCGTTTCTGTGATGGAAACACCAGCGTGGATTAAGAAACGTATTACCGCTTTGGGATTAAGGTCTATTAACAATATTGTCGATATTACCAATTTTTGTTTGCTGGAAACCGGCCAGCCGATGCACGCTTTTGATCTTGACAAGCTTGCGGGCAGAAAAATTATTGTTCGGCGGGCAAGAAAAGGCGAGAAGATTATTACTATTGATGGCGACGAGCGGGTTCTCGATGAATCAATCCTCATCATTGCTGACGAACAAAAACCGGTGGCCATTGCCGGCGTGATGGGCGGCAAAGACACGGAAGTGACAGAAAAGACAAAGAACATTTTATTGGAGAGCGCATATTTTGATCCCATTTTAATCAGGCGCGCTGCGCGCAAGCTGGGGTTGTCGAGCGATTCATCATATCGTTTTGAACGCGGTGTAGATTGGGATATGGTGAAAATCGGCGCTGGCCGGGCGGTTGATTTAATTTTGGAAAGCGCCAAAGGCAAAGTGGTTAAATATAGGGATGTCGTTACGGAAAAAAGAAAAACAAAAGTGATCGATATAAACATTACCGGTGCAGAAATAAATTCGTATTTAGGAGTAGATATAAAACTACCGGCTGTTTCCGGTATGCTACACAAACTCGATTTTAAGATAAGTAAAATAAAAGCAAACGGATTAAAAGTAACCCCACCGACTTTTCGTAACGACGTTAAATCCGACAAAGATGTTATCGAAGAAGTTGCCCGTATTTACGGTTATGAAAATATTCCCACGGCACTTCCGCAAATCAAGGCAACAGAGATTCCTGAAAATTCACAGCGACGGATCCGTAACAAGGTTCGAGAATGTTTGTTAGCGCAAGGGTATAGTGAAATGGTTACCTATGCCATGACCAATCGTGCCGCGCTGGCAAAATCAAATTTGGGCAATGTAGAGGCAATCAAAATCAAAAATCCTTTAACTCAGGATCAGGAATTCATGCGGCCGTCGGTGCTGCCGCTTTTACTTTCCGTTGCCGCAACCAATATTAACCGCGGGAATAAAGATTTTAAGCTTTTTGAAATAGGGAAAATATATACAAAAAATGGGGAAAGAGATACGTTGGGAATTATTGCCGGCGGGGTGAATATAGAAGATTGGCGGGTAACACAGAAGTTAGTGGTAGACTTTTATGATATCAAAGGTGCCGTTGAAGCAATTGCGTGCAACTTGGGAGTGGGGAGTGTTGATCTTCAGGATTGTCAGGATCCGTATTTTGATAATACACAAGCTGCCGGGATCTATGTCGCCGGTGAAAAAATAGGTGTAATCGGCAAAATTGATAGAGAAGTATTGGATAAATGGGACATCAAACAAAATAGTTTGTATTTTGTTCAAGTGGATTTTGGAGAATTTTATCGGCAGGCCCAACCGCCAAGGAAATTTAAGGTGCTCAATGAATACCCCGCAGCGGTTCATGATATCAGTCTCGCTGTCAAAGACGGCATTTTATTCCGGCAGGTAAAAGACATTGCCCGTCGCGAAGGCGGAGAAATCTTAACGGGAATCGAATTTAAAGAACAATATCTTGGTGAAAAACTTCCGCCGGGTTGCCGCGGCGTAATTTTCTCTCTTCAGTATCAATCTTTTAAGCGCACTTTGACGGATGAAGAAATAAAATTCGCACAGCAAAAAATTATTAAAGCTTTGGCCGATGAATTAGGGGCCATTCAGCGGTAAAGATTTGCAAAAAAATCAGTGGCATAATAAATAAAGGTTGTGTTACCATAAGTCCATGCGAAATATCCCTGCTGTGTTCGTTAGGGTGATTCATAAAGGACCTTAAGAATATAAAGGGATTGCCAAACCTCCGTCCGCTCTTAGGAGCTTTCGGGGTGGTACCCACCTGTTATCAGGTTCTCTTTATATTCACCCGACGGCATAAGCGGGGTTTAATTCTAGAGACGAGGCGTGCTTGACGAATAGTCACAGATGCCTCGTCTCTGCTTATTGACCTTTAGGAAACCATGAAACGCAGTATTCCCCCTTCCTCAGAGAATTTGTTCTCGCTCGCCAACCAAGATAAAATTTTTAAACAATCTCCCTTAAGCGTGCGCATGCGGCCACGGACATTGGAAGAATATGTCGGCCAAGGCCACATTCTTGGGGAGGGAAAGCTTTTGGCGCGTGCCATCGAGGCTGACCGGTTGACTTCAATTATTTTATACGGTCCGCCGGGATGCGGAAAAACAACCCTGGCGCATTGTATTAAAGAAAAGACACAAGCCCATTTTGAATCGTTGAATGCTGTTGCTGCCAGCGTGGATGACGTTCGCCGAATACTTGCTGCCGCAAAACACCGCCGTGAAACAACGCAGCATAAAACCATTCTGTTTATCGATGAAATCCACCGTTTTAATAAAGCCCAACAAGATGTTTTGATGCCGGATGTGGAAAGCGGGAACGTTATCTTAATCGGCGCTACTGTTTTAAATCCTTTCTTCTCTATTATTAGCCCGCTACTTTCGCGGTCACTGGTATTTGAATTGAAGGCTCTTTCAAACGAAGAACTATTAATCCTTCTTAAGCGTGCCTTAGATGACAAGGAACGCGGTTTAGGGGCTTTGAATATCAAGGCCGATGAAAAGGCGCTCAGGTTTTTGGTCGAAGCCTATGACGGCGATGCCCGTCGGGCCTTAAACGCCCTTGAGGTCGGGTGTTTAACGACACCTAAAAACGCAAGCGGTGAAATTATTTTTGACCTGGGTGCGGCGCAAGAATCGATTCAGAAAAAGCAGGTCGTATATGACCAAGACGGCGATCAGCATTATGATACGGCGTCGGCATTTATTAAATCGATGCGCGGCTCTGATCCGGATGCCGCGTTATATTGGATGGCCAAAATGCTGTATGCCGGTGAAGACCCGCGCTTTATTGCCCGCCGGATATGTATCTGTGCCGCAGAAGATGTCGGCAATGCTGACCCGCAGGCATTGGTCTTAGCCAGCGCGGCGTTACAAATTTCTGAATTTGTCGGGTTGCCGGAGGCGCGCATTCCTCTGGCGCAGGCCGCTGTCTATGTCGCTTGTGCACCAAAATCAAATGCCGTTTATTTGGGAATAGAGAAAGCCTTGGATGATGTAAAAAATAAAAAAATACAAGACGTCCCGGTTCATTTGAAAGACGCGTCATATAAAGGGGCCAAAACGCTCGGCCGCGGGAAGGATTATAAATACGCGCACGATTTTGCTGGTCATTATGTTGAGCAGGAATACATGCCTTTGCAAACTGTTTATTATGAGCCTACGGAGATGGGGGAAGAGAAAGAGATCAAGGAAAGGTTGAAGCTAAAGAATAAAGGATTATAATTTTTTGCATGACTGCTTGCATTTGTTTTCTTATAAGTTTAAACTTTTAAAGTATATGAATATGCGCATGAATTGCAAAATTGTCAATAGCGCTCTAACAATCGGCAGTTTGTTGTTCTGTAACATTGCTCTTGCCGATACTGTTTATTTCAAAAATGGATTTCGTCACGAAGGTGAAGTAAAAGAAACTTCCGAAGGCGCGTGGGTCGACGGCGGGTTTTTTAAAAAAGATGAAATTGAGCGCATCGAAAAAAGTCCTGTTAAAGTCGAAAAACAAAAATCCTGGATAGACAATGTCCTTTCCAGTTTTGGGGGCCTTAAAGAAAAAGATAAAATACAATCCCAAACGGCACAGCCTTCTTCTGGGGTATCTGCTGCAACATCGGCGCATTTAACAGAACCGCAACAAGGAGTATTGGAACAGGGTGTTGGCGCCTATCAAGGGTATATGGCAACCCAGGTCGGAGTATTGCAGCAGGCACAGCAATTAAAAATGCAGGCTGACCAACAGCAAATGATGAGGGAAAGAGAAATTCGAGCGATGGAAGAAAACGATGACGTGGGGATGGGGCAGGCAAGCGCCCCAAAAGAAAACAATAGTCCGGTAACTCAGTATCGACAAAATGTTTATCACTCGACATCGGGAAGCTACCAAAGGACACAAAATCAAGGAAACCCGTCGTCCGAAACACAATACGATGAGTACAACAGGAATCCTTTGAAAAAAGGAATTAAGATTGACACAGAAGGGAATGTTAAATGGGAGTAAATCCGTATATTATGAATAAAATTTTTAAATGGGAGAAATTGAGCAAAGCTGCTTTTTTTGTTTCGTTAATTTTCCTTTCCTCGGTAATTTCTGCTGATACCATTACGCTTAAATCTGGGAAGAAAGTAGAAGGCGAGGTACTTGCCGAAAATGATGTTTTTGTCCGTATCAAAGAATATAAGGAAGGTCAGTTGTCAGAATTTTTACGGGAGGATATTGAGAGTGTTGTTAAGGGAGCGCAACCCCAGAATTCGAGACCACAACTGGAACAACCGGTTAATGCGGTTAATAATCAAGAGGCCTCTTCTTCGGTTACAAATACTATAAAGGAACAGCCGGAAACAATCATTCCACCGAAAGAAGAAATGATAGAAAAAAAACAGCCCCAGGCAACGTCTTTGCCTGTGATAACTTCGGCCGTACAACAGACAAAACAGGCACAAGAGGCAGCACCGGTGCAAAAGTCTTCGGAAGTCATCACGCTTGTTGGCGAGCCCCACAAAGAAAAGCCTAAGAAACAGTCTCATCGGGATCTTGTTAAGAAATTTACAATTAAGCAATGGGCTATTATCGGCGGC
>CAZVZR010000006.1:0-66457 GCA_964630825.1 uncultured Planctomycetales bacterium | reverse complement strand
GTTGTTACAATATTTTTCATAATGACAAACTGTGTCTTTGCCGAAACAATCCTCTTGAAAAACGGAAAAACCGTTGAAGGTAAAATCACAGAAAAAGCAGCTGATCAAGTTAAAGTCGATTCAGGCACGGGAGTAACTATTACCTATTATCTAGATGAAATTGATTCGATCGATGGCAAGAAAATCGAATCCCCCAATCTCCCACCCCCTCCTTCTAAAGATAAAAGTTCCGAACCAAGCATTGACGCAAGCGCCCCAACGACAGCCGAACCTCTTTCGGACGATATTGATTATTACCAAGAGGCTGAAAAATACTATGATGTTGATAAAGATTGGAGCACAAAAGTCTTCAATGAATTTATTCACTCCAACGATATTACTATCGGTGATGATGATCGATTGGTAATTGAAAAAAATAAAAAAGCTTTAGATTACTTTAAGAAAGGAACAGCGAAGAAGAATGACGGTTATTTATTTATGAAAAAACCGAAACAAATTGATGCTGATTCACCTAAGCCTGATTACACCGTTAAACGCAAGTTTCTGCGGATGTTGCTTGTAGAAGGGAAAATGGCATATGAAAAAGGTGATCCCAAATTAGAGCAAGAGAACCTGTTAACTGGCATAAAATTCTCGCAGCAACTGTCGCAACAAAAATATGATATGTTAATAAGTTTCATTTATGAAACCATGACAATTAATGATTTATCCACAAGATTATCTTACTATATAAAAAACGAGCCCTCTTCTCCAGAATTTTATAAACGTTTATTAAATGAATTAAACACTTTGATTACAAATCATTCAACACTGGTTGAAATCTTCCAGGAAGAACGAGAAAGAGAGCTGGCAATTGTTAAGAAATTATTTGAGGAGCCGGCAATTGAAGCAAAAATTAAAGATCTGCCGCGGTTCATGGAACGGTCCTTTGGATCATACAAGGATAAAACTTCTTCCCTCTACGATACATTGCTCAAAGCTACTAAGGAAAATAACCCAGAGGACTTTGAAAAAGCAGAGAAAGAATTTTTTGATGAAATAGACTCTGAACAAAAAAGTGGGAAATTAGATAAGACACTCGATTATCAAGTAAATGTAATGATCAATCTTTCTAAAGCAAACGCTGGATCACGAAAAAGAACTATTAATAGTTTTTATGCTAACCTTGAAGTAATTAATATTTTCCGTGCCGCGACAGCTTTACGGCTATACAAAATTGACCACCATTCTTTTCCCAACAACCTTGAAGAACTAGTTCCCCAATATCTTAACGAAATACCGCCTGATTATTTCAATGACTTTAAGCCTGTTCAATATATTAATGACTCAAACCAATGTTTAGTTTACAGTATCGGTCCAGATCGCCAAGATGAACAAGGAAAAAATATTTATGAAGGAAAAATATACGAAGGTCTGGAAGATTATAATAACCACCAACATGGAGATATAGCTTTTCGATTCTAGACTATGCCTTTCGGTTATGAATTCATCGTTATCATTGTGATGTTGGCCTGTAGCGCTTTTTTTGCGGCTTATGAGATGGCCATTGCCTCCATTTCGCACGCCAAACTGGCGGTGCATGTCCAGAACAAGCGTAAAGGCGCGGCCGAAGCTCTTTATATGAAAGAGCGCATGGAAGCAAGCTTAGCCGTCACCCAGATGGGCATGACGCTCACCGGGGCGATTGCCGCGGCTACCGGCGGAGCCGGCGTTTCACAATCACTTGCACCTTACCTTCAATTAACCTTTGGCTGGTCAGAAACCTTGGCCGATATCACTTCCCTCATTATCCTCATCATCCCGCTAAGTGGATTAACGATCACCTTTGCCGAATTAATTCCTAAAATGTTTGCCCTCAACAACAGGCTTTGGGTGTGCCTTACCCTTTCACCGGCAATGAAAATCCTTGGCCAGATCAGCTACCCGGTTATTTCCGTCTTTGAACTTATCGTAAAAAAAGTGCTCCATATGGCTTCGAAACGTGATTTCAAAAATCGTTTTGAAGACCAGATCGG
Organism: uncultured Planctomycetales bacterium; assembly: GCA_964630825.1. Taxonomy (GTDB): domain Bacteria; phylum Omnitrophota; class Gorgyraeia; order Zapsychrales; family Zapsychraceae; genus CAZVZR01. Next base: position 64,442 of record CAZVZR010000006.1, on the reverse strand, counting down.
GCTACATGAACTCAATACCGCCGTCTCCATGGCCCGTACCTCACGGCTTATCAATGCCCGTCAGGAAAAGATTGTTTTATCCGCCGCACAATTGTCAGTAAAGCCGGTCAAAGAAATTATGCTCCCTATTACAGATGTCTGCATGCTTTCTCTGGAAATCTCTTTGTCCGACGCCTTAATCCGGGCCCATCTGGATATGCATACCCGCTTTCCGGTCTGCGCCAAAGAAAATGATTCCCAAACGATTCAAGGCTATATCAATTTTAAAGATATTGTCTCGGCTCTCAAACTTAATCCTGCTGAACCAAGCTTGCGCGGTATCCTCCGGCCGATTAAAACCTTTGCCGAGGACACACCCGTCTCGCAAGTCCTTGAAGAAATGATGAGCGAAAAACTTCACATTGCCACGGTAACATCCAAGGAACAAAGAATAATCGGCATGGTTACCCTGGAAGATATTATTGAAGAACTGGTGGGCGAAATTGAAGATGAATATGATCGCCTACCGACGTACATCCATCCTTACAGCGGCGGCTGGATCATGGGCGGCGGTGTACCGATGAATGTCGTTGCTCAAACAACAGGAACCGTTTGGGCCCCCAGAAAACCCGATGAGCCGGCACCGCGCCTGGCCGACTGGTGCGCCAAAAAATTTGGTCAGCCTTTTAAAGGCGGTGAAATTATTGAAAGCAACAACCTGCAAATAATGGTCCGCAAACTCCGCCGGCAAAAATTAAGCGAGGCGGTCGTGAGCTTTATCATCAAGCCTTCGTAGAACAAATGGACATAATCAAACATTTTATCGACTTTATCCTTCACCTCGACCACCACATGGTGGAAACCGTGAACCAATACGGGCCATGGACGTACCTTATTTTATTTGTGATTATTTTTTGTGAAACAGGGCTTGTCTTTACGCCGGTTCTCCCCGGTGATTCGCTTCTGTTCGTGGTAGGAACTCTCGCGGCCAACAGCACATTAAACTTGAGCTGGCTTATTTTTCTTTTAGCGGCCGCCGCTATTTTAGGTGACACAGTAAATTACTGGGTTGGGCATGTATTATCCCCAAAACTTTTCCGCAACGAAAAAATCCGCTTTATCAAACGTGAACATTTAGAGCGTACCGAACGATTTTATGAAAAATACGGCGGCAAGACAATCATCATCGCCCGCTTTGTGCCAATCATCCGGACATTCGCGCCGTTTCTAGCCGGTGTGGGGACCATGAAATATGGCCGATTCTTAAGTTACAACGTGATAGGCGGTATTTTGTGGGTCAATGTGGGAACGTTAAGCGGGTATTTCTTCGGGAATCTGCCGTTTGTAAAGAAAAACTTCTCTCTGGTCGTCCTGGCCATTGTCTTTATTTCCCTTCTCCCGGCTGTCTGGGAATACTTCAAAGCCCAAAGACAATGAGTCCGGAACCAAAAATGGGCCAATCAATTCAAAAGGCTGCCCTTCGTGTAACGAACGAATATTAATTTTCAATAAAGAAACTTTTTTATCTTTAGGTAAAGGATAATTGAACACCTGATAAGAATACCCGTACGTCTGCTGCGTTTTTACTGTTTTCTCCCCTGCTTCAAGGTTAACTTCGGCTGCCCCTTTAATAAAAAAAACGACTTCCTTATCAGCTGTATCAAGGGATATTTCTTGCTGAAAATTATTTACCTTGTGTGGAGTAAAAATATTCACACCAAACCTTTCTTTAAAAGGTCGCAAATCAATCCTTTTGCTTATAGGCACATCCAAGAAAAACGAAGCACTGGCCAATTCTGCATCGGAAGCAAGCGGTCGAATAGGTTGGGCATTCTTTAAAGAAATGATCATATCCCCTTTTTCAATAGCGCGTAAATACATAACCGGGATCACGCTCGCGTAATCACGAAAAGCCAAAACTAATTTCTCTTGTAATGTTTGCGGATATTGGGAAAGAATTTTACGGATGAAAACAGGATTATTACCGCTGGGGAACGACAGATATAAAGGGCCATTTTTTTTTACCGCCTTATAATGATCTTTAATCAAAAGAATGGTTAATGCCGTCCTTGGATGAAAAAGCGCAGAATTGTGAAAAGCAACCGTATCCGCCACACCCGCATACAAATGTTTAATATTGGAGCAATTAATAAAAGTTATTAGGGTCATACAAATCAGAAAAGATTTCTTATGCTTGTGCAGCACGCCGCTTAATCCAAAACATAAAAGAAGACTTAAGAAAACAGTATCGATATAGGGATAATAATAACCAAAAAACAATAAGCTAGGAAAAATCGTATTGTCGGGCATGATATAGGCATGCATTCCACCGGGGTGCGGCAAAAAAAAAGCTTTTAGAAAGAAAACAAAAACTATTGCCAAAGATAATCCCTTTAGAATTCCCATATCCGTTTTAAAACGAAAGATCATATAGAACAGCACCCCTGTGGCCACAAAAGCTGTCGCCCCCCAAAAAGATGTATCCCAATAGCCGAAACTTCTCGGTAAAAAATATCCCGCCAAGGCATGAAAAGTATCTTTTAAGATTGCCATGCCGGTTAAATACTTTCTTAAATTGCCCATATACAATGAAAAATGTTCTGTGGGAGTGACTGGACTCAATTTATGGGAGAGATAAAGTGCGGAGCACAATAAAATAATAACCGTTGTAATAATCGCAAAGCCATATTTAACCATTATTAAATTAAATACCCCGCGTTTACCATCACGCAGAAAAAGATAAATCATAATGACCGGAAGAAGGAAAAAAGATGTTTCATCGGTAAATAAAATTAAGATAGTTAATACAAAAACTATTGTTTTCGTTAAGAAAGAATTCTGTGCAAATGGCCTCTTCTCATTGACCACCATAAGCCAGATAAGGAGAAAAAATGTCACTGCCAGCAACTTGGCGCTGCGAAAGGGAAACAATAACGTGGAAATCCCTATCGCCGAATTTAAAAAGAAAACGAAAATCAACCACGCCGCTTCCAAACTACCTGTTAATTTTCTCACTAAAAATCCCAAGAGTATTCCATTAAGGACATGTAATAATATATGCGAATAATTATGAAAACTGCTTACTCCCCAATATTGCCAAAACTTAAAAGAAAGCATATCAAAATAAGAAGAAACCTGCCGCATGCGAAATCCTAAAAGATCAACATTGGAAGTCATAAATGGCTTTAAGACGTCTTCGCCTTTAAGGCCGGTATGCAGGCTTTGGGGATTTGACGAACCTAAATCCATCGACCAAAAAATATTTAACCAGGTCATTTCCCCTTGTTGATAAAAAAGTTTTTCCCGAAGAATTTGAGAAAATAAAATAACATTGAGGATAAGTAAAAAAAGGAGAACTGTGGATTCAAACCAGCGGGTCTTCATAATACCTATTCGTACCTTAATGCCTCAATGGGATTTAACAGCGAGGCTTGATTGGCCGGCCACAAACCAAATATCATACCCACACCCAGCGAAAACGTTGTCGCTAAAATTATCGATGATATGGATACTTTGATCGTCCAACCAGCAAAGAATGTTATCAAAAATGCTGCACCCACGCCAAGAACAATCCCTGAGATTCCACCAATCAGGGACATCAAAACCGATTCTACCAAAAATTGCATCATGATATCCCGTCGGGTAGCTCCGATAGCTTTACGTAAACCAATCTCTTTAGTCCTTTCTGTTACCGAAACCAGCATAATATTCATGATACCGATACCGCCGACTAAAAGTGAAATAGCGGCAATGGCGCCCAACAGCATCCCCATGGTTTTCGTTGTCGTTTCCATCGCCGCTCTGATATCAGCCATATTACGGATTTGAAAAGCTTCCCCCTCTTGGTTTTCTGAATGAGCATTAATACGGTGGCGTTTAACCAATGTTTCATTGATTGATTTCTGCAGAGGCTCTAACGACTGTGAAGATTCCCCCTCCACATAAATAGAGTCAACATAATCTTTGCCCAGCAATCGATACATTGCCGTTGTCACTGGCATCACGATTGTATCGTCCTGGTCGCGAAAGGAATTTGCTCCCTTAAATGGCAGGACACCGATGATCTGAAAATTTATCAAATTAATCCTAATGGTTTGCCCGATCGGGTCCGCATTCTCGAATAATTCCTTAACGACCGTTGTTCCCACTATCACGACTTTGGCGCGGCTGCGTAATTCCTCCTCGGTAAAAAACCGCCCCACCGTCGGTTGTGCCGCCCGCAACTCGGCATACTCCACGCCAACGCCTTCGACTTGCGTATTGGCATTTTTGTTTCCGTAGACGACTTGCACATGGCCATTCACCGACGGGCTTACCCGCCGGACGGAAGGAAGCTGGCTAAGCGCACTGAGATCTTGAAAATTTAATCGGGTGACTGCTCCTGCCTCTAAAGAAACTCCTTCCCTGCGCGCCTCGCCTGGCCTGACCATCAAAAGATTAGAACCCAACGAAGCTAATTGTTTCTCCATAGTTTCTTGTGCCCCGCGCCCGACGGCCAACATGGCAATCACCGCGGCAACGCCAATGAGAATTCCCAAAATAGACAAAAACGAACGCATCTTATGCGACACCATCGCGTAAACCGCCTGATGAAAAGAATCTAAAAACTTTGCGGGATCATACGCTTTATGTGAAGATGTCAAAACCTCCTCGATAACTTTCTGAGGATCCATCATCTGCGCGGAAATTTTAGGCTTAGTACGTGTTTCATCAGAAATAATTTTGCCATCGCGCATAATAATCACACGGCTGGCGTGCGCCGCCATTTCAGGTTCATGCGTGACCATGATAATTGTTTTGCCTTGAGCATTCAGGCCTTTAAGAATAGCGACAATCTCATCTTTACTTTTGCTATCAAGATTTCCCGTCGGTTCATCAGCCATAATGATAAACGGGTCATTGACAAGCGACCGGGCTATCGCCACGCGTTGCTGCTGCCCGCCGGAAAGCTCATTGGGCCGGTGTGTGGTCCGCTGAGCCAAGCCCACTGCCGTCAATTCCTGATGGACTTTTTCCTGCATATTGCGCCGTCCAGCATATATTAACGGAAGTTCGGCATTTTCCAATGCTGTCATGCGCCCCAAAAGATGAAACTGTTGAAAGACAAACCCGATTAACCGATTGCGCAGCGCCGCTAATTGTTCATCGGATAAACCCGTGACTTCTTTACCGGCGATAGAATATGACCCGGAATCTGGCCTGTCCAAAAGACCCAGCATATGCATTAAGGTTGATTTTCCTGAACCGGAAGCGCCCATGATAGCAACAAATTCACCAGCGAGAATCTTTACTGAAACATGATCAACCGCTTTAACTTCCTCCGCGCCGGTTCGGTAACATTTTGCGATATTTTTAAACTCAAGCATACTTATTGTTTTTTCCTTCGCTGTGGCATGAAAGGATTGGACCCGCCAGAATCGTGAGGGAGAGAATATTTTTTTGACTTTAAAATAATCGCGTCTTCCTCGTTTACTCCCGAAATGACTTCAACATTTTTATCATCGGCAAGGCCAAGTGTTACCGGCTGGCGCTTAGCTTTTTTTCCTTCCTTAGGTTCCACCATCACAAACGTTTCGCCTTTTTCTTTGCTAACAGCATTTAGTGGCAAAACAAGAACATCTTCTTTGCTTTCTTCAATAAATTCCACATTGGCACTCATGCCAGAACGGAAAAAGGGAGGAATTTTTTCTGGCATCAAATCCACTTCATAAATAGTTACATTGTTGACGGTTTTTGACTCATAATAAACATGATCAACGACCGCATTAATTTTTGTTTCCGGATAAGCATCGAGGCTAACAGCTGCTTTTTGTCCCTCTTTAATCTTACCAATATCGGTTTCATCCACTTGCGCGCGCACAATCAAACGATCTGATAAAACAATAACCGCATCCGCAGTTGTCACCGTCTGCCCGGGCTGAGTTTTCCCGACGATCACCTCGCCGTCAATCGGTGCGCTAAGCGGAATAGGTTTATAAACTTCTTCCCAGTACTTGAGCGTTTCCGTACCTTTGCCGCGGGCCGCATCCAATAAAGCTGCCCGTTCAGTTGAACTCATCAAGGCAATTGTTTCACCGGTTTTCACCTGCTGGCCTTCCTTGACCAAAATCTGTTCAATCCGGCCGTTAACCGGAGGTTTAATTTCCAAACGGTTCTTAGGCAAAACTGTACCCGTCGTTGACACCGTCTGGCGAATATTGCCTACTTGAGGATAAACAACTTTCACTGTTTCCGAAGAATCAGTTGGCTTTGATTTTTTTCCCCATGCCCATACAAAAATTAGAATGGCTACGGCAATAACAACCTGTTCTTTTTTAATTTTCATATTCCAAGGTCTCCCCTTTATCTTGTATCCAGCTAGCTTCGGCTAACAGTGCATCAGCCTGCGCATTAAGGTAAGATTTTTTATTTCTGACTAAATCGTCTTCGATGATAGTCCAATTATCAAATGATATGAGCCCAACTGAATACTGCTGTTCGGCAATTTTGGCACGCTCTTCGGCAGCATTAAGAAAATCTTTTTGCACCTGAACTGTCTCTGCAGCATCTTGCATGGCATTCCATCCCCGCCGGAGATTAAGGATTACCCCATCTTTAACACTGCGTTGTTGTTGTTCCAATTCACGATAAACGCTCTTAGCTTTTTGTAAATTGGCCACATTCTCTCCACCGGCAAACAACGGCAAAGACACGCGGACACCGGCAGATGACTCTTGGCCTTTAGGTTCCCATTCATTTCCTGATTCGGAAATTCCGCCGTTTACAGAAATCGTCGGTAAAAAATCTCCCTTGCTGGATTTCAAATCAAACGCTGATGCATTTTTCTGTGCCACAATTTTCAAGAAAGAAGGATTATTATCGGCAAGTTGCTCGAAGTTCGGCTCTTCTTTTACAACATCACTCACTTCAAATTTACCGGTGACGTTTAATGCAGAAAAATCTTCACGCCCTAACTCTTTAGTCAATTCTTGTTGAGCCGTTTCCAGGCCGCGTTTGGCCTGATTCACCTCATATTCGGCTTGCGTCACATTTGCCTGCGCCGTTAAAAGCGCCCCTTTATGTTCCGTGCCGGACTGGTAACGCAGTTCAATTAAATCCACATTACTTTTGCGTATCTTGAGGATCTCCTCGGTGAGGTTGACCTGTTCCTGTGCTTTTAACAAATCAATAAATGCTTCGCGAAGCCGAAAACGAACAGTTGCAGAAGTAAACTTATAACTCTCTTTTGCCGCTTTAAGATTTTCAGACGCCGCGTTAACGCCATTAACCGTTTTAAGCCCATCAAACAAAAGTTGTGTCCCGGAAACCCCATAACTAAAAGAATTACTGTTTCCGGAATTTTTAGAATCTATGTTAGAAGCCGACGCATTTGCCGTAACCTGCGGCAATCCGCCGCTGGCGGCAATGGTTTTATCTGCTTTTTTCTGCACAATGCCTTCTTGAGCGGCAATCAAGTCGGGGTGATTTTTAGCTGCCTCACGCAAACAATCCTGCCAAGTCATTTCTTGCGTTGCCGACGCCAAAGATAAACACTCAAAGACAATAAACATGCCGACCAGAAATATTCTTGATACAACAAATTTCATTCCGTGTCCTTTAATCAAATCTCATAGGAGGTATTTTATTTTAACTTATTTTGAAGTTTCCCCTTGAGACCCTTCATGTTTATGTTCTTCCATCAAGGAAATAAATTTACTGAATTGCTCCAGCGAAAGAATTTTGCGGACTTCCAAGATTGAATTCAAGCGGTCATCCGTCAGTTGTGCTTGTAACGCCTTAAACTGCGACTGGAGTTGATTAATTTTATCCATGTCTAGTTGTGGCTTCATCAATTCCTGATTCAATGCCTCACGGTACGAACGAATTTGATCGAAAGAAGCCTTCTTCTGGTCCATGTGTCTTTGTTTATTATCTTCCAACTGCTTTCTTTGATCATCAGTTAAATTCAATTGTGAATATATTTCTTGCGTTTTCTTTTCCATCCATTCATGATCCTTGCGCCACCCACCGGATTCCTTAGAAGGTGTACCATCATTTTCATAAGCATATACCGGCTGTAAAACAAAGAATACCGATGCCGCAACAGCAACTAAAACCCATTTCCCATAGCTCATCATTTTAACTACCTCCTTAACACTTTGGTTATTATAAGAAATACGTTTCAATAGGTGTCTCCGAAACAGCCTTTTCCACTTCTCGAACGTCATCTGTTGACACTAAATTAGCCAAGTATTGCGCCTGCTCTTGTGTTGGGGCTTGTTTTATTTGTTTTTGAGGATTAAAGAAAATTGATACGGCAAAAATCCCGATCAAAATGCTGGCCAAGACAGGAACTAGACGAGGAAATACAAACGCTCGCGCCATTCTCGTTAAAACATTTTCTTCTCGTTCTTCAGGTGAAACTTCTTCTGATTTAATCTTTTCTTCAATTGCAGACCACAAGTGCCGGGGCACCTCTTCTCTAACTACTTCCTGAAACGGAGCAATGAGATTCTGCTTTACTTCTGCGGCAAAATTACGACACTGTGCGCACGAAACCAGGTGGGCATCAACTTTCTTTTTAGTTCCCTCATCAATTTCTTGATCGAAGTAACCTGTCAGAATCAGATCTTTGAAATTATCACAAACGTTCATATGCCACCTGCTTTCTTAATGACAACATTTTCTCTCTGGCCCTATTTAGCCTTGACCGAACGGTATTGATATTAATGTTTAAAGCCTGTGAAATTTGTTCGTAACTAAGCCCTTCTATGTTACGTAGCACCACGCACGCCCTCTGTTCAGGGTTAATGGAATTTAAAAGGGTCTCGATCATTTTATTTTGCTCTTCCTTATCCATTGTCTTATGAACCTCATTTGGCCCAGCAACGTCCGACAGGGCTTCATCAAACTCCACCGTCTTGTTTCTTCGGGTCGCTCTCTTTTTGGCGAAATTGATTGCACAATTAACTGTAATTCGATAAACCCAAGTCTTAAACGAAGACTCGTTTCGAAAATTTTTAAGATTATTATAGAGGTTCAAGAAAACCTCCTGGGTAACATCTTCGGCATCTTCTTTATTAGTGGTTACCCTTAAGGCAACGTTATAAACAAAACCAGCCGTTGCCTGATAAATTTCTTCGAACGCCCTCAGATCGCCATCTGAGGCTTCTCGTAAAATGTCTTCTGCTATTTCCTGCATCGATGCCTTCTATTTTATAAATATTCTACTTCACTATTTCACGTACATAACCTTCAACTGCTCGACCGAAGGAAAATCTTGATAAAATTCCCCTTGTGGGCCGACAAACCCTGTTCCTGAACGTTGCAGAATCACTGCCGTATATCCTCCCCGATTGTTGGGAATATTCAGAGTAAATGCCTCATTAGTAGCAGGTATTGATTGTGTTGGCAATGACTGCGCCGTTTTAATCACCGTTGCTGCGGGAGGTGTAACCACTTCATACCCTTGCGGCGTATTGAGATAATATATGCCATTACCAACATAATAAGTCGTCCCATCAATGATAACCGGCGAACATTCCGGTGGAGGTAACCGTAAAATAACTCCTACGGGAGGTGTAACCACCTCAAAACCATCCAAATGTTTCCGGTAAAAAATACCATCATAATAATAATACCTTGACCCGCCAAAAATTAAAGAGACATATCCACCCGGTAAGGTAAATATCGCCCTGCCAAAAAACGGGAATGGCTCATAATGTTCATGATGATAATAATAATGATGGTGATCGCTTCTGGAATGTCCCCAAGAATGATCATCCCAATCATGATCCCTGTGTCCCCAATCTGCCCACGCACTTTGTTGGGCCGTTAAAGCCAATAATACGGTAAGAATCGATACTACGGTAAATGCTTTTTCAATTTTCTTTTTGTCTAACATTGTGACCTCCTTTTTAGCTTTCCTACTCTGCCTTTATTCACTAGTTAGACAAAAGAAATAGATTAAAAGTTCCCTTAATCAGGATAATTTTTCTTTAATTCAAACCCTTTGTAACGTCTTGTTTTATAAGAAAGGTGGGATATATAAAACATTTGATGTTAAAAAACTTGGCCTTTATAGCCTTGGCCAGTTGCCGCCTAAAGCTTTAATGAGATGTACCGTTGATATTAATGCCTCTGATTGGATTTGAATCGTGTCACGTTCGGCATCCAGGCGGGAACGTTCGGTATCAATAACTTCCAAAAATGTCACTAATCCTTCCTTATAGCGCTGGATAGAAATTTCGGCTGCTTGGCGTGCGGCCTTCAAAAGTTCTCCCTGAGCATGCAATTGCTGCTGGCGCATTTTTATATCGGCCAAAGCGTTTTCCACTTCGCTAAAAGCCGTCAGAACTCTTTTTTTGTATTCGGCTAATGCTTTTTCATATTCTGCTTTCTGCGCTTTTTCTTCGGCTTTTAATTTCCCCCCGTTAAAAATCGGCAGGCTTACCGACGGGCCGATGGACCAGACACGGCTCTCCCAATCAAGGAGATTCCCAGAGTCAACGCTGGAATAACCGGCACTGCCCGTTAATTTAATCGAAGGGAAATAAGCCATTTGCGCAATCCCCAAACGTTCGTTTTCAGCAACAATGAGTTTTTCCGCTTCCATAATATCCGGGCGATTTTCTAAAATCGTTGACGGAATTCCAACCGGGATCTGCGGCACTTCTGTTTTAAGCACTTCTTGAGGTAAAGTAAAATCACTGGCGTTTTGCCCGCACAAGACAGCCAAAGAATTGACTAAATTTTCTCTCCGACGCTGAGCATCAACTAAATCCGCCTGCGCTTTTGATAACTGAGTCTGTGCTTGAAAAAGGGTCAGTTCGCTGCTGATGCCTTGTTGAAAACGGGCTTGGAGCATCTCAACCGCTTTTTGCCGCAAATCAACCGCCCCTTTGACGGCATCAATTTCAGCATCCGCAGCACCGATTTCAAAATAATTACGGGCGACATCGGCACTAAGTGTTAAAAAAACTATGCCGTACGCCGCTGCTTGGGCCTGAGCCTCTGCATGCCCGGCGGCAAATGCCCGATGAACACGGCCCCAAAGATCAATTTCATAACTTAAATCCAATGGGATTTTATACGAAGTGGTTATGCGCGAAGACTGTCCGAATGTGGAAGCATTACCTGAAGTTCGTGAGCGCACAATAGATGGGTTTAAATCAGCTTGAGGAAGAAGATCTCCCTCCTCAACCCTGGCTAACGCACGTGCTTTATCTACATTGGCCATCGCAATTGCCAAATCTTGATTATTGGCCTGGGCTGTTTCTTCTAAATGATTTAATGTTTCATCATGAAAAATTTCCCACCAATTTGCCGGCATAGAAAAATTAGGGATCGCTTCATTATAATTTTTCCAGGCAGAACTATAAGATACATCGGGCTTGTGATACAGCGAACTAAAAGCACAACCATTAAATAATAAAGGAATAATAAAACCGATAATCAAGATAAGTTTGGCCATAGATCCGCTATCATGGCTTTGTTTTCGCCGATGAAAAACATTGCTGAAAAATACATACACAACGGGAATAACAAATAAAGTTAAAAACGTGCTGGTGGCCATACCAAAAACGGCCACAACGCCAAGCGGCCGACGAGCTTCTCCGCTTGCCCCAAAGCCGATGGCAATCGGCATAATCCCAATGACCGTTGCGCAAGCGGTCATCAAAATAGGACGCAATCGGATAAGCCCGGCCATATGCATCGCTTCTTTGGCCGATTTTCCTTCCGCCACTTTACGATTGGCAAAATCGACTAAAAGAATAGCGTTCTTCGTAACCAATCCGAACAATAAAATCATACCAATTTGACTAAACAAGTTTAAACTCATCCCTTGAATAAACCCGAACCAGCCGGCCTTACTGATTAAACTCATAATCCACAGGCCGCCGAATGCCCCGAACGCTGCCAGAGGAATAGTCATCATAACCGTCAACGGATGAATAAGGCTTTCAAACTGGGCCGCCAAAACCATGTAAATAACAATCGCGGCCAGAATCATGACAAAATAAATTTGGCTGCTTGACTCAACCAAATCACGGGTATCACCCGTCCATTCATACCGGATCCCGTCGGGTAGACCTGCTTTAACAATATCCAGCGTTTTCTCCATGGCTTTACCCAAAGAAACCCCCATCGGCGTTGCTTCAATCGTGGCTGAACGCCAACGGTTATAATGGTTAATAGCGCTGGGCCCGGCGCCCGTTTCATGACTGATAACATTATCGAGCTGAATGAGTTCACCGCGAATATTGCGAATATAAATTTTCTCCAAATCCGCCGGTGCCAAACGTGATGTGCGCTCTAATTGAACAATAACTTTATATTCTTTCCCTTTAATGTTAATCTTGGACAGATCCAATCCGCCGAAGAGAATTTGCATTGTGCGGGAAATGTCTTCCACGTTAACGCCAAGCGCTCCGGCCCGGTCACGGTCAATGTTCACCCGTAATTCAGGTTTATTTAATTCAAAGGTGGTGCGCACATTCATCAAATATCCCGCCGCACGTAATTTGTTCGTCAACTCCTGGGCGTAATTATTTAATTTTATCAAATCCTGACTTTGAACAACCAGTTGAAACGGCTGAGAAAAACCACGGCCGATAGATTTCGGGACAATCGGGATAACAAACGCCCCTTCCACATTACTAAAAAATTGCGCCGCTAATCCTGTCGGGCCACCGACGATGTCGCGTAAATGGCGCTTACGGTCTTCTTTAAGGCGGATAAAAGCCAGCCCTTGTGAAGTCTGGCCGGGGCTACCTCGCGCCAGTGCGATGGCCGTAAAATACCCTTCCACTTCAGGAACCTTAGAAATAATTTGTTCCATCTTACGTGCCATCCGATCGGTATATTCACTGGTTGAGCCTTCCGGAGCCAAAGCAAAACACAATAACCTTCCTTTATCCTCATCAGGCATGAATTCTTTTTCCAAGTTTGAAAAGAAAAAGATGCTTAACCCAATACTGATAAGTGCAATAATGACAATAAAAACTGGATAATCCAATGACCACTTCAAAGCACGACCGTACCGCTCAATAACACCCGTTAAAAACCAATCAAAAAATCCCAGCAACCCTTTTTTAGCATGGCCGGTGTTTTTTAAAATCCGCGAGCAAAGCATCGGGCTTAACGTCAGGGCAACAAAGGCAGAAATGATAACCGACATTGAAAGTGCGACGGCAAATTCAATAAATAAGCGCCCAGTAATGCTTGTCTGAAACGCCATCGGCAAGAAAACAGCGACGAGTGCCACGGTCGTCGCCATAACAGCGAAACCGATTTCCTGCATCCCTTTAACGGCAGCATCCCATGGTTTCATCCCTTCTTCAATATGGCGGTAAATATTCTCGAGAACGATAATTGAATCATCCACCACCAACCCAATAGCCAAGACAAAAGCAAGCATACTAATAATATTGATTGAGAACCCTAACGCGTAAAGAATGCCAAATGTACCGATGATAGAAACAGGAACAGTTATCGTTGGGATGAAAGTGGAACGAACATCGTGGAGGAAAATAAAAATACAAAGGACAACCAATGCAAAAGCAATAAACAGCGTCATCCACACTTCTTTAATGGAATGTTCAACATATATCGACTCATCGTAAGGAAAGGCAATCTCGATTCCTTGCGGTAAAAGCGGGCGGAGGTTTTCAATCTCTTTCTTTACATTCTTAGTCACTTCAATCGTATTGGCTTTTGACTGACGAATAACCCCGATACCAACACAAGGTTTGGAATTAAACCGCGCAATGGCTTTTTCATCTTCAACGCCTATCACGGCATGGCCGATATCAGAGAGACGGATAAAAGTTGAGCCATCCTGTTTAATAACCAGATTGTTATATTCCTCCGGTGTTTTTAATTCCCCACGGGTTTCAATGGAAAGTACGCGTTCCCAACTTTCAATCAGGCCGCTGGGGAGTTCCACGTTTTGTTTCTTAAGAGCCTGATCAACATCCAAAACAGTAATCCCGCGAGCTGCCATTTTCTGCGCATCTAACCAGATACGTATGGCAAAACGTTTTGCCCCGCCGAAAATTACGGAACTAACACCGCTGACCGTTTGTAAACGATCTTTAATTGTATTCTCGGCAATATTCGTTAATTCCAGCGTTGAATATCGTTCACTATAAAGCGCGATCCATAAAACCGGCTGGGCATTGGCATCTTGTTTGGCAACAATCGGCTCTTCAATATCATCGGGCAACCGCCCTCTTACGCGCGAAACACGGTCGCGTACATCTTGAGCAGCCACATCGATGCTTCTCGATAAATCAAATTCAATTGTAATGGAACTTACCTGCTGACGTGATTCGCTGGTAAGAGTACGTATCCCTTCAATAGACGCGAGCGATTCTTCAAGGACTTCGGAAACCTGGGCTTCGACGACACTGGCGCTTGCCCCGGGATATACCGTCGTGATATTAACGATAGGCGGGTCGATGTCCGGCAATTCACGCACGGGCAGCCGTGTTAAACCAATAACACCAAAAAGAATTAACCCCAAACTCATCATTGAGGCTAAAACAGGGCGTTTGATACTGATTTCAGAAATTTTCATGCGTTATTATTTCCCGGTGGGCTCTTCAGGCTGCGAAGCGCTCTTCATCTTGACCAGAGAACCCGGGCCAATTTTTTGATATCCTTCGACGACAACATATTCTCCTGCAGATAAACCCTCGGTGATTTCTGCTTTATCAGCCATGCGTGTTCCCACTTGGACTTTTTTCATTTGTGCTTTATGATCTGCATCTACAACGAAAACAAACACATCGTCCCCTTTGGGAATAAGGGCTATCTCGGGAACCGTGATGGCCTGATCCCGGATATTAACAATCAAGTTTAAATTGACAAACATCCCGCGGTGTAATTTCCCCTCGGGGTTAGGAAGCTTTGCTTTAACCAGCGCTGTCCTGGTTTGTTCATCTATTTGTGGGTCGATAAAATAAACTTCTCCACCAAACTGTTTATCCGAATAAGCGGCAACCATTGCTTCAATCGGCTGGCCTTCCTTAAGTTGGCCCAAATACCTTTCCGGAACCCTAAACTCTGCCTTCATCGGATCTTGTTTGATCAGATAGGTCAATGTTGTTCCCTGATTAACAAATTGCCCAATGCTTACATTACGCTCTCCCATTACGCCGTCAAAGGCTGCACTTATAACGGATTCTTTAAGTTGAGCTTTAGTTAAATCAATTGCTGCTTTTTTCGATTCCAGGTCGGATTTTGCCTGATCAAATTCCTGTTGAGAAACAGCGCCGGCTTTAATAAGAGAAGAAAGTCGGTCAAATGTCGTTTGGGCAAGGGCTAAATTTACCTCTGCCTGAACCAAAGAAGCCTTTAGTTTATCCGCATCAATTTTAAAAAGCATTTGATCCTTCTTCACGCCCTGGCCTTCTTCGAAGCCGATTTCTGTAATGATACCGCCGATTTCATTCTTAATCTCAATAGCTTCATCCGCCGCAAGGGTCCCAACCAGAGAGATTTTTTCTTCTATTTTCTCCTGCTTCACCTCTTCGGCCACAACGCTCACGGGAAAACCGCCTTTAGCCGGCGGATGCGCCATTTCTTTCTTTTTACCGCAACCAACAACAATAATAACGGCCAACAGCAAGAAAAAATACTTAACAACTGCCCCATTGTTTTTAAATTTTTGTCGTTGCATATTCAACATCTCGCTTTCTAAGATCTTTGGGTTTTCTTAAACCTATCCCTTGGGAATAATATCCTATCAAGACAAACCTCTTTAAAAAATACAAAAACGATTATTATTTACTACAAAAAAAGCTAACTTAAGCGCTTATGGAAGCGCCGAATGCTTAAAATCATAATTAATACAGCCAATAAAAACAACGGAATGACCTGGTCCCATAAATCAAAAAGGCCCAACCCTTTTAGAATAATCCCGCGCACGATAATGACAAAATAAGTAAGTGGGATAAAGTAACTGATATAAAAAACAAAATGCGGCATCGTTTCACGGGGAAAAATAAAACCAGATAACAAAATAGACGGAGCGATAAAGAACATAATCATTTGGCTGGCCTGCTGTTGATTCTCTGCCACCGTCGATGCCAAAAGGCCAATCCCTAAACAAACTATTAAAAACAAAAACGTCAACAATAACAATGTGATCATATCTCCCCTTATCGGGATATGAAACAGAAACCGCGCTACTTCAATAACCGTTAACGCAATCAGCATTCCGATACAAATATAGGGAATAATCTTGCCAATCATAAGTTCATAAGGCTTAATAGGCGTGACTAAAAGCTGTTCAATATTGCCACGCTCTTTTTCCCGGACAATGGCGGAAGCGGTAATCATCGGGATGATCATCTGCAGCAAAAGCCCAATTAATCCGGGAACCATAAAAAAAGAACTTTTTAAATCCGGGTTGTACCACAGCCGTGGACGAAAATCTATTGGCAACACATTAATGGGTACCAATCCTTCTTTTTGCATGAAACTGCTGACGATCGCTTGGCTGGAATTCATCGCCACATTCGCCGGCGTGGAATCTGTCCCATCAATTAACAGCTGCAGTTTAGCCCCCCGCCCGGCGAGAACGTCTTTTGTAAAATTCGGCGGAATTAAAATTCCCGCTTTAGCCTTACCGCGATCGATAAAACGATAAAGTTCTTCATTTGAATCAATCTTCTTCACAACATCAAAATATCCAGAAGATTCAAATGCCGCAATCAACCGACGGCTCATATAAGTACGGTCTTCATCGCGAACAACCGTAGCCAAATGTTTTACATCCATATTGATGGCATAACCGTAAATCATCAGCTGAATAAAGGGCATCATAACAATCAGCATAATTGTCCGCCGGTCACGGATAATATGAATGAATTCTTTGTAAATTATCGCCCTAATATTATTCATCTTCGGCTCTCTCCAAAGAAGCAAACACATCTTCCAGGGAAGCTCCTATTGCCTGAATCGCCGCCACCTTAATTCCTTCTTTTTTTGCTCTTTCTTCGACATCTTTCTTTACTGAATCTATATTCAATGTATTCAAATGCAATGATCGGCCGTAAGCCGTAACTCCGATTACGCCGGGAATATCCTGAAAAATACGCGAAGCTTTCATCAGCGGCTCGCATTGCACTTCTAGCAATTGATTGCTTATTTCATTCTTTAAATCCGACGGCGAACCGATTTTAAGAAGCCGGCCGCGACTAATGAAAGCAATCTGATTGCAGCGCTCGGCCTCTTCCATGTAATGCGTGGTCACAAAAAGGGCCACTCCTGAATCCGCCAATTGATAAAGCATTTCCCATAATGTCCGACGGGATAAAGGGTCAATACCCGCTGTCGGTTCGTCCAAAAATAATATTTTAGGTTTATGCAAAATAGCGTTGGCCAATGCGAGTTTTTGTTTCCATCCGCCGGAAAGGTTCCCCGCCAGTTGCTGCCGGTGAGAAGTCAATCCTATCATTGCTAAGACCTCATTTATCCGTTGTTTAAGATTTTCACCGGAAAGCTTATAAATTTGGCCATAAAAAATTAAATTTTCCTCAACCGTCAAATCAATGTACAGGCCAAAGCGTTGCGAAACATAACCAATAGTTTCTTTGACTCTTTCCGGGTCCGAATTGACATTAAAATCTCCAACGGTGGCTGTTCCGCTCGTAGGCTCAAGAATGCCGCAAAGCATACGGATAGTCGTACTTTTGCCTGAGCCGTTGGCGCCGAGAAACCCAAAAATCTCGCCGTAAGAAATAGAAAAACTTACTTGATCAACAGCCGTCAATTTACCAAAGCGGCGGGTCAATTCCCGAACTTCTATGGCAACATTTTTATTCATTGCCTTCCTTTTCCAGTACCACATCCGCGGCTACGCCCGGGCGAAGATAATCCGGCGATTCATCTAAAACTACCTTCACAGCAAATGTCTGCGTGATCCTTTCTTCCGGTGTCTGCACATTACGCGGCGTGAATTCCGCCTGGGGCGCCACAAAACTCACATGCCCCTTAAATGTTTGTTTCAACCCGTCAAACGAAAGCACTGCCGGCTGATTAAGTTGCACCTGATTAATCTTCCCTTCCGGAACAAATATCTTTACCCACAACTGACTGCGGTCGCCGACGACAACGACGGGAGATCCTCCCATCACCGTTTCACCTATCTCATGTACTTTCACCAGCACCACGCCATTAACCGGCGAAACAACCTGTTGATCATCCAGCGCGAGCGCTGCATATTCCAATGACTGCTGTGTTGCTCCGCCTTGATTAACTAAATTTTGAACACGTTCATAATCTTTGTGCGCTTGTTCATACCGGTCCAACGTGGCCAATAATTGGCCTTTTGTGACCGCATCGCCTTCATTAACATTCAAAGAAGCAATCCTCCCGGCAACCTTCGCGCCCAACGCATGCTCGGTTAATTCCAACGTCCCCGAAAAATTAAGCGCCCGTGACCCACCATTATGCCCACAACTGAATAAGAACGAAATTAAAATAACCGTCAAAATATTTCTTTTTATTTTCATAAATTTTTCCCCTTACTGTCTAATGAAGAAACCTCCCGTTTTAAAAAATCGTTCATTCGTCCGACAGAGCTCACCCAATTAATCTGTGCCGTTAATAATGCCGCCCGGGCTTCATTTTCCTGATCATGCGCTCCGGCTTCTTGAGCCATGGCATCTAAAACTTCCAAATCACTGGCACTGCCATCTATTTTACGTTGTTGAGCCAACAGAAGCTGTTGTTTGCTAAGTTCATGTTGCGATTCTTTTTCTTTCGCCAAAGCCTGCGCCTGGTGGAAAGACTCTAACGCATTTAAAATTTTTGATTGAGATTGTCTTTGTGTGTCCTGTAAAGCGGCCTCGCTTTCTCGAACGCGGCTTTCTGCTTCTTTCTTGCTGTATTTCCGTAAACCACCGTCGAGAATCGGCCAAGATGCCTGCACGCCGAGGGTATACGTTTCGTTTTGATCGGTGGGATCAACACCGCTAGGGCCATAATCAGCAAACATAGATATTTTTGGCCAATATCCCGCCTTCTCAACATTGAGGTTGGATTTATCCAAAGTTAATTGCCCTCTGGCAACCGCCATCTCCGGAAGATGCTCAACAGAATCCAAGGAATAATCCTCCTGTGGAATAGGAAAATTTAATCCATCATCATCCAAGAATTGAATTGACGTATTGACATCCCAACCTAACGCCGTTAAAAGATCCAGCCGCGATTCGGTCGCATGCGCCTTGGCCTCATTAAACAAGCGCATCGCCGTATTATAACTAGCCTGTGCTTTCTTAACGTCCACATCTGAACTGATTCCCAAATCTTTCTGGCTTTGCGCGATAGCTAACGCCTTTTCTTCCTTATTAATTAATGCCTGCACATACTCAACACTTTGCGCGGAACGTTGAGCGTCTAAAAAAATAGTTGCCACTAAAACTAAAACATCTTCTTGGATTTTATGTAACTCGGCCATGGAAAGCTCGTGGCCAGCCTGTGCCGACTTAAACCGGGCCATTGCCGACGAATCAAAAATCGTTTGAGTAATTCTAGCCCTAGCATCAAAAACATTAAAAGGCCCGACTAACGGATCACCTGATAGATTAATACCGGCAGTCCTTAAATCCCTGGTCTGGCGGTTTTCAGAAGCGCTTATATTAAGTTGTGGAAAAAGTACCGAACGGTTCTGCCCAAGCCGAGCCAAAGCTTGTACCACCCTTTCCTGGGCAATGATCAAGCGTACATCACGTTCGCTGGCCAGCTTGAGTGCTTCACTAAGAGTTAACGTTTTAGCCATATTTTCTGCATGCAAAGGCAATGCCCCGAAAATGACAAATAAACTCATAATAATAAATAATATTTTTCTTCCTTCACGCATCATGGCTTACCTTCTTTTGCAAACTCCCCCGTAACTTATTTACAACATTACTAAAAGCAACAATTTCCTGAGGGTTTAAAGCAACTAGTACTTGCTGCCAACGCTGGCTGGCTGCTTGTTGAAATTGTTCAATCACGCTCCGGCCTTTGCCCGTTAACTCCACCAAAACTTGGCGGCGATCTCCTGGTTGGGTTAAGCGTTTGGCATAACCTGCCTGAACCAGCCGGTCAACTATCCCGCTCATCGTCGGCATGCTTACTTGAAGATTCTCCGACAGAGTACGCATGGCCGGGCGACCTTGAGAATGGACTGCCACTAAAACAAAAAATTGTGTATGGGTCAGGCTTTTCTTGGCAAGAAAACCAATATGGACTCCCTGAATAATGTTAGGCAGCAACTGGGCAATGGAATGGCTTAAATCCCTTCTATCTATTTCAACACTCATCGGTTTTCTCCCTTCATATATTTAGCCTATACTAAATATTAGCTTATAACAACTAATTTGTCAACAGGAATGCCGCTAGAGCTATTGCGACGGACGTATATACAAACTAAAGGAATTTTGATTATAACGCGGAAGGATTTTTTATTGGCGGGTTTAAATACTTCAGGCAATTTATCTTAAAAACTCTCGAATATGGACATGACAATATTCTTCAGAATTATAAACACTCAAACGCTGTTTACACCTAAATTTTTTACAGACTCTTCCCCCCTTAAACCTTTTAACCGGGCCGCTTTTTCTTGTTTTTCGGGTATACATATATTTATATTTTATGCCTAAAGGTAATTCTGCCTTTGCCCAAATCGTACGGTGACAAAGCCACCGTCACTTTGTCCCCGGGCAAAATTTTAATAAAGAATTTTCTCATTTTTCCGGCTGGATAAGCGATAACCGTATGGCCATTTTCTATCTCGACAGAAAATTTGGCATTCGATAATGCTTTCTTAACAACGCCTTCCACTTCAATTGCTTCTTCTTTTGACATATAGAGGCCTTGGCTTAACAGTCGTGGTTATTTTCTTTTTAATTTCCTATACCGATCTATTTTTCTACTAAAAATCTGCTCTTACCACAGGGACGGATATGAAAGGCAAGGAGTCCTTTATGCGAGGACTGGATCTCAAATTCAACTTCTTGGCCTTCCGTCAGCTCTGCGAATTGCATATCCCAAAGGCAAAGCTTGTGAAAATGTATATCCTCCCCATTTTTGATCCTAATCGAGCCATATTCCTTGTCGTGAAATAATTTGGTAACGTTGCCTACATGCACTTTTTACGTCCTTTCATTTCAAGACATCTCGTTTACATACATTTTCTAATATTAACGGCTACATGGTTACTTAATATATTTTCAACCTCGAACCAAACCGAATCGCCTTGTTTTAAGCCGATTCTGTCTCTTCCTAAGACCTTGTCAGAGGTAAACCTGACATCGGCGCCATCCAAACGGCCGATAGTCCCGCCACCGCTATCTTGGTCATACGAATTAATAGTACCTTTTTCCATATCAACCCCTCATTCTTTGTTATACATATTTTAATCTTCGAAGATAACCAAATCCAACCAATCGCTGGTGTTGTTCATCCCAAAGACGAAACGTTAATGATTTTAAACTGTTTAATAATGTAACCGGTTTTACCTTTTGAAAAAGAGGATTCTCCTTATAACAACGTTCCAGAAAATAATTTGGAATACGCGGACAAAGGTGATGAATGTGGTGATAACCGATATTCCCCGTAAACCATTGCAAAACTTTCGGCAGCTTATAAAAAGAGCTTCCTTTTAAGGCCACTGTTAAATAATCCCATTTACTATGACGTTCCCAATACACGCCTTCGAATTGGTGCTGAACATAAAACAGCCACACCCCAGCGGTAGCGGCAAAAATTAAAACGGGTAATTGAATCAGTAAGTACGTTTTTAACCCAACCATGACGCTCATAACAATTGCCATTATGAGAATCCCCAGATTAGTCAAATGAATGCTTTTTGCGCCTTCCGGGTCGTTTTTCCTTAAAGGCGGTACCCGATGGGCAATAAGAAAGAGGATTGTTGGGCCGATAATAAATAAACAAAAAGGGTTACGGGCAAAACGGTATTTAATCCTTGTCCAACGCGACGCGTTTAAGTATTCCTTGACCGTCATAGTCCAGACATCGCCCAACCCGCGCTCATCTAAATCACCGGCATGTGAATGATGGACTGAGTGTTCATGCCGCCAATGTTTATAGGCTGTAAAAATTAAAACTCCGGTGATAAACCCCCAAAAATTATTTGCTTTTTGCGAGTTAAAAAACGAACCGTGCCCGCAATCATGAAAGATGATAAAAATGCGTACCATCAAGCCCGCGGCAATAATACTTAAAGGCAACATTAACCAAAAAGAAACACTTATACACTTAACCATCAAATACCACAGCCCGGCATAAGGAATGATTGTATTAAGCAACTGCCAGATACTTTTGGCTCTTTGCGGATTTTGATATTTGGCAACAATTTCTTGCCAAGTCTGTTTATTTTTTGATTTGATAGAAGGACCGTCCATAGGGCACTCCTTTCGCACATCAAATAATCCTAAAGATTATTTATGCCTTCATGAAAGTTACTGACCGATAAATAGACTGTAAAGATGGCAGACTGCCGAAAAATAGAGAAGAGAGAGGTCTGTCGCTGGTAGGACTTATCTATCTAAGTGATCTACTATAAGTATAACCTTTTTGACGAGCGATTACTATACATATTTATTAAAAAAGCATTATTTTTAACCTTGTTCTCGAAGATGCACCCACTGACTAACGTTACCTTTAATGGCCTTCTCTGATTAATTGCACCCTTGACCAAAAATTTCAGGGTCCATCGGGGCAAATCCACTATCCCTATTTTTCTAATATTTTATAAGCTGTCGGAAAAATAATTTGTGCCCAGACTTTGTATAATTTGGGAGAAGGATGCAGGCCGTCTACGCTGAACATGATGTTATCCATGGGTTGGCGGGAATTTTCGGTAATATCAACCCACTGAAACCCCATGTTTTCAGTAGCAACTTTGGCTTGCCGGTTAAAATTGTCGATTTCTTCCGCAATGTTTTTTTGATCGTGGCCTTTGCCATACGGGGACATTCCCCAGTCGGGGATTGAAATAACAATCACGCGGCTGGAATCATTGCCGGCATAAGAAGCAGCTTCTTTTAAAAGGGCATTAAAATCTTGAATAAAAAGGTTAACCGGCCGTTTTTGAAATTGGTCATTGACCCCGATAAGCAAGGCCACCAGGTCATAAGGCCCTTCAATATCCTCTGCTTTAAGCGTCTGCAGGAGATCTCGGGTGGTCCATCCTGTTTGTGCGATGATATCAACGGCGCCGACAGCCAGCCCTTTTTCCTGTAAAAGTTCTTTTAACTGTACGGGCCAACGGTCACTGGCGTCAACACCCTGGCCGATCGTGTAAGAATCCCCCAGCGCGAGGATGCGGGCTTCCTTTGCCTCAGCGCGATCCGCAAGAAAAACGGTGAGTAAAAAAATAATTGGATAAAAAATAAAACAGTGTTTTGTGATTGGGGTCATCTTAGTGATGCGTTACTCGATAAATTCCATAAGCAGCCGCGGCGCTAAGTACGGTACTCAATAAACCGCATCCGGAGATTGTGACCAACATTAAACAACACAGAACTAACGAAATCATTTTTCTAAACATAATCTCCTTTTTCGCTTTTTAAGAGCGCCTGCGCATCTTTTCGTGATGGCAGAGTAACAATTTTGACTGTTGGGGAATAGTGAAAAAAAGACATGATGTTAAGCCCTATATCTTTTTCGGGATTGGGGATTACCCGGAAGATTTTCGTAACGCCATTAACATTTAAGAGGTCCATAGCTTTTTTGATTGACCCTTTGACTTTTGGGTCCATTTTCTCAACTAAAGTCAAATCGACCAAAAGCGTGAAACCTTTTTTGTCTTTAGGGATGGCCTTCTTGATATCGAGGATCTGTTGCTCTCCCTGCGCGGCATCAACTTCCCCGATGAATTCGATAACGATGGCGTTGTGTTCCTTGTTGTAGCTGACTTTAATCATACTTTAATAATGAAAAAATCCTAAATGAAATCTGAATAATTGCTATTATCGAAAATTCCTTGAATAGGGAGTTTCAATATGAAAACGGTCGCAAAGCCCATCAATTGATTTGAGGATTTCTTCATTTTTTTCATTATGCTTAAGCTGCCCTATCAAATCATAAACTTTATGAAACGCCCATTGATAGGCAATGCTTGCGTTTCCGGAAGCAGCACTTTTAAGTGATGCCGTGACATAGAATTCCTTCACCTCGCCCATCACATCCCCTAAAAGCCGGACGGCAACGATATCCTCATTCGTGAAAGTCCCGTAAATCACAAATTCTGACCCTTTAAAAAAATCCGGCAAGACTTTGGGGTATACCTCTTTCGCATTCACTCCGCTGATATGATAACGCAGGTTCAATAACAAGGGGTCCCGGATCCGGTCATACATTTTACCAAGTTCCTCTCCGATCAGATTTTCACGGTTTGTATACTGTGTCCATCCGCGATTTTTGTAGGCGATAAAATCAAGAAGATACTGGCTCACAAACGTCCCGCCGCTAAAAGCAAAGATACCAACCTTCCCTTTATTGATATCCGATATTTCATTAATTACCTGGCGTGAATTGGTGACTCCCTCCGTCGCAAAACCATCACTCAGCAATAGGCGGTAAGAAGGATTACGTGCATCTTTTAAGTTGAGAGTTCCGTTGATCGCCGAGTAAACATCGGTTGTTTCTCCGGGTTTAAAATCCGTAATAAACGCGATCGCCCTTTTGATATTTTTCTCATCCGGGCTCATGGAAATAGGGGTCATAGGAAACGTCAGGTTTTTAAAAATCGTAATATTAAAACGGTCATCCGGGTTTAAATGTTTCAAAACATACTCGATGCCTTTCTTAAATTGCGTGAGCCGCTCATCGCCGATACTTCTTGATGAATCAAGAAGAATTACGATTTCTTTCGGGATCACAGGCAAAACTGCCGACATATCCATGACCCGGACCTGCAGTTTGAAAAATTTCTCCTTGGTTTTCGGGTCCTGATAAACAGAAATCTCATAGGTTAACGACGAACCTAAATCGGCTGTCTTTAACCTGCGTTGCAGCCCCGAGTTTGTTTTTTTCATCGTCTGAAAACCGTTGGGAGACCCCGCATACTCAAGGGCTGGTGAAATTGAATTCGTCTTATCGGCTCGGTTATTTTCTAAATATTTCTCGGAAATATCTTTTCCCGCAACGGCAGTCGGCGCCCCCACCACGGTGTCCTTTGCCGGAGCTTCCCCAATTTCAACGAGGTTTTTGCGTGTTGCCCTTAAAACGCGCTGGTGCACAGCTTCATCTTTCACCTGCGGTATGCGGGCTTCGGGCGCCTGGTCGGGGCTTGGTTTCACCGGCGGCTCTTGCGCCTGGTCCACAGCCGACGAGATCTGTTGCTGCGTTTTTGTACTGTCTTGCTCAAAGTTGTTGGCCATGTCCGTTGATTGAATTGACTTCTCAGGATTGAGCGTACGGTCTTCCAACTCTTCCTTTTCACCTTTGGAAAAACTTTCGCCCAAATGCGGATCATTGGTCAATTTCAATTGGAGATAGTGAGTGGGCGCGGGCGGGATTTCGTTGGTGATGGAAAAAATTTTGACAAAATAACTCCAGCACAAAAATCCCAAATGGATCAGCAGGGAAATTAAGAGCGAATACAGGATTTTTCTTTTTATCTTTTTTATTTTCATTTTGTAAGAGACGAAATCTTTTCTTTAGCTTGCGGCGCCTGGGCACTATTGGGATATTGCGCAGTGACCTGTTGATACACCTTCAAGGCTTCTTCTTTACGGGCGGCCCCCTCGAGGATTTCCCCGGCAGCCATCAAGGCTTGAGGGCAATATTCCTTATCTTGATAAATTGTCCCAACCAGAAGATAAAACCTTAACGCTTCATCCAGCTTATTCTGCCGACGAGCAATATTGCCGGCCTCAAGGCGCGCGCGCAAAGTGACCGTGTGGTCATTGGGGTAGTCATCCATCGCTTTATCAAATTCTTTCTGCGCTTCGTCCAATTGATTTGTGGCCATAAAAGTCAGGCCTTTCCCAATGATGGCCCCGGCGGTATAGGTATTTTTTTCCGTTGAAGCAATGACGGTGTCATAATATTTTTGGGCATTGGTAAAATCTTTAAGGCCACGGTACGCCTCTGCCCTAAAATAATCGAGTTGCTGCGCTGGTTGATCCGGAAACCGCGCCGCAACTTTATCCACAATGCGTAAAACATCATTATATTTTTCATCCTTGAGATACCGGTTGATCACCCAAAAGTACGTCGCGGAATCCAAATCATTTTTTTCAGCAGCGGTGATAATTTTTTCAAAATATACCGCCGCACGCGATTCTTCGCCGCGGCTCAAACAAACGGCAGCGGAATTTTTAAGCCCCGCCAGGAAAAATTGCTGATCATTGGGATCGGCAACAATTTTTTCATAAACGGCCAAAGCCTCATCGGTTTTTCCCAGAAGCTGAAGGTTATACCCTAAAAGAAATTGCCCCTTGTCCATCCTTTTGACGTGGCTGGGGTCAGCCAAGTATCCTTGCAAAAGATTTATGGCGGCGTTGAATTGGCTGGTTTTGGCATAAAGTTCACCGAGAAGTAAAATGACATTTTCGTAATCAACTTCTTTGGAGAAATCTTTTAAGTAACGCTCTGCCTGCTCAATGGCTTTTTGCTCCTGATGGGATTGGGCCAGGACTAAGGCAGCGTTAAAGATGGCATCGCTTTTTAGGGCCGCATCGCTTTCCGATTCCGCGTAAGATAGGAATTCATCCGCGGCTTCCATGCCCTTTCCTAATTCCCGTTCGGCGTGGGCCGCGCCAAGCCGCGCGGCGGAGGCATACATCGAATCAGGGTACGCCGTAGTAACGGATAGAAAAAACTCATATGCTTTCTGAAAATTTCCTATTCCAAAATTGGCCTGAGCTTTCAAAAAGTTTATTTGGTCAGGCTCTTGAGCACATAAACCGCACTGATTTTCAATTAATGCCAAGCCTTGCGCATATTCTTTTTTCTTGATAAGGATGTTTGCCTTTTGCAAGTTGGCGCGGCATAAATCTTCATTCTTCAAGCCCGGGAATGAAATGGTTTTGTCGAGGAGTGCTAAAGCTTCATCATACTGTTGAAGCCCCGCGTAAGAACGCGCGGCCGCGAAATGCGCTTCAAAATAATTTTCGGCATCTTTAACAACTCCCGCATATTTTTTATACACGGAAATAACTTCTTCAAATTTCTTTAAATTAAAATTGGCCAGCAATAAATTACTGACGGCCTGAAATACTGTTTCTGAATTCGGGAATTGGTCAAGGATTTGCTGAAAATAAGGAATGGATTCTTCATATTTCCCGGAACGAAACAATATTTCGCCCTGCTTATAAGTAAGTATCCTTTTAAAATCCGCGTCTTGCGTAGCTGCCAAAGCCTTAGTGACGGCAACGGTTGCTTCGTTGAAATGCCCGTCTTGGGCCTGAATCTCGGCGACTTTTTCCAAAGCATAACTTGTGTAAGCATTCGTACCGGTAACCTGAGCCGCTTTTTCAAAATTTGCCAGCGCTGTGGCAGCATCCTTTTTTCCCAAGGCTGCTTTCCCTAAATAATAATAGTATGCCTGCACTGTTGCGCCCTGCAGTTGACCGGAAAAATCTTTCGCGGTTAATTCATTATAAGACATGTTAAAATTACCCTGCTCAGCGTAAATCTGACCCAAACGCAGCGCAGCCATTGCCGAACGCGGCGAGTTGGGAAATTTTTGTTTGACTGTATTGAAAGCTTCTATGGCCTGCGGAAATCTCTGGGACAAAAAATACGCTTCTCCAATAGAAAAATAAACTTCATCCTGCAAGGAACTCTGCGGATAATCCGTAATGAATTTCTGGTATTCAGCGATCGCCATGTCGAACATCTCGCGCTCAAGAAGCCCGTGCGC
The DNA here is from genome assembly GCA_964630825.1 of uncultured Planctomycetales bacterium. Lineage (GTDB taxonomy): Bacteria > Omnitrophota > Gorgyraeia > Zapsychrales > Zapsychraceae > CAZVZR01. The sequence goes on along the minus strand of CAZVZR010000006.1, from coordinate 36,592 downwards.
GAAATCAATTGCCTCCGTTTCCTGCTGAGAAATTTCCTGGGCGGGTAACGTAAGAGATAAAAAGATACACAATGTAAAGGCGAGACTACTAAGAACAAACTTCGCAAACGGTTTCATTTAATTTCTTCCTGTATAGTCGAGAAGGAAACATCCCAGATATTGGCGCGCATGCAGGTATCTAAAGCTTCAATAACATACTTGTGATATGCGTTTTCATCGGCACGAATAATAATTTGCTGGTTCGGGAAGAGCCGCGACACTTCCTTTAACATGCCTTCAAGCCCGACGCGCGTCAGTTGCTTTTGATTGACGAAAAACCTTCCGTCGCTGGTAATGTTGATGATCATCTTCCCAGCGCTCCGTGTTGACTGGGTGGCCATACTGGCTTTCGGGACATTGATATTCACCTCAGATTCCATTTGGTTTAAAACAGCAATCGTCATAAAAAAAATGAGGGTAATAAAAGCAATGTCCACATAAGGCGCAAGCTGGATATTCGGTTTTTGCGTTTGGTATTCGGAAATTTGAAATTTAGGCATAATGTCCCCCGTATGTGAATTTAAAGTTTTTCCATAATTTTAATCACATCATCGGTGTATGTACCGACGATATTAGTGACTTCCTGTACTTTCCCGCGAAAATAGGCGTAGAAGACAAGTGTTGGAATTGCCACTATCAGTCCGAAAGCTGTCGTGACCATGGCCTTAGCCACACCGCCGGCTAGAAGTGTGGCCTTAACTCCAACAGATTGGACCACGATAACGTTAAAGGCCTGGATAATCCCTAACACGTTTCCCAATAATCCCAGTAACGGCGCAATTTGCGCGATGTCGGAAAAGTAGCTGATGTTCTGCCAAAGCGAGGCGATTTCAATTCGCGCGGTATTTTCCATCGCTTCTTTGACGATAACTCCGCTTTTCCCTTTCTGATTTTTTTCAATTCCCGCGAGGACAATCCGCGAGATGATATTATTGTTTTTCTGGCAAAACCCCTTAACCGAAGCAAGGCTGCCTTCTTCCAACTTACTAATCAAATCTTCGCAGAATTTCCGCGGGGCTAATTTATTAACATCAATCGTTCTAAAATCATAGATAACCAAAGCTAGGCCGCCAAGGGATAAAAGCCCGATAAAAAACATCGTCCATCCTCCGGCAAGAATTAGCTGCCAAAGAGTTTTGGGCTGGGTTGGCAAAGATGCCAAATAGTTTGAAGTATCCAGAGAAGCACCCTGGGCATGCGCGCAAGCGGTATAAAAAAGTGCTAAAACAAGCACCATGCCGATTTTGAACCAAACTGATGGAATTTTTCTTAGAATCATTTCGCTTTTCTCCTTAATAATTAGGGACGGGCCCTGTTTTGTGTTAAAACATAAAATTAATGACACCCCAAATAAGAAAAAACACGCCCGCCATACGGCTAATCAGGCGGCCTCGTGGAAAAACTTTTTCCCCCAGAACAAAGACCGTTAAAAAAACAATCCAGGCAATATTCATAACGCCGCCCACAAAAAGCAGTAACATCAACAGCCAGCAGCAGCCTAGGCAGAACATCCCATGACGAAGCCCCATCATCACGGCCCCGCCTGTACCATCGCGCCAATCCGTCATAATAAAATCAAACGGTGAGCGGCAATGCGTGAGGCATTTATTTTTAAGCGGTGTCCACTGAAAAATCCCGGCTAGTATCAAAAGACTTCCGTTGATGATTGGTTTATTCAACACCATGTGCACCGAGATAAACGCGCGCGCCTGCAGCCATTCCTGCAATAAAGTCATTAATAGGCTAAAAACTGCCCACACGATCAAATAGCCAAGAAGAAAAAATCCCGTCGAAACATATGTCTTGGCCTGTTCATGGCGTTTACGATTAACCATAGCAAAGACCAAAATCATGGGCGTAATGGTCGGAACCATCATTGCCACCATCATTACCGCCCACATTACAAACATCAGCCAAAATTGCTGAGCGTTCCAGAAATGCCATGTGCCTTTGATGGCAAAGGTGCAGCAATTCATGGTTTTTGCCAAGTAAATCGTATACCACCATGCCAGCGCAGATAAGACGACCAGCGCGGCGAAAACAACACCACGCTCATTTTTAAAATCATTAAATGAAAAACTGGGGACAGACATATTAATTTTGATAGCTGATCTTGCTGATAAATCCGCTTTTGTTCGGCCAGGAATACGTCAACCCATCGACCTTAGAATTACAAACTTTTGCGGAAACACATTCTGCTTTTTTGAAAATAAACCCCGTCTCATGTTCGATCGTCAGGCTTTCCGGTTCCCCGTTAACAGGATTTTTGATTGGTTCCAACGATAATGACACTTTGTCCCCCATGCTAGCCGTCGCGTTCCTTCCCTGAACATTAAACTTAAACGGGACAAAAAACGGGTCCAGCACTTTTGAAAAAGTTGTGGCAATAATTTCAAAAGGTAAACCACCGGCTTGTCCCGATGCAATATTTAACAGAGCCTCGCGCTGCTCTTTGCTGGCTTTTTCATCCACAAAGATAGCCGCCGTACCGTTCCCTTGATGAATGGCCTTGGGCCAATGCGCAGAAAACCCGAGCCCTAACCCATCGAGGGAGACTGTGCCGTATTTTCCCTTATTTATCTTCCATATTCCAAGGCCCTCGCAATACCCCATCGTGGGTGGCGCTTCAAATTCGCACGGACATCCGTAGTTGCAATTACATCCCTGATAAAAATCTGCTTCAATATTCCATTTCACCTTTGTTGCCGTAGTCATAATTGCCCTCCTTGGTTATAATTATTACAATTGTTTATTAAATTGTTAAAATTTTAAGAACACAGACAACATTAAGATTAACTTTCCTAAAAATATTATATACTATGAATTATCAGGGATGGCAATGTAAATATCCTACAACAATTTCCTGAAAAGGATGATTAAAAAATCAATCCTTCCGGCGTAAATCTTCCAGGAATTCCCAGCGCTCAAAATTCTTCAGCAATTCATCTTCAATCTCTTCCAGCTTGCTTCTTGCTTGAACAATTTCCTGCGGATCTTTTTTAAAGAGTGCCGGGTCGGCCATAAGCGTATAAAGTTCTTCCCGCTGCTCCTCAAGCTTTTCAATTTTTACGCAAAGGGCGGCAAGCTCCTTTTCTTCCTTAAAAGAAAGTTTGCGCGGCTTCGGTTTTCCTTTTTCCCCCGTTTCTTCACCCGCATTTTCCCGGGAAATTTCTTTCTTCAATCCTTGCTGTGCCTGATGTTGGCTCAACCAATCATCGTAGCCGCCGGCATATTCGTTAACCACGCCTTCGCCCTCGAGTACAATCGTGCTGGTAACAATATTATTTAAAAACGCGCGGTCATGGCTGACTAAAATGAGCGTACCCGAATAATCAAGAAGCAATTCTTCCAAAAGCTCCAGTGTTTCGATATCCAAATCATTCGTCGGCTCATCCATGACTAAAACATTAGACGGCTTAATAAATAATCTGGCTAATAAAAGACGGTTACGTTCCCCGCCGGAGAGAACCTTGACTGGCGTGCGCGCGCGGTCCGGAGTAAAAAGAAAATCCTGCATATACCCATAGATATGCCGTGGCTTGCCGTTAATAGTAATCGTATCGCTCGTACCGCAGATATTTTCAATAACGGTCTTTTCTTCATCCAGCTGTTCACGTAATTGGTCATAATATGCTACTTCAAGATTTGTCCCCAGCCTCGACTTGCCCTGCAGCGGAGCCATTTTCCCAAACAGCAAACGCAAAAGGGTTGTCTTCCCGGAACCGTTGGGCCCAATCACACCGATTTTATCCCCACGCATGATGTTGACGGAGAAATTTTTAATTAAACATTTATCGCCGTACCAATAACCCAAATTGGCAGCCTTAATCACCAAATGCCCGGAAATATCCGCTTCCTGCAACCGCATATTCACTTTTCCCGTAACCTCGCGCTGCGCTTTTTTCGCTTCCCGCATCCGTTCCAGTGCCTTGACGCGCCCTTCGTTTCTGACCCGGCGGGCCTTAACCCCCTGGCGGATCCAAACCTCTTCTTCCGCCAACCTTTTTTTAAATTCGTGCCGTTGCACTTCTTCATTATCTAAGGCCATTTGTTTACGCTGTAAAAATGTTTCATAGTCACAGCGCCAACTAAAAATCTTGCCGCGATCAATCTCGACAATCCGTGTTGCCAAATGCCGCATAAACACACGGTCGTGCGTGACAAATAAAAGTGTGCCGGAATAACTTTTTAAAAAACCTTCCAACCAATCAATCGAATCAATATCCAAGTGATTAGTGGGCTCATCCAGAAGAAGAATGTCCGGATGAATCACCAGCGCCCGCGCTAAAAGCACCCGTCGTTTCTGCCCGCCGGATAATGCGGCAAAATCCGCTTCTGGATCCAGTTTCATCTGCGAAAGGACATACTCAACTTGACTATTCGTATCCCAACTTTTCGTGCGGTCTAATTCCGCCTGCACGCGGTCCAGCTGGCGCATCAGTTCCGGTGTGTGCTCAGTCTGCAAGCGATGGCTAACATGATGGTATTCTTTAAGAAGTTCTCCTCGCTTGCCTAACCCGGAGGCGACAATATCAAAAAGATTTCCCTGTATATCCGAAGGAACTTCCTGCGGCAGATGGGTAATTTCAATGCCTTGCTGGCGGATAATTTTGCCCTCATCGACGCCCAGATGACCGGCAATCACCTTCATGAGCGTAGTCTTGCCTTCGCCGTTACGCCCCAAAAGCGCCACGCGTTCGCCTTCTTCCAATTGCAAACTTAATTGGTCAAAAATTAACGGCCCGCCGAAGGCAAGCGAAATTTCCTGTAAGCTAATCAGTGCCATAAATTATTTGTACACATTCAAAAATTTCTTTAACAATCTTTGCCATTCATCCTCTCTAGAACGTTTTTCAATTTTAACCAAGGGATTGTAGAAAATACGTTTGACCATCGCCCCCTGATGCCAATCCTCGTAGAGATTTACCCCCACTTCTTTTAAAATATAGTGGGCCTTCATAAATTGTGAAAACCTTTCCTTAGGGTCATAATCAAAAAGCCCCACATACGTTATATAAACCGAAATATTGGAATCTAACAATCTATCTAATTTCTTTTGAAAATCTAAAAGGTCACCCTCTTCATAATCAAAATATTTTAAAGGCCGGCCAAGGATTTTGTTCTGGCCATAATATTCAAAAAATAACCGGTCGTCGGTTACTATAATGGCACTCCCAACAGGTATCTTTTCTTTTACCCATTCGGCATATTCGGGAGTAAAAGCACGTTCATGGCGCAATGACAAAAGAGGATAGATCGTATTAAACATAATAAAAAACATTGTTACGAATATTACAAGTGATATCGTGCGTGACCATTTATTGAAATTGAAAAACTTAACAAATACAAACCCCTGAGCCCAAAAACATACCGGCAACATAAAGACAATGAACCGTGCCGTGATTGTATAAAGAAAAGAATAAAGGGCCCACGGCAAAATAACCCATAAAATAAAAAATATAAAAAGAGGCCTTTTCTCTTTAAACAAATACCACATACCGCATAAAGACAAAGCTATCCCCACCGGCAATAAGGCCGCAAAAAGAAATTCCCCTACCGCTTTAAAGGCATCTATCTGAAATTCTTTAGCCACAGAAAGTTGGCGGTAAAAAGCCAATTGCTTTAGATAATCAAATTTTTGCGCTCCTAAGAGAAATGGAAGATAAAAAACTCCTGCGGTGAGAAAGGCTATAAGGAAGAATTTTAAAATGTGGCTACTCTGCGCGGGTTTTATATTTTTATTGGCCAAAAACAGAAAAACCAACGGCCCAAGTATAAGGAACATCTCCTGAAGACGGCTGGCACCGGTTAACCCTAAAAATATCCCACTTAAAAAAAGAAACAGGCGGTCTTCTCGCTCAAGGAATTTTAATAAAAAAAGAATACTGCTTAATAAAAAAAATATGGCTAGAGGCTGACTCGAGCCATAGACGGAAACACCTAAGAAAAGCGGGTTAACCGAAAACAAAACAGAGGATAAAATCGCGCCCAACGGCCCTAAAAACCTCAAGCCAATACTATAAAAGACAGCTACAGCCAAAGACGAAAAGACAACACTCATCAGATTAACCGCATAAACAGGATCAGCCATCCCAAACCACTTCAAAAAATGGACAAAGACAGCCCCCCAAAATACCGTCAAAGGATAACCCGAACCGAAAAAATACTGAAGCTGATGAGTTTGTTCAACTTTTTGCACTAACAATGCCAAGGAAAGGCAGTCTGCATCATAAGGTCCCTTGCTGATAAGAAAGAAACGCAAAAGAAAACTTAAGACGAATAAAAGAAAAACCATTAAAAAATTCTCACCTATAAATGCTTTCTTTACACTCATAATTTCACCAGCAAAGCAGACAAGAAACTTTCTTTCATCAAACCGTTCTTGCGGAATTCGACATCCTGGCCCAGGCGCATTACTTCCCTGATCTTGCGTCCGGTTTTCTTGGCCGCAGAATGCGCCCACGTTTCCAGCTGCGGATGGAGGATTGAACTTAAATTCGTTGAAACGAAAAGCATGCCTTCAGGGGTCAACGCGCGCAACGCCTTTTCAATCAATAATGGCATGTCTTTCTTGACACTAAAAACAGTCCCCTCAAACCGCGAAAACGATGGCGGGTCGAGAATGATAAGATCAAAAAGGTTGTTGCGCTTGGCCACCCGTTCCAGATAACGAACAGCGTGATCTTGGACAAATTCGCTGCGGCCCTCATGCAGACGATTTAAGCGGTAATTCTTTTTTCCTACTTGCAAAAATTTTTTACTGATATCCACGTTGGTCACCCGGGCAGCGCCGAATTTCCGGCAATATGCCCCAAAAGAACAAGTGTAAGCAAAACAGTTTAAAACCGCCCGGCCCGCAACATAAGAAGCCACAATCTTCCGGTTCTTACGCATGTCCAAAAACAATCCCTGATTAAGATTGTCGTTGAGATCCACGTGAAAAAGCAAACCGTTTTCCTCGACGATTGTTTGGGAATTTTCCTGGCCAACCAGAACGTCAACTGCAATATGGGATGCACTGCGGGTGTCGGATACGGTACGATCCTTGAATACCAGATAGGCAACTTCAAAATGTTCGCACAAAACATCGTTGATCGTCTTTTGATGCGGATGCCAACGTGTATCTAAAACATAAACGACAAAATGCTTGTTGAAGCGGTCAATGATAAGCCCTTCAAGGCCGTCACCTTTGCTGTTGACCAAACGCATCGCGTTAGTATTTAATCCCAAGGACTCTCGATAACTAAACGCGCGTTTCAATTGAAGGGTAATTTCTGCGGGGGAATGGGAGGTTATAGGCATAGTCTTTGTAAAACAACAAACCTCTTGCAACATATTAGATGCAAGAGGTTTGTTGTCAGGCCATTGTCCTTTAAAAAAATAGTGCCGTTTTAACGGCCGCCATCTTTATGTTTTGAAAAACAATCGCGGCAATAAACTGGACGGTCGCCTCTAGGTTTAAAAGGAACTTCGCATTCTTTCTTGCAATCTGCACAGACAGCTTTGTGCATCTCTCTTGGACCTCTGTCATACCCACCACCTTGATAAGCCATGTTCTCTCCATTTTAGTGATACCTTATTTGAAGGTATCGGTTTGTTAGTACTGCGTTAGTTATACGTTCGAGCCAGGCAATTAATTTGCCTACCCCCGGTCTTTTCGATTATGATAAAAAGACTTCTTTTTTGGGCCATACCCACGATGCTGGTTGCCCTGGCGCCTTTCTCCATCCCGTGATGAAAAATTACTTGGACGGGAAGAATTTTGCCCTTGCTCAAAGCCCCTCTCTCTGGGGCTGTGATCATGTTCTCTTTTGCCATGGTGCTGAGAATTACCAAAAGGCCTAAACGGTTTTGAAAAACGTTTTTCCCGAAAAGGTCTTTCTTGAGACTGCTGCCTAACCAAGGTATCAATTTTTCTTTCCAATGAATCCAGTTGCTGTTGCATCTTCTTAATCAAAGCAACCACATCCGTATTGGCTTGGCTGGAAAAAGCAGAAGGATTTTGACTAAACTGTTCGCTCATCTTACTTGGCTTCCTTCCCCTAATGGATAATTAGAATATCACTTATTAATAAAATTGTCATGCCCGCTTTTATTTTTCTCATCCGCGAGGTATTCATCAAATGTTGTGCCGACGCGGTCGATGCAGCCTTGAGGCGTAATCTTAATGATCCGGTTAGCCGTTGTTTGAACCAACTGATGGTCATGAGATGCTAAGAGAATAGTCCCACGAAATTTTTCCAGGCCGCGGTTTAATGCCGTGATGGATTCCAAATCCAAATGGTTCGTCGGCTCATCTAAAATTAGCACATTCGCCTGCATGAGCATCATCCGCGACAGCATGCATCTTACCTTTTCCCCTCCGGATAAAACTTTCACTGGCTTAAACGCTTCTTCGCCGGAAAAAAGCATGCGGCCTAAAAATCCGCGCACAAAATTTTCATCCGTGTTCTGCGAGAACTGACGAAGCCAATCGATAATATTTAGTTCATTATCAAAATATTTAACGTTGTCCTTCGGTAAATACGCCCGGCGGGTTGAAAATCCCCACTTAAAACTCCCGCTATCAGCCGTGAGCTCTCCCATCAACACCTGAAAAAGCGTAGTCTTAACCAAATCATTGGCGCCCACAAACGCAACCTTATCCCCTTTTTCAATAGTGATGTTAAGATTCTTAAACATGTCCTGCCCATCTTTCGATTTGGACAAGCCCGTGATATTCAAAAGCTCGTTGCCGGCCTCGCGCTCCTGCTCAAAACCGACGAACGGATACTTCCTCGATGAAGGGCGGATTTCTTCCAATGTAAGTTTCTCTAAAGTCTTTTTGCGGCTGGTCGCCTGCCGTGATTTGGAAGCATTAGCGCTAAAGCGCGCGATAAAATCCTGCAACTCTTTTCTTCTTTCCTCAATTTTTTTATTCGATTCACTTTGCTGGCGCAATGCCAATTGGCTGGATTCCTGCCAAAAAGTATAATTACCGGAATACAGTTGAATTTTGCCAAAATCAATATCCGCGATGTGCGTACAAACCTTGTCTAAAAAATGCCGGTCATGGGAAACCACTATTGCGGTATTTTGGAATTCACACAAAAACTCTTCCAACCATAGACAAGTTTCGACGTCCAGATGGTTGGTGGGTTCGTCCAAAAGTAAAATGTCAGGATTCCCAAACAAGGCCTGAGCTAAAAGCACGCGCACTTTTTGTCCGGCCTCAAGCTGCTTCATCGGCAGTGCACATAACTCTTCCTCAATGCCTAAATAACTTAAGAGCTTAGCTGCATCGGATTCGGCATTCCAACCGTTGAGTTCATTGAACTCATGATCAAGATCAGCAATAAGCATTCCATCAGCGTCGGAAAAATCTACCTTGGCATAAAGCGCTTCTTTCTCCATCATAATACTGTAAAGCCGTTTATGCCCCATGATAACCGTGGTTAAAACCGTATATTCATCAAAGGCAAACTGATCTTGCCTTAATACTGAAAGGCGTTTCCCGGGGAGAATGGCAACTTCGCCGGTGGTGGTTTCGACTTCACCGGAAAGAATCTTTAGAAATGTGGATTTGCCGGAGCCGTTGGCCCCAATGAGCCCATAGCAATTGCCCGGTGTAAAAACAATATTTACCCCGGCAAAAAGTTTACGTTGGCCATATTGCAAAGAAACATTGTTAACAGAAATCATAATCCGCGCGCCTTCCAATGAGTAATTTTCTAAACTTTTACAGCGACGCTATTTTAGCCTAAAAACTTCAAAATGCAAGCGCGGAATGCGTCAACACCCCCCTTGGTTTCTTCAAAATAATTGAAGAATGTTAAATTGCTAGAATCAAAATTGCCTCTTGGGAGCAAGTTCAGCGACTGGCTTATAATCTGACAGATTCTCCTTTAAATTTAATTGAATGCTTTCTTCTTCTTCCAGGATAGATTCTGGTGATAATGACGTGAGCAATTTTTCCATCAAATTGATATGGCGTATTTCCTCCTGCACTTGCCCAGAAATAGCCTTATATATACGGTCATCCCAGATCTGTTTTAGAAGAGAAGAAAGCAAATTTAATTTCTTTTCTTTTTTACGATAAATTTCTAAAAGGTATTCGCGATAAGTTTCTTCAGTAAACATCTTGTTTTCCTTTCTTTATCTGATCAATCAACTGTTTAATAACAACTCCTTGATCCTTGCTTTCTTTATAAAAAATATCGAGTGTTTTCTTTACTTGATTGACCTTGTCTTTCTTAAACCCCGAGAGATAAAGCGTATTTTTAATATGTTTTGAATAAAGAGCCACTCCTTCCTCGATCTTGCGGATCTCCTCTAAAAGAGCAAGCAATTCATTTTTGGTCATGAATTTTCTCCCGGCGTAAAAGTTCGGCCACCCAGACGAGGCTGTTGAGATAATATTCCTGAGTGTCCTTATAATAACCTCCTTTCAAACTTCGGTGAAACCATTGGCGCAGTTTATTAATATTTTCTGAAGCGTACCGGTTGTCCGTCAGTTCCAGCGCCATATAAAAAGCAGCATAGATCAATGGGCTTTCCTCAGTATTGGGCAATGGTTTACATTCATAACTATATCCGCTAACAAGCTTTTTGTTTTTGTCTAATTCCGCTGTGGCAAAATTGGCGAAACCCGATAAAACTTCTATTGCGCGTGGATCATTATAGAGAAATGCATCAATACCTATACGAAATGGTACCCGGACCGCCTCCCAGGAAAAATCAGAAGACCTCGCTTCATAACGATGAAGCGACCCTTTACGGTCAACGACACACCAATCCGGTACCAACCCGCATCCTGTTGTTCCCTCAAAATTATTTTGAGCTTGCAACAAAAGGATATAGGTGGTGTCTACCAACTCCAACCAGCGCGGGTCATGATCGAATGTGTTAAATAATTTAAAATAAGCCGGGGAATAATAAGAAAGGTTCTGGGGAATCTTTTCCTGATTTGCCGGCGACTCCACAAACCAAGGCAAAAGATACCGACGGTACTTAAAAACGACCGTGAGCCGGTCCAAAATATCTTTTAAGGACTGCTGCGCTACTTCTTTGTAAGCGTCATTCTTCCATTTTTCCGATGCTAGCAAAAGCGCTAAAGCATAGTCAATGTCTGCATCTGTCGCAGGCATTGTGTCCTGGACAATGTTGTCTTTATAATGCCATGATAATAAATTATCTCCTGCAGTTTTCTTTCGCGAAAGATTATTTTGAGTCCATTGGAAGACACGTTCAAACGTGTCGTGGTCTCCCATGACAACAGCCCTGAGCATAGCGTTGGCTTGTCCTTCCGAGGTAATATCTTGTTCATGAGGACGGACCACCGCCCCGTCTGAACGTATAAAATACGCCTTAAAACCAGCCCAGGACTCTTCCAGCTTTTGGGAGGTTTGATGGACATCGTCATTTTCCCGCAGCGATAAAAGCCAGGCAACCAAGAAAAATCCGCTAAATCCGATGAGCAACATAAGAAATATTCTTTTCATAATGCCTCTCCCAATTCCTGGTTATCCTGTTCATTAAAATAAAATATCGATGAAAAGATCAACGCATGATAGAACAACCAAAAAACATTGAAAAGGATTCCTAAATTTCTTTCATAAACCCATCTTAAAAGACCCCACGTCATAGCTACCAAATTAAGCGCCCACAAAAATAACTGTGCCCATAAAAACAAGTACGGCACCTGTACGGAGCCTGTTTTAGGCGTCACCTGAAATCCGGCGTGAATATTGAAAAGCCCAAACAATGTCGACCTGATATATATAGGAATGGATAATATTGTCAAAAGGTGTGTTTTAAGGACATTGGAAAACGCATAATTACGCAGGCCCATACTTGAATAAAAAACCGCCAGTGCCAGCAAGAAATATGGGACAAAAGTTGTCGAGTAAACATAAGGATCCATAAAAAACGTGGGAACATTGAAGAATGTGTAAATGAGCTGAAAAACAAATAAAAATAAATATGCCCAGGCGATAAAATAATACGTCCCTGTAATAAAATATTCAAACCATTGCCTTAAAGTGAGACTCCATGGTTGAGTCAAAAATAATTTAATAACATGTTTAAACACTTGCGTATTGCCCATCGACCAGCGGGATTGCTGCTTAAAATATGCTATTAAGTCTTCGGGAGCCATGCCAAAAACCAAAGGCTTATTGACGTACAAAGATTTCCACCCATGGATATGCAGCCACAAGGAAGTGGCGAAATCCTCCGTCACGGTTCTCTCATCAAACCCGCCCACCTCCATCAATGCTTCTCGGCGCAGCACAACATTAGTGCCGCAACACATCATCGCTCCATTGCGGCTCTTTCCTTCACAAATGTATTCATAAAAAATTCCCTGCTGATAATTCGACGTTAAAGAAACACTGTTAACGTTGCCATTGGTATAAAATTGTGGACTCTGCACAAAAGAAAGTTTTTCTTCTTGTTCTAGAAACGGGACAAGGACTTTAAGAAAGTGCGGCATTGGATTCTGGTCAGCATCTAAGATAGCGATATATTTCTCCGTTAAGGCTTGGCTGCATTCGTTGATAATTCCGGCCTTGGCCCCACGATGAACATCTCTCGAAAATACCGAAGCGCCGTATTCTGCAGCCAGTTCTCGCGCTTCCCTTTTATAGGATTCGATGGATGAATCATCCAAAAGGTGTATCGTTTTATTCTCATAATCCAAGTTGTAACAAGCCAAGAGCGTCTGCTCAACCACTTCGCGGGGCTCATGGCGGGCAGGGATCAAGATCGCAACCGATGGCTCTTCCCCCGGCATTTTCGGATAGGTGATATCCGGGTTGCGGTTTAAACGCAAAACATTGAAATAATACCCAACCGCATGGAGCATGATAAATAACTCTGCGGCCCAAAAGCCAGAAGCCAAAAGCTTCTCCGCTGGCGTGCATGATGCAAAATACAAAAAAATAAAACGAAAAAATACATAATTAACAAGAAAAATTAACAAAACAAAGACCAAGACCGTTGCCGGACAAGAATAATTATTGACCCATTGCTGTGATCCACGATTATCCATCATTGCCTCCTCTTTTTTTTAGAAATTAAACAGAAGAGAGGTTGTCCCTAACGTATCATCGTAAATATTAGAATTTTCATAAAAAATACGCTGCCCCTCGGCGCGCAGCGTCAATCTTTTGTTAATATCCCAATTAATTCCTACTGTGCCCATATGGCCGCGGACATCCCCCGGGTCCATAATTAACTCATACCTTAAGAGGTACCAAAATTGATCTGCACCCCAATAAGCATTTCTTTTATTTAAAGATTGCTGCCATTCGACGGATACTCTTTTAGAAATAAAATTACCCGGAGAAAAATATGCTGGGTTAGATTCATCATAACGCAAATCTTGCCAACGATATTTTAAGGTCAACCGTTTAGGATCATAGGACAAATGCACCGCTGCATCACCGCCCCAAGATTCAAAATCATTGCCATCGGTCAAATGAGCCTGGGTTCCGTCACTGCCGATTTCAAGAAACTTAACCGGCTTTATTGTCGTGCGTAGGCGGTATTCATCATCCTGCAGATGGTTGAGCATTGTTGAAGCATTTTGGATCATATCATCCCGTTTATAGGAAACATCCCATAAAAACCGTTCCGTAAAAAATGGGAACTGCACTTCTGCGTCACGGTACTGTAAATCTTTTATATCCTCCGTAGATTGGCTCAACCCATAGCCGGCTTTCCAAAAAGTATCGGGTGAAAAATTTTTTTCCACAGAAGCTAAATAGCGCTGGCGATGGACATTGGGAAAAGGATCCATAAAAGCATATTCCATTTCATCAAACTTGACACCAATCAACATGTTCCCTAGAAACGATTTCCTTATTTGTGTGGAAATATCGTTTAACCGCACATCCGCCTGTCGAGATTGACTGTCGATTTCACGGCGTTGATATCCTGTCTCCGTCAGCCATCCGTGCGCGTAAATATCAGCTTTGTCACGAACCATCTGCGCTTGGTTATTATCCGGAATGGCAGTAAGAAGATCTTCATAATCTTTTTGCGCGGCCGCATAGCGTTTAGCACGGGCATGGATCTGACCTAAATCAAATAAGGCTTCCGGATTGCCCGGCTCAATGGCCAGCCAATTACTATATTCTGTTTCCGCCAGAAAAAATAAATCATTGTAATAAGCCTTCTTGGCCGATGCTTCCGCTTTGAGCGCTAAATCGTCAGGAAAGCGCTGACAAGCTCGATCGTATAAACTAGAAGCTTCAAAAAACTTCCCTGCCCAGCCCATGACACGTGCGCCTTCACGGTAGTATAAAACTTCGTCAGGATGGTCTTTTATTAATTTTTTATACAGCTTTATCGAGGAGCGCAAATCTCCTTGCCAACTCAGAGCCTGCGCTTTATGCAACAGCGCCGCTTCGTCATCGGGGTTAGTTTTTAATAATTCGTCCGACTTTCCTACTATTTCCTTAAAAACATGTTGGTGAGCAGTCTTTCCCATATTTTTCGCCGGTAAGTTGTCTTTGTCGGATGGGAGAGATTCTGCTGATTCAGTTTGTGGAGGATTATTACTCCAAGATTGCATTTTATTATAGATGACTTGGAGCTTTGACTGGTCCGGAAACCGATCAACAAGGCTTTTCATCTGTTCCAACGTTTCCGGATTGGGGCCCTGCGCTTCCAAGATATGCCCATATGTAATAAGCATCTCCGGGTCACATTTAGGGGAACATAATTCATCGAAAACCGCCATCGCTTCTTTCCAATCTCCGCCAAATCCCAAAATCCGTACATACGTCCATTTTACTTCTCGATTATCTGGATAGCGCTGATGCAAGTCTTCAATCTTAGGTTTCGCTTCTTGATATCTCTTCATTTGTTCCAAACTGTATATCTCTCCTATCTTTGCCCGGTCCTCGATAGAAAGAGGTTCCTCACCATATACCTTGCCGGCGAGCCCCACACAAAAAACAAAAACTAATAAAAATAAGTAATTATTTTTTTTCATTATTATTTACCTCCTTATAAATTTTTAAGGCCTCATCGTCATGCCCCAACTGGCGAAGCTCATCGCCGAGCATCACCATAGCCTCTTTTTTATTAAATCCTTCCTGCATTAAACTCTTCAGTTCTTTCACAGCCTGTTCATGTTTTCCTGTCGCAGCAATAACCTGGGCATGTTGATAACGTAAATCCTGGTCATTGGGCGCAGCGGAAAGCAAGGTATCCATCTGGCTGATTGCTTCGGTGTATTTTTTTTCTCCCAACAGCGCATCAATATATTTTTTACGTATACCGGGAGATGCTTCTTTTCCTGAAATTTTTTCATAATATTCCTGTGCATGGGCAAAGTCCTTAGAGGCATAAGCTATATCGCCTAAAGCTTCTATTATTTGAGGGTCATCCGGGAATTGAGCGTTTAAGTCTCCAATAGCATCACGCCCTTTGGGGTCTTGGGTATTCCATGATAATATTTCTGCATATATCGGCTGAAGTTCCTTCTGATCCGGATGCTGAGTAACCAATTTCTTTATATAAAGCAATGTTTCTGGCTTGGGACCCTGTGATTCCAAAATATGCCCATAAGTTAAAACCATTTCTGGATCACATTCCTTGGCGCATAATTCATCGAAAATTGTCTGCGCCGCTTTCCAATCCCCGCCAAACCCCCAGATACGCGCGTAAGTCCACTTGACTTCCTTGTTATTAGGATAACGCTTATACAGATCGGCGATCATCGGCTTGACTTCATCGTATCTTTTCAATCGTTCTAAACTATAAACCTCCCCCATTTTTGCCCGGTCCTCAAGTGAAAACGCATCGTCACCATAAACCGGAAAAGTAAAATAGGCTAAAAACAGTAAAATGCTGGATACTATAACTTTTTTATTTTTCATGATTGACCCCCTCATAAATTTTTATGGCTTCTTCATCGCGTCCCAAAAGGCGCAACTCATCCGCCAGCATGATGACGACTTCTTTTTTGTCAAACCCGTTATCTAATAAAGACTCCAGTTCCCTAACCGCCCGTTCGTGATCACCAATCGCCGAAATAATCTGTGCATGCTGGAAACGCAGCTGCTGATCATCGGGCATTCGGGCAAGCAAAATATCCATCTGATTGATCGCATCAATATATTTCTTTTGCGCAAAGAGTGCATTAATATATTTTTTACGGACCGTTGCCGACGGTTTTCGTGCCAGGACGCGTTGATAGTTTCTCTGCGCAATATCATAAGCCTGTGCGGAATAAGCCACATCCCCTAAGGACTCACTTAACTTTGGATCAGCCGGATACCTGGCGTTAACTTCTTCCAGAATACGGCGTGCTTCGCTATCACGGCCGAGTTTTTGATACGCCCACACAAGCTTCCAGGTAATAACTTTATCTTCGGGGTTCATCCGATAAGCACCCAAAAGATAAGGTAAAGCTCTTGAATATTTACCTTCATCAAAAAAACGGACACCGACCCAAGAAAGTTTATAAAAGGAATGTGTCCTATCAAAAACTACATAGGTAGTAATCACAATCAAAAAACCAATCGTTGACCATAGCAACATCGGATGTGTATTTTTCATATGTTCAATGAGAAACATACCCTCTCTGATCGCCTCTTTTTGAGTTTTAAAGTAACAAACGGCATATTAAATTAACATTAATTTAAAATTAAAAAAATGCGGTAGATGCGGGAAAAGAAAATTAATGGTAATTTAACATTCTCTTAATGTTTATTTTGGTAAAAAATATACCAAATAAAAATACAATAAAATCAGGAAAGGAGACTGCTATGATTACTATCAACAAAAAGAATGGTCGTTACTTTGTGATCGGACAAAAAGGGATATTGATTTTATTCCTTATTTTATTAGCCAGTGGTTGCGGCGGGAATGAACCAACCTATGGAACAAATACTCCTAATACCACGAATGCGCGTGAGGGAGCCTTACAGAATACAACATCGGCTCCTGCGGCTAATAGGGTAATGCCGGAAGAGAAAACTCAAACACAATATACTACAAATAGAGTAGAGCCTACGGCCGGTGAAAAAGATTCCAGCAATACACCTGCCACTAATTCGGCTAAGCCGCCTTTAAATGCAATGACAAATTCAACGAAATAAGAAAGCCCTTCTGCCATTTATCAGAAGGGCTCACTTGTTAATACTGTGGGATGGCCGCTGGATGAGAAAATGAAAACTTGTTTAAGCAGTTCTTAACGTATTAAACGAAAAGACCAAATGCTTAAACAGGTTGTAATAATAAGACCCACCCAGGACACCGCCATCGGAGCAGACCATGGCCCTAAAACCAATGGCCATTGGTTAATAAGCCGTAAAAGATGCGCTACGGCAACCAAGCCAAATATAATTCCTGAAATAACGTGATATGCTTTCATAAGCTCCCTTTGTTATGAGTTATGAAAATCTCCTGAATAATTATTATTGCACAATGAATTAGTTTTGGTGCGCCATTTTCTCATATTCTGCAGGCAGGCGCTTTTTCATTTCCTCAGGGGAGACATCTTCTCTATGAGTCATTAGCGACCACCTGTGCCCAAAAGGATCCTGAAGGCAACCGGCACGATCACCATAAAACTGATCTTTAAGCGGAGTCACCACCGTTGCACCGGCATCAACAGCACGTTTAAAAACAACATCAACATCTTGGACATAAACGGCAAGATTAACCGGTGTTCCATTAAGTGTTTGGGGCGACTTGTTGCCATATTCCGACATCTCATCGGCAATCATCACAATAGAATCTCCGATAACAATTTCTGCATGGCCGACAGTTTTACCATCGGGGCCCGGCAGGCGATACCGTTCCTTGGCACCGAATGCTTGTTTATAAAAATCAATTGCCTGAGCACCCCCTTTAACCGACAGATAAGGTGTTACTGAATGAAACCCATCAGGAATAGCTTTTATTTTTTTCATAGCAGCCTCCTTTTTATTTTTTAATTTATAATATAAAAATAAAGATTAAGTTATCATTAAAATAAAATTAATTATTTCTCATAACTCAAACGTTCCATCTTTTTTACCCACCTGTTGCAAACCCGGGATAAAGGGTCATGCCTCCGTCAACAAAAATGGTGGTCCCATTAATGTAATCCGTGTCGTCGGAAGCAAGCCACACCGCTATACGAGCAATGTCTTCCGGTTCACCAATACGTTGATACGGAATAAGTTTTAAAAGTTCCTTTAATGCCTCTGGTGTTTCCCAAGCGGAATGATTAATGGGGGTCCGAATTGCTCCTGGGCCAATACTATTAACCCTAATGCGATAAGGAGCCATCTCTTGCGCGATACTTTTCATCATTAACATAACACCGCCTTTAGATGTGGCGTAATTGACATGCCCTCCCCACGGAATGACTTCATGAACAGAACTCATGCAAATAATCTTTCCTGCAGCGCAAGAGACCTCGGGATTGATACCGCGGCGCTTAAATTCTCGAATAGCCGCCCGCGCACAAAGGAATTGCCCGGTTAAATTTACATCAAGGACACGCTGCCAATCTGCCAGCGTCATTTGGTCAAATGGCGCGTCTTTTTGAATACCGGCATTATTAACCAGAATATCGATAGTACCGAATCTTTTAAACATTTCTTTAAACATCGCTTCGACTTCGTTCTCTTTAGAAACATCCGCTTGAAAACCAAAGGCATCACTGCCGGAATCCTTGATCTCTTTAATCATTTCATCGATACCGCCATCATCTTTAACATAATTAATCACCACCGCTGCCCCAGCTTTGCCGAGAGCCAAGGCCGTGGCCTTGCCGATCCCAGAACTGGCACCAGTGACCAAAGCCTTTTGTCCTTTTAAAATCTTACGGACAGGTTGTTCGGGCATTACCACCTGAGGAAATTTCTTGTTTTCATAAATATGTTTGACCATAAAATTTATTCCTTTCTCATCTTAAGAAGCCACCTGAACAGAAAAATCTGCGCCTTCCCAACGGTCGGCTTGCGGCCAATAAAAAGTAAATTTAATTTCTGATCCCTCAGAGATCATCTGCGTCGACAAATCAGCAACGTAAATGTCCAGCCCCGTATCACTCGCCTTGACATCCAAAGATGTTTTCCAATTATCCACGCTCCAATGAATAACCGCCGGTGCCATTGTTTCAATGCGCAGTATTTTACCGCAAGGCATTGATTTGCGCTGATAATTAAATCTCCACAATATATGCGGGGAGGTTTTCTTTTCAACTAAATAGCGACGGACGGTTTGCGGCGGCATATCAAAAACTTTTCCATCGCGCAGAGACCGCAACAGTTTAACATACTCAGCATGCGCCCAAACCAAAGGCATAGCTGATCCGGAAGGCCGGCCGAAATAAAGCTCACGCTCGGGAATATCCGCCGCATCCCAGATTTGCTCCGGAATCAAACCGCCTTCATTGGCAAAATTCTCTAATGCCGTTAAAAGTTTATTCGCTTGGCTTGTCTGCCCGGCGGCAACTTCATAATGCGCCCGCTCGCCGGTGAGCAGTGGCCACGCCCGGCCGATCCCTGTGCCGTCAAAGGGCGAACCGTCCTCATGTTCGCCATAACCGTCGCCGTTGTAACGGTGCCAAATAGCTCCTTGAGGCATATCCGTTTTTAATAAAGCATCTATAACTTTGACCGTGTCAAGGATTCGCGGATCATCCGCTGCACGCAAACCAAAACGCACCAAGGCTAAAGCATCAGGACTGATCAAATGATCCGCCAATTGAACGGCTTTATCACAAGTCACATTTTTTATTAACACATTTTCTTGAGAAGGTACTTCTACGCCGGCATTCATCGTCGCGAGACGGATGTAGTATCCTTTCACATTGTATTTGCGGCACCAGTCGGTATCGGAAACATACAGCCAACGGTCGATAGCAGCGTGCCAATTATCCGCAACCTCTCGTAGATAGGTGGCCATGGATGCTTCATTATTTAAATCCGCCATCTCGGCTGCGGCTAGTAGTGCGGCGATCTCTGCACCAATTGTAAAGGGAGTATAACCCCCATCTTCCTCCCAGCGATCTTGGGGACTTATCGGGCCGTTACGAAGCAAATAAATTGCCGCTTGCCGGACCATGGGCCAAAATCTTAACCTGTCTTCCTTGGTTAACGCCTTTTCACGCCATGCCAAATCTACTAAAAGGATTGGCAAAGCAGTTTCATCCATCTGAATACCGCTCCAATAAGGAGTGCCATCTAACCACATGTTCTGCCCCCAATGCCCATCTTTTTCTTGAGTAGCTTCTAAAAAACCAAGTACACGACGAGCATTCTCATTTCCTCCGGCTGCCAAAAGACCACCGGCTGTTTCAACTAAATCGCGCGGCCACACTAAATGATAACCGCCCAAATCTTCATCCCCTTTGCTAAAACCCCATGGCACAGCAAGGCTGGCAATCATCCCACCCGGAAAATTCATCGATTCATGAGAACGCATGACCATCGTACTGGCCCGATAAATATTTCCATACTCGCCTTTTTGTTTCTTATCCAAGCTAAGCAAAGATTTTTGCCAAATTTTCCATCGATCAACATAATTTTTTTGCGCGCTATCAAAACCTTCTTGCAATGAGGCACGCGCTCGATTGGCCGCTTCGGCAGCATCATCACCGAACCCTACGGCGATGATAAATTCTCCTTTGCTTTGCTTTAGATCAATCTCAGCGGTAAGCGCCACATTGCCATTTTCGGCAAGCAGATACTCCTGTGTCAATTGTTTGTTAGCCGTTAAATCCTGCCATCCGTCGGAAGCCCCCACAAATCCCACTGACCGTTTAAGCCAGGGAACAGAACAGGCCAAGGCTAATGCATTCCCATCTTTTTTAGCAAACACCATGGGAACACCTTTGTAATCTTCAACCCAGGCAGTGTTTCCAGAGCCAAAATTGCTCAAATGAGCCGCCAATAAAACATATAAATGATAACTACCTTCCATCGTTTTCAATAATTTGAATCGGGATCGCTGCAATAAAACAGGCCGGGTGGGGTCGGTGAGAATTTCTTTTTCGATTTGATAGAAACCCTGGTGGCAAGTGTTAACGAGTCGATAAGCCGGGACTCCTTCTATCAAATAATCTGTACGGCTCTGGGCATGCCTTTTCTCTTCTGAAAAAAAATTCTTTCCATCGGTGATGATAAACTCCATATCGCGGGTAGCGGCTTGATCAATACCGGGATAATAAAGTTCATTTAAAGTCCCATGGCTGAGAGTAAACCACAATGGGCTTTGATGATTGTGCGCCGTGCCGACACCGGTCTTCGCACTTGATGTCAAACGCGGAGGAAGGCCTGGCCAGCCTGGCGCATTATGGTTTGGCGTAGACATGTAAGCCATATTCTTACCCCTAGATAAAAATTTGTCAACTATGTTTGGGAGAGCCTTTAACTTCCTGACAAGGAGAAAACAAAACCTGACTTTAATTAGTTCCGGCTGCAGTTTATGTCCAACGTTTTTCCTTTTTCATATTAAAAATATTTTCTGGGAGGCTTTTAATAGAACACAAATAAAAGAATCTTTATATTTACCATACTCCAAATTAAACATAAAATGCCATCAGCATGAAAAAAAATGAACCAATACATAAAGATGTTTTAATCATTGGCGCGGGCGCAGCCGGGCTCATGTGCGCCATCGAAGCCGGCAAACGCGGGCGATCTGTTGTCGTCCTGGAGCACAATGAAGCTATTGGTAAAAAAATCCGCATTTCCGGCGGTGGCCGCTGCAATTTCACCAACATCCACACAACCGCCAATAACTTCCTTTCACAAAACCCTCACTTCCAGAAATCAGCGCTAGCGCGTTATACCCCGCAGGATTTCTGCGCGCTGGTTGACACCTACAAAATTCCTTTTCATGAAAAAAAACTGGGACAACTGTTCTGTGACCAAAGTTCACAAAACATCATCGATTTACTCAAAAAAGAATGCGCCAAATACAGTGTTGAGATTCTTCTTGAAGCCAAGGTTACGGACATTGCCTCAAAAAACCTTTTTTACCTTTCAAGCTCCCAGGGAACATTCCAATCTCAAAGTTTAGTGGTCGCAACCGGCGGACTTTCTATTCCCACCCTAGGTGCTACGAACCTAGGGTATAAAATCGCGGATCAATTTCAAATCAAAGTCAATCCGTGCCGGCCCGGTTTAGTGCCGTTAACGTTTCAAGAAAAAGACCTGCACATTTTTAAAGAACTTTCCGGGGTTTCCCTGGATGCAATTGTCTCTTTTGAAAATATCAGCTTTCGTGAAAATATTTTATTCACCCACAAGGGTTTGAGCGGCCCTGCAATCCTGCAAATATCTTCCTACTGGAAACCCAAGCAACCTATTCGGATCAATCTTTTGCCCGGGCGGGATATGTTCGCTGTCCTTAAAGCCCAACAAACTTCAAAAACCTCCTTAAAAAACTTCCTCAAAGACTATCTTCCAGCGCGCCTCACCGAAATTTTGTGCGTGCATTTCCTTGAAAGCAAACCGCTCAACCATTATTCCCCGGAACAATTAAGCAAAATTGGAAAATTATTAAACAATTTTGAAATCATTCCCGGTGGGACCGAAGGCTACGCCAAAGCCGAGGTCACCGTCGGTGGAGTTGACCCCAATGAAATTTCCTCAAAAACTATGGAAGCAAAAAAAATCCCGGGATTATATTTTATCGGTGAAGTTATGGATGTCACCGGCCATTTGGGAGGATTTAACTTTCAGTGGGCCTGGGCATCCGGCTATGCGGCTGGCCAGTACGTGTGATCTTCTAAAGCCCTCGGCATAAAATTCGAAACCTTACATCCACGGATACGGTCAACCGTTTTAACGTTCTAATTTCTTCCCGTGCCTTTGGCGTTATCCGGAAAGCGTGCGGGGTCATTGCCAGCAGATCCTGAATTGACGAATTATTTTCAAGGCTCACTGAATATTTAAGCTGGTCGTTCGACTCCAAAATATACCCACCCTCCGTTGCCGTTTTAAGCGAACGCAGCTGGCTCAAATTTACCTCTGGGTATATAATCTTCCGCAATTCGATCAAATGATCCGACCCGGGATCAATCAAAAACACACGGCCACCGCTGGGCTGGACCGTTTTAAAATTTTCCCAATCCGGAAAACCGAAAATAGAAAGAATTAAATCCACTGTGCCCGGCGCAAACGGTAATCGGCGATTTCCCGCCACCACCCAGGCAATTTCTTTCGATCGTTTCGCCGCAGCTTTTACCGCCCACTTTGAAATATCACATCCGGCGAGTTCAAGGCTTGCTGTTTGCTTGTTTGCAGCGGCAAGTTTACTCAATTGATGCAAATAATACCCTTCTCCGCAGCCGGCATCCACAATCCGCAACGGCATACTGTGATTCAGCTTCTTTATCACTTTACAAACATGCTCAAACAAATGCTCCGCAAGCTGGGCAAAATGCCCTTCATTGAGAAACCGCCGCCGGGCAGCGACCATTTCTTTGCTATCTCCCGGATCAAGTGAAGCCTTTTGCTGTACCAAGAGAAAATTGCAATACCCCTCACGGGCCACATCAAAAACATGTCCCTTGCCACACCGAAAGATTTTATTTTCTTTAAGCAATGTCTGTCCATCAACTGGGCAAACAAAACTCTTAAGCGCAGAAACTTTCACTCCCCCTCCCTTGTAAAGTAAACCTGATCAAAATTAATTTTTATAAATCCGCCAAAATAAAAACCCTCTGGGAATTATTATTTCCCAGAGGGTTAATGGCTGGGGTGGCCAGATTTTTTGACTTTTCGTGGAATCTGCACAACAGGATCAAAAGATTATTTTTCTAAACAGAAAATATCCTTACCCATTTTATTTCTTATCTTCTTTGTCAGCTTTTTTATCGTCAGCCTTCTTGTTCGATGGCAAACAAATAGCACAAGGTTTGTAGCCAGCCTTTTCTGCTTCTTTTTTGCTTGCAAATTTAACCAAATTATCAGGTTTAATCTTTGCGGCAATACGGCAGTCTAACTTATGGTATTTCTGGGAATCTTTGCTGCCGACAAACACAACTTCAGGGGCATCCACAGGGTTACATTTCTTACAAGCTGTGTAACCTGCTTTAACCGCCTCCGCAGCTGTTTTAAAAGCAACCTTATTGGCATCTTTCATTTGTTTAACTAATGGACACTGCTCGGTATGAAACGTTTGGGAATCTTTATTGCCCACAAAATCGGCGTTTGCCAAACTTGTAATACCTAAAATAAACATACCCGCTACGACTGCCATTAAATTTCTACTCATGGTTTTCCTCTTATTTGTATTGGTTAAAACGGTTTTTGATATGATTCCTCAAAACCTTCGAAAATTCACTGTCCTTTTTCCTAAGGCTTCATTTAAAAGTGCTGGTTTCTCGAATTTTGCTCGAAATACCAGCACTTTTAAAAGTTAAACTAATTTTTCTCTGTTTCGTTCTTTTCCGCGTCTTTATTTTCCTTCTCTTCTTCTTTATTACCTTTATGTTTTTTACCCTTTTTATGCTGCCCTTTTTTATTCTTATGCTTCTTGGCTAATCCCGGCGGTTCATCACCACCATTCCAGCCTTTCTTCTTTCCTTCATCCCAACCTTTGGGCTCAGATCCGGGGCCAGACGCATTACCGCCGTTTCCTCCGTGCCCCTTAGCATAAACAAGAGGCGCAGTAAAACTAAGCCCAAGAAACAAAGCCACAAACACTATAACTAACATTCTAATTCTCGAGTCTTTTAACATTGTCTCTCCTTTTTAAAATTGTTAGATTAGTTGTGACAATTCCGCATCGGTCAGCATTACAAACTGACCTTACAGTAATATTATAAAGGAATATTCCTTTTTGATTAAAATTTTTTAATTTCAAAAAGAGACTGGCTAAAAACACCAAAACTTGTTTAATCGTTTCTTTTGTATTCTAAACATCAGCCTTGGTATTGCGCGTCGCTCACCTTTTCCATCCAGTCAACCGCTTTGCCGTTGAGCTGTTCCTGAATAGCGATGTGTGTCATAGCCGTGAAGGAACGATCCATCAGTTAAAAAGATGAATTTTCTCAGAAAACAATTTATTAAGATATTCCTCTCGCGGATGAGTTTCATCAAAAAATGCTTCTTTTCCCCATTTGACAATAGCAGGATCATAATTTCCAATGATAGGAATTTTTTTCTGATAAGCAAAATCAAAAAGATTCATTTCCATGACGATCACTTTCTCATATTTGTCTGTATTGTAAATATGATTATAAATTAATGGGTGATAAGGGGGGAAATAAAAGTAAACTTTTGTACCATTGTTTTGCAGCTTATTAATGAGCGCTTTAAATTCCTCTAGGGCGACCCTATCGACATCATTAAAATCTTCTACCTGATACATCGTATTCTTGACGATCTCCCCTTGGGCCATTTTCTCCACATCTTCCACAGACGGCTCTCCTCCCCGAGAAATAGTTTTTGCCGATCCGTCCGGAAAATATAAATTGCCGTTGGCCCCTCCCAGGCCCGATGGAATTGTTGTTGATATAAGAAATTCCTTCATTCCCTGATAGGGAAGGCCTTTTATAAAATCTTTGTAATTTGCATAAGTATTATCAATATTGATCAACAAAGAAAGCTTTCTAAACGGTATCCAGCGAATAAAGAGATTGAATTGATCCCACCAAGAAACAGAATCCTTAAAAAGACTTGGCTGCCTTAAGAAATCTTGCGCGTAAACTTTGAGTGGCGCCCAAAGCGTGTTTCTCGCCGTCGGATTAAAAAACCAAGGTTCTACGCTCAAAATCACATGTTGAGGAAATTGATGATGATAATATTGATAAATCCCCAGCAAACCCAGATAATCACGGACCCTGGCACCATCCATCCACAGATTGAGAAATTCTTTGGAAAAAGTTTCTCCATGCAAGGTCATGATGCGGCTGCTCCCCAGGCAGACAATTTCCGGGACCTTATTGGTCTTAATCAAGGCTTCTTTTAAAAAACGCTTGTCTATATTCCCCCTCCCGAAGATATAATTATCCTTGTTGAGCATATCGACAAATTCATAATAAAAACCACGCGGGACAAATACTTTTGAATAATCGTAATGCAGGTTAAATGAAGCCACTACTCCCAGAAGAAAAGAAGCAGTAAAACAAGTTGTTATAAAAAAATGGCGGTATTCTTTCATTTAAGAAGAATTAAAACTGAAAATATAAAAATTCGCTTCTTGTGGTTATAAAAAACAAGGCGAGGGCAAATATAATGCCCGCCCCGATCCCCCAACTCCAATGTAATACGGATTTAGAAAATTTCGCCCTGATGGCGTCGGAAAGCTCAGGAGTCAATTGAATGAAAATGTATAACGCTAAAAAAGTCAAATAACGTATGCCAGCGTTAGGGAAGAGATCTTTATGGATATTATAAAAACCTTTTTGCATCGACATGCCTTTTATAAAATGGACGACATCCCAAGAGCTGTGGACTTTAAAAAAGGCCCACGTAAAAACCGTACAGATAAAGGTGATAAAAATGGCCAAAGGTTTATACACAGGGACCCTGACATGTTTTTCCCACCAATGATTAAAACAGATAAAAAATCCGTGGAGCCCTCCCCATAGCAGGAAATGCCATCCGGCCCCATGCCAAAATCCGGCAATCAACATAGTGGCCATGACATTAAAATATTGCCGCAGCTCCCCCTTACGATTCCCTCCCAATGGAATATAAATGTAATTACGCAAGAATTGAGAAAGCGACATGTGCCAACGCCGCCAAAACTCAATAAAATTGGCCGATTGATAAGGCGCATTAAAGTTTATCGGAAATTCGATATTGAACATTTTGGCTAAACCAGACGCCATATCTGAATACCCTGAAAAATCAAAATACAATTGAAATGCAAAAGCTATGGAGCCTCCCCAGGTTTCTACAAATCCCAATTGGAAGGGGTTACCGAAGACTGGCCGCACCCACGTCCCTAACCAATCAGCAATGATCACCTTTTTATTAAGCCCGACAATAAAGATAAAGAGACCCATACTGATATTTTGATAATTGAAATAATAAGTTTCACGCTTATAGAATTGAGGAATGATCTCCTTATGATAAAGAATGGGGCCGGCAATAAGATGCGGAAAGAAACTCACAAAAAGGGCATAGTCTCTGAACGCAGGAGTTCTAATGTGTCCTTTATAAGAGTCAACCAGGTAGGTGATCTTGGAGATAGTATAAAAAGAAATTCCTAATGGTAAAACAATATTCTCTAAATGCCAGTTCAAGTGGAATTTACTTAAGAGTGAACGGATATATTCTGAATTCTCGAAGGTAACGTATTTAAAAAGAAACAAAAGTCCAAGATTAATGGCCATTCCCAAAGTAAAAAGCCATTTGTCGGGGCGCTTTTGCACACCGACACTGATCCAATAATTGGCAACCACACTTGCCAAAAATAAAAGAAAAAACTTCCAGCTCCAGAAAATATAAAATATCCAGGAGGCGACAAGAAGCACAGATCTCGCCATGGAAAATTTCTTATATTTTGAAAAAAGATAAAAAAGAAAAAATGTTACAGGGAGAAAAACGAATATGAAGATATACGAATTAAATAACATCGGATGCCATGTTAACAAAACATCTCAATTTTCACGCCCGTATTGCTCGTCGGTGACTTTTTCCAGCCAATCAACCGCTTTGCCATCGAGCTGTTCTTGAATGGCGATGTGCGTCATGGCCGTGGTTGGTGTCGCGCCATGCCAATGCTTTTCATCCGGTGCAAAGTAAATTACATCGCCCGGCCGGATTTCTTCGATGGGGCCTCCCCAACGCTGCGCCCGCCCTAAACCTGCGATTACGATCAAAGTCTGACCCAATGGGTGGGTATGCCAGGCTGTCCGAGCGCCGGGCTCAAAGGTAACACTGTTTCCCACCGCCCGTGCGGGATCTTTTACTTGAAACAACGGATCAACGCGCACCGTGCCGGTAAAATACTCAGCCGATCCTTTGGTTGAAGGCTGTGAGCCACTTCTTTTGATTTCCATATTCTGAATTCCTCCATTACTTGAAGTGTGTGCTGAGTAATAGGGCTCTGTCCCTATTATTCTAAAGTAAAGCGGAAAAAAGCCTCACCAGGGAATTTCTAAGACGGACCAATAATGAAATTTTCTTAAAATCCGCCAACGTGACTTCCCTTGAGCCCTCTAAGTCTTTGGAAATTTGCTGATCTGTTTCCTTAGTCAGTTTTTCGTCATAGAACACTGCATTAACCTCGTAATTTAACTTCAAGCTTCTAATGTCAAAATTGGCTGTCCCCATCGAACACATTCGGCCATCACAGGATAAAATCTTGGCATGCATAAATCCTTTTTGGTATTGAAATATCCTTACCCCTGACTTGAGCAGTTCTTCAAAATAAGAAAATGCGGCCCAATAGGGTATAGGATTATCGTAAACACCGGCCATTAGCACGGTCACTTTGATACCCCGCATTGCTGCTGTTTTAAGGGCCACTAGTAAACTTGCATCAGGAATGAAATATGGCGAAACAATAGTAATATTTTTCTGAGCCAAGGTAATAAAGGCAAAATATAAATGCATGATCGCTGGCCAGGGAGAATCATATCCGGATGTCGGGAATTGCACCGGAAGATCTCCGGTTAATTCAAACTTTTCAGGCAGCGTTGGAAAATATTTCTTCTCAAAAATATCTTCTTTAGGCACGGTATTATACCAATCGATCGCAAAAATCGCCTGGAGGATGTTGACAGCATCCCCTTCAAATCTCATGTGCGTATCCCGCCAAGACTTATACCTCTTTCCCCCATCAATATACTCCTGGCCGACATTCATGCCGCCCGTATAAGCAATTTTGCCGTCGATCACGGCGATCTTGCGATGATTTCGATAATTAAACGTATGCATTTTAAAAGCAGAAATATAATTAAAAAATGGATAAATCAGGATGCCGGCTTTGCGCAATGATCGGATATAACCGCGCCCTAACGTCAACAAGCAGCCGGAATAATCGTAAAGGATCTTAACCTCAACCCCTTCTTTGGCTTTTTCAATGAGCAGTTCTTTTAATTTTTTTCCCAAAGCATCATTGGAATACCAGATAAAATACTGCAGATGGATAAAATTTTTCGCCGCCTTAATATCGCTTAATAGATCTTCAAACTTTTCTTTTCCCCGATGATAAACCTTAACTTTATTGTTTAAGGTTAACAAGGATTTGGAATTTCGGTATAAAAGCGTCATCAAATCATCGAGGTATAAATTCGATTGGCTTGTCATCGACTTGACAAACTTCTCTTGTACCTCATCGATTGGTTTAAACAATGCGAGAAGATTTTTTGCAATATATTGTGGAAGTTTTCTTTTTTGATCGTAGCTTCTTTTCCAATTGCGGCCCGTAAACAAATAAAGAACAAAACCAAATCCCGGAAAAAGGATAAAAACAAAAATCCAGGCAAATGTCTCCGATGGTTCCCGATTATCCAATAAAAGCACAATAACCGTAAAGACGATATAAATCTGAAAAGCAATGATGAATAAAGGAAGGATTTCCATTATAAATGACCTCGATTAATAAAAAAATCGGCAATAACCGGCAGATGATCGGAAGCGATTCTTGTTAAAGCTGTCGCCGGGACATTGACCGATTCGACGCGAAGGTCCCCCTTAAAAAATATGTGGTCTATTTCAAGAAGAGGCAAGCAACTGAATAGTGTTTTTCTAGAACTTTTATAGTTCATGAAAGATTTAACCTCGCTAAAGGATGTTTTAAGCAAACGGTAGCCACGAGAACGCGGGCCTTCATTAAAATCACCGCAAAAAATGGTTGGCACTTTATGCGCATCCATATTACACCATTCCTGGCCCAAAAGACTTTTTACTTGCTCCAAACGTTCCCGGGGCCGTAAGCTAAGATGGGTGTTGATAAAATAGATTTCCCTCCCGCCAACTGTAACCAAAGCCCATATAGCATGCCGGGGTTCAAAAAAATATTTTAACAGAGGAAGAGAATTTCTCTTCAATGCAGCTTTGGGAAGGTGACTTGACAAATCCCCTGATTTTTTAATTTCAAAAGGATAGCGGCTCAAAATCGCAATACCATAATGTTCCCCTTCGAGGGCGATTGCCGGCTGAAAATGGCATTGCATGCGCAGGTGTTGCGCGATTAAAAGAGGCTGGTCCATCCTATTGCTCCCTCTTCGATTCACATCCAGTTCCTGTAACGCAACCAAGTCAGGATTGAATTGCTCAATGACTTCGGCAATCCGCTGAGGAAGCACTCTTCCGTCCAATCCCCGGCAGCTATGAACATTATACGTCATGACTCTTATTTTAACGGTTTCTGTATTTTTCATGTGATCTATCGAAACATTTTAGGGCGGCTCGGTAATGGTATGCCTATTCTACTACGTAGCCTCATAATGACCAAAAAGAAATTCTTCCCACTGACCGCTCGCTTATCATCAGATGTGGCCGGCAAATGAGATTAGGGATTAGATAATAACGATCGCAATAAAGTGCAAGTAAAGATTGCGCCCAATCGTAACACAATTTACACTAATAAAAAGAAGATATATAAGCGTTTGTGCTAACGATTTTAACTTTTCCTAACCAATAAGGCCGTCATGTACCATAGGTACATGACGAGCCTCGTCATTTCCTTCTAATAGGAAATGTGGAAAAATGACGGGAGCTAAATTGGAAAATTTCTGGGATACCTTTTCTGAAAATTTAAAACGTTCTTATGAGGGAGCAGAAAAACATTTCAAAGGAGACCTGGTCAAACTCGCCAGCCTTCCCCACATTCTTTCATTTTTAAAAGAAATGGACTCCGAGAGCCTTCTTTTACTTTTGGATCAGGCACGGAAAATCAAAAAACGCAAAAATCCGAAATTTCCGCCGATTAATTGTGACTTTTACGACATTCGAGGTTTGTTGCCGGATGAGGACCAAAAACTTCTGGGCAAGGTCCGTGAATTCATGCTGGCCGAAGTGGCGCCCATAGCCAATGAATATTGGAGCAAAGCAGAATTCCCCTTTCAAATTATCAATGGCCTTAAAAAATTAAATATCTCAGGGTTAACATTCGATAAATCGGTGGGTGGCCAGGGGCGATCGTATTTATTGGAAGGAATGATCGGTGAAGAAATCGCTCGGACCGACACCTCCATCTGTACTTTTTGGGGCGTTCATTGTGGGCTGGCGATGAATTCGATCGACTTGTGCGGGTCCGATGAACAACGGCAAAAGTTTTTACCTCCGATGATCGCCATGGACAAAATCGGGGCCTTCGGCCTCACTGAACCCGACGTGGGATCGGCTGCTTCGATGGGCTTAAAAACAACCTGCAAACGTAACGGCGATACATGGACAATTAATGGGCAAAAAAAGTGGATCGGGAATGCGACATTTGCCGACTATATTATCCTTTGGGCGAAAGATGAAGATGATCACCAAGTCAAAGGCTTTATCCTCGACCGTGAAACACCGGGTTTAACGACTGAAAAGATTGAACACAAACTATCCCTGCGCACTGTTCAGAATGCGATCATCACACTGAAGGACTGTAAAGTAAAGGAAGAACGGCGCCTTCAAAAAGGAAACTCCTTTAAAGACACCGCCTATGTTCTTAAAAAAACGCGCGCTGGAGTCGCCTGGCAAGCCGTTGGCTGTGCCAAAGGCGCGTATGAAAATACGTTGGCGTATACGATGAAGCGCGAGCAGTTCGGACGGCCAATAGCCGGCTTTCAAATGACTCAAGACATGTTGGCACAGATGCTCTCTCAACTTACGGCGATGCAATGCATGGTTGTGCGTTTGAGCCAATTGCAAGACTTGGGGAAAATTTCCGATGAACAAGCATCTCTCGCTAAAATATTTTGTACGGTCAGTTGCCGACAAATCACAAGCATGTCCCGAGAATTGATGGGCGGAAACGGCATCCTGCTTTCACATAATGTGGGCCGCTTCCTCGCCGATGCGGAAGCTTTGTATTCCTACGAGGGAACAAAACAGATTAACAGTTTGGTCGTGGGCCGCGCGATCACCGGCATGAGCGCGTTTACCTAAAAACGCCATTGGATTTAAAAAGTTAAGTCAAGAAAGAACCCTTGTAACTGAAAAGTTACAAGGGTTTTATTATGGAGTCGCTGGCTTATAACTCTACGTGCAAATGATTTTAATTATCAATGGTGACAATGTGTGCCTGTATTTTGCCGTCCACTTCCCCTCGCCCGAACCGTTGGGCGATTGCTTCCGTCGCGACGTCGGTTGCATCGCTGAGCCGCGAAGCATCGCGCGCTTCAATCTCGTTGCGTAATGGAGTCCCTTGACAGTAGGCGATTGCTGGAATCCTGGAAGATTTTGCCCGACTGCGCGCCGCAACTGTAGTAATTTGGGGTGATGTAATAAATCCGCCACTGGCCAGGTCCCGTTTAATAATCGCCTGGTCGAAGTAACCGTGGGGCGTGCGCGCGAGGAAGCGCGGCGGATCCTTAGGAAAAAGAGGTTCGAGTGCCATCGTCACGGTATGAGCAAATTCGTTCTCCTCAATCCGATCCCAGACGTTGAAAATGAAAATACCTCCCGGCTTGAGTACTCGCCGTACCTCTGAAAATGCTTTAGACTTGTCAGGGAAAAACATCACTCCAAATTGACATACAACCGTATCAAACGTTCTGTCTCCAAAAGGTAGCTGCATCGCATCCGCCTGACGCCACTCGACCTGTCGCTTGGTGCCAATCGCGCAAGCATAGTCCAGCATCGGCTGATTCAAATCCGTGGCGACAATAGAAACGTGTTCAGGCAGCGCAGACGTTAAGGCACGCGTCACCACACCTGTACCGGCGGCAATTTCAAGTACGCGAGTGACAGATCTCGAAGCTAACCGATTGACCAAATCCATGGCGTAGGACTCAAAAATCAGCGGGACTAGGTACGTTTCGTAAAGCTTTGAAATCGAACCACTGAAAACTTTATCGGTATCGGAATTGCTCATAACATTTTTCTGGGTTTCTCTTGTTTCATCTTTTTTGACCTGCAAAAAGCCCTTTCACTTGTTAGCAAAAGGGCTTCATCGTCTAATCTGGGGTCGCTGGCTCAAGAAGGTTAGAACCTGTTTAATGAGACAAGATATAAAACTTTATAAACTTTCATTAAGTTTATCAAAGGATTCGTTCCAGCCGACCTGACACTCCTCCATCATCTCGCTGGGTAAGCTGACTTGTTGCAAGGTCATTTTGGTTTTATCGCCATCTACTTTTTCAAAGGTTAGTGTCACAGCCATTTCTGCTGGAAAATTATTCATTCCGTAATGCGCGGGCGGCACAACATGGCCCTCTTCATCGGCAAAACTGTCCGTATAAACAATCTTTTCAATCGGTATGATTTCTTTATATACTCCCGTACTCCAGATTCCTTTTTGCCACGCCTCAGGCCCACTGTCTGAGCGCATACAGAAAAGATATTTGCCGCCAACACGAAAATCAATTTTACATGACGGTGAAGTAAAAATCTTTGGGCCCCACCAGCGCATGACCCGTTCTGGTTCGGTCCACGCTTTCCACACGGACTCTTGAGGCGCATCAAAAATACGGGTAATAGTTAATACATTATTTTGAATTTGAGTATTACTGGCCATTTACCGCCTCCTCTTAAGATCGTGTATAGGTTATGCTCATAGTTTTAAGTTCCTTGCCGTCCTTATCCTTCCTATAGGATTCATAAGTGTAATGATTAGCATCCTTCAATATCGTAACTGCCTTGTACCACCCATTAGTTTCTTCGGAACCTGGGCAGGACATCGTACCCTCTTCAGTTAAAGTTTTAGAGGCAGAATCATATTTTCCAAAACTCACCATCGTACCGGTTGACTTATTGTCAATCCATAAACCAGAATACTCTTTACGCAAATTGTTATAACCCCAAATGCCTCGCCCTTCATAAGGCTGTCCCATCATCGTTGCATGAAACGTTTGTTCAATAAAACGTCCGTCCATAATCATCTTAGATTGACTTGTCCCTTCAAATTCCTGTGGACCCTTCGGATCCATCAATACTTTAACATTTGCCTTCCAGTTTCCAACGAAAGACTTGAGCACATCATGATTTTTATTTGGTGTTGAATATTCCTTCATGCGATCCTGCAGTTTCTTTTGTTCGTCAGTCATTGTAGTTGTAGTCATGTAGTGCTCCTTTTTGATAACCTATTAAAAATCGTAATGTATTTTAAAAATAAAATGCCTTAAATTTTAAGAAAAGCTAAAAGATCGGTGTTGAGTTGTTCCTTGTGCGTGTCGGCCAAACCATGTGGTGCACCTTTATATACTTTCAAGGTTGAATTCTTGACGAGTTTCGAGGAGGCCAGGCCTGAAGCGCCGATCGGTACTATCTGGTCGTCGTCACCGTGGATGATCAAGGTCGGCACATCAAATTTTTTAAGGTCCTCGGTAAAGTCCGTCTCAGAGAACGCTTTGATGCAATCGAAAGTATTCTTGTGGCCGGCTTTCATCCCTTGCAGCCAAAACCAATCAATCATACCCTGAGAAATTTTTGCGCCCGGCCGGTTAAAACCAAAAAATGGCCCACTGGCAATATCCTTATACATTTTGGAACGATCAGCAATTGAGTTATCGCGAATGCCGTCGAACACTTCGATTGGCAAGCCACTGGGATTGGCTGCGGTCTTTAGCATAAGCGGTGGCACGGCTGCAACCAACACGGCTTTAGCCACACGCTTCGTCCCATGGCGGCCAATATAACGAGCGACTTCACCGCCGCCGGCGGAAAAGCCGATTAAGACGGCGTTTTTCAAATCTAACGTATCCATTAAAGTGGCAAGGTCATCAGCATAAGTATTCATATCATTACCATTCCACGGCTGGCTGGACCGGCCGTGGCCGCGACGATCATGAGCAATGCAGCGATAACCATTGGAGGCCAAAAAAAGCATTTGAGCCTCCCAACTGTCCGAACTGAGTGGCCATCCGTGACTAAATAAGACGGGCTGACCCGAACCCCAGTCTTTGTAGTAGATTTGTGTGCTATCTTTGGTAGTAATCGTGTTCATGTTATGGAGTCCTCTTATTTACTCTCAATTTTTATTTGATCATCAACATTATCTACTCCCGCCATATTTTCAACCTGATCAACGATACTTGCTCTTTCTTCCTCACTATTCACCATCCCCTGTAGCGTTACTCGTCCATCCACAGCGATAACTTTTAAATTAGCTACTTTTCCAGATAGTTGAACATTACTTGAAAGCATTTGTTGTATATGAACAGAAAGAGAACCGTCCGCCTGTTTATCAAAATCCGATTTATTAGTAGAATCGTTATTTACATCTTTACGGTCATTGTCCTCAGCAACTTTTGACGTCGTGTTTGCTTGAGTAGCGTTCCCATTTTCTAAAATGTCACTGTTTGAACCTGCCTCATTGTTTTGGTTCATCTCAATTGCAGCCTCTGCTTCAATGGAAATGGCACAAGATAAAAAAATGACTGACATTAAAAAAAATATTTTCTTCATTTTACTCCTACCTTTCGGTTGTCCATCGCAAAACTCCTTTAATGTTTCAATTCCACAGGCAGATCATTGATCTTCATAGCTACGTTAAAATCATTCTCAGAAAGCCCACCCACTTCATGCGTTGTTATCCCAACACGCAAATTACGATATTGTGTCAAATGAACATCCGGATGGTGTTTTTCATCTTCCGCAATTTCAGCGATACGATCGATCAGATTAATAGCTGCCATAAAATCCTGCAATATGAATTCACGATAGATCATCTTATGATTGTCATTTGCTTGCCAGCCAATTAGATTTTTTAAGGACGTTCTAACTTGGTTGGCATTTAATAATGTTACTTTTTCAATTTTCTCCTCCGATGGTTTTATAATTTTAGTGGCTTTGACTCTCTGTTGTTTTTTAAGCTTCAAATCTTTCTTATTCTTTGATAAAGACACGGCCTTCTTCTTATGTACAATCTTTGTGGTTAATCTTTTCATGCGATATCCCTTTCTTTTTTATTGCTCCAAGACGATTAAACACTCGATTTACCATATGGAGCAGATAGTGATCCTCAAATGGTTTTTGTAAAAAACCCGCGGCTCCTGCTCTTAAAGCCTTTTCCTTAAAACTGTCATCTCTATCCGCCGAAATCACAATAACTGGGAGGTTATATCCTTCTTTCGTGAGTCTTTCTTGTGTATCCCACCCATTTAATCCCGGCATATGAATATCCAGAATCATACAACCCTTAGCGCTGTTCGGCACCGTGGTAAAAAACTCTTCTGAAGAAAAAAATGTGTCGACTACAAATCCGTAACTAACCATAAGCACTTTAAGCGAGCGGAGCACTGACTCCTCATCATCCAAAATATAAATTTCTTTCTTGTTTAAGGATGCCTTGTCACTCTTCTTAAGTTGTAATTCTTCTATTTGCATAATTTTATTCTAGGGGGAGATCAAAAAGAATCAATTGTACTAAGGTGTAACTGGTGGGATTAAATTATGTTCAGAGGACATCCAAAAGACTCTAACGTCCTCTCGGTTGTAAAAACAAAAACCTCTGCAACTTTTCTAGTTACAGAGGCTTAAAGTTTATAAAAAACTGGGGTGGC
>CAZVZR010000005.1:0-67644 GCA_964630825.1 uncultured Planctomycetales bacterium | reverse complement strand
AATTGACCCCGCTGTTTTCTTGCGACAGCAAGATAGCGGGGTCGGGCCTTACCCCCACTTGATTTGATTTTTCCCACAACTGCTTCGTAACTTCCGGTAAAAATCAAATCAAGCCGTGGGGGTTGTTTTTTATACCGATATATCGGTATAAAAAACAAAAAAGCCACCGACTTTTTTAAGAATCGGTGGCTTGATAAGACTTTAAATTTTTTATTTAACTAACGAATCAAGACACACCGCCTCTTGCGCGCTTTCTCCATGCCGGAAAAAGCATAACGCCTGTCGCAATGACAGGGGTACAAGAGGAATGATGTTTTTGATTCGTTAATTTATTCATGATGTTAAAAGTGTAACATAACACCGTAATAATGTCAACGGTTCAAAAGGCCTTAATGCTTATTTTTATCTTCAAAAATCCCCTTATATTGGCCGTAACCTTCTTTCTCTAAATCTTCCTTCGGAATAAACCGAAGCGACGCAGAGTTCATACAAAAACGTGTCCCGGTCGGCTCAGGCCCGTCAGGAAAAACATGCCCCAAATGAGAATCGCCATGCTTGCTTCTCACTTCCGTGCGCTCCATAAATAAATTCTTATCGGTCTTCTCAACAATGTTACCGTCATCAAGCGGCCGAGTAAAACTTGGCCAGCCGGTGCCGGAATCATATTTATCTTTTGAGCTAAATAAAGGCTCGCCGGAAACGACATCAACATAAATCCCCTCGCGGTGATTATTCCAATATTCATTTTTAAAAGGCGGCTCAGTCCCTTCTTTTTGTGTGACATTATATTGAAGCGGCGTTAATTTTTCTTTTAATACCTTGTCATCCGGCTTGGTGAATTCTTTGGTCATTGGTTTAACCGCCTTTCTCGGTAACGGACAAACCTTGGGAATATTCTTCCACGTTTCGTTTACAAATTCTTCCCGCCCTGAACCGTAACGATACATTTTGTAATGCTGAGGTTGTTTATCGGAATAATCCTGATGATACTCCTCGGCACGGAAAAATTTTCCGGCCGGAAGAATTTGCGTGACAATCGGCTTTTTAAAAAGGCCGCTGGCTTGCAAATCGGCCTTAGATTTTTCCGCAATGCGCTTTTGTTCATCGTTTAAGTAAAAAATTGCGGTGTGATACTGCGAACCGCGGTCAGCAAATTGCCCACCAGTATCCGTCGGGTCAATGTCCCGCCAGAAAACATTCAGGACTTCTTCGTAAGAAATCTTCGCCGGGTCAAAGGTAACTTCCACGGCTTCCGTATGGCCGGTTGAACCGCTGCTGACGGCTTCATAACTTGGATTATCAACTTTACCCCCGGTATAACCGGAAACGGCATCAATAATGCCGGGAATGCCTTTATAAACAGACTCAACGCACCAAAAACACCCTCCCGCAACAATGGCTTTTTCAGATTTCATATTTTCATCTCCTTGTTCTGCATAAATGAAAGAACATCTAAAGGCGATTGATAAAACAACAAATACCCATGATATATTAAGTTTTTTAAACGCTGATATTTGCATTATATTCCTCTAATTAAAGAGTAACAGAGAAATGTTCCTTGCCGATTAGTTCTTTGATTTCGTTCATCAATTCCTCATTGGGTGAGACGTACATGTCCTGCCCGACAAGGATTTGAACGCTTTTATGCGATTGGGTATTAAGTTGCAGATAGACGGGAATATCACCTGGAAAACTCAAAAGCCTGTTTTTTAAATCCTGCAAACCGGCTTCATCGACATTGCCTAAATCGACCTTAATCGATTTAATCGATGCGTAAACTTCTCGAATGGGCCGTAGGTCATTAACAATCAACTTTGGTTCCTGATCCCGGAAACTCACCCTGGCTTTGACAAAAACAACATCGCCTTCTTTAAGGTATTCGGCTAAATTCTGGTACGCTTTTGGAAAAATAACACCCTCCACCTCGCCTTCCATATCTTCAATGCGAACGATCGCCATGCGCTCATTATTTTTTCTGGTATTGGTCAACTTGACATTATTAAGAAGCCCAACGAGCCGCACTTCCTGTTCATCAACCGCCATGGCCAGTTTTTTTGTCGAAAAGCTCGTAAATTCTTTGATTTCCACCTGGTAATGCGCCAGTGGATGGCCGCTTAAATAAAACCCCAAAACTTCTTTTTCGTTGGCAAGAATTTCCGGCGTGCTCCACTCTTTGACGACGGGAATTTCCGGAGCGTCTTTCTTAAAACCTTTTTCTTCACCCATCTCAAAAAAGGAAACCTGCCCCGCTGTTTTCTCTTTTTGTGTCTTCATGCTCCACGCAAGCGCCTTTTCCATGACCGCCATTAATTGCGCGCGCAATAGCCCAAAACTGTCCATGGCGCCACACTTGATTAAACTTTCAAAAACTTTTTTATTCACCAGACGATGATCAATCCGTTCACAAAGGTCAAATATTGACGCATACTTACCGCTCTTGCGGCTTTCAACAATGGATTCAATTGCCAAGCCGCCGACATTTTTAACCGCCAACAAGCCATAACGGATGGTTTTATTATCAATAACGCTAAACGTACTATAACTTTCATTAATATCCGGAGGCAAAACTTTAATTCCCATCGCCTCGGACTCTTTGATGTACTCGACAACTTTATCGGTATTATCTTTTTCACTGGTGAGTAAAGCACACATAAATTCAACCGGATAATTGGCTTTAAGATACCCCGTTTGATACGAAATTATCGCGTAGGCCGCCGAATGGCTGCGATTGAAACCGTAACCGGAGAAATAATCAATCAAGTCAAAAAGTTTATTGGCTTTATCCTCCTTAATCTGGCTTGACTTGCCGCAGCCGTCGACAAAATCCTTGCGCATTTTTTCCATCACCGAAGGAATTTTTTTCGCCATCCCTCGGCGGAGATGATCGGCCTGTGTGAAAGTAAATCCTGCTAACGCGACGGCAATCTGCATAACCTGCTCCTGATAAACAATAATCCCGTAAGTGGCTTTTAAGATCGGCTCAAGTTTGGGGTGGTCATAGACAATCTTGACCTCGCCACGTTTGCGTTTGGTAAAATCATCCAACATGCCGCTACCCATCGGCCCCGGGCGATAAAGCGCCAAGACTGAGATAATATCTTCAAATTCGCTGGGTTTAACTTTCTTCAAAAGGTCACGCATGCCGGCACTTTCCAGCTGGAACACACCGAAGGTGTTGGCGTGGCTTAATAAAGAATATGTTTTAGGGTCGTCTAAAGAAATCGTATTAATATCCAAACTAAGCCCATGAATTTTGTTGATTAATTTCACGGCCTCGCTAATGACCGTCAGCGTGCGTAAACCCAGAAAATCCATTTTCAAAAGGCCGATCTTGGCAATCCCGTCCATATCGTAACCGGTGGTGATCTGGTCATCGCTTGTTTTAAATAAAGGAATATATTCGTTTAAAGGTTTGTCGGCAATGACGACGCCCGCGGCGTGCGTCGAGGCATGGCGGGTCAGGCCTTCCAACACTTGAGCGGTATCAAGAATGTCGGTTGCTGTTTTGTCCTCGTCGTACAATTTCTTTAGCTGCGGCTCTTTAACCAGAGCTTTTTCAATGGTGATGTCTAATTCCGCCGGAATTAACTTGGCAATTTTATCCACGTCGGCGTAAGCGGTCCCCATGACCCGGCCCACATCGCGGATGGCGGCCCTGGCCTGCATCGTCCCGAAGGTGATAATCTGGGCAACATTTTCCTTACCATATTTTTTTGTGACATAATCAATGACCTCGCCTCTGCGCTCGTAGCAAAAATCGATATCAATATCAGGCATACCGGTACGCTCAGGGTTTAAGAAACGCTCAAACAAAAGGCCGTATTTGAGCGGATCCAAATCCGTGATCCCCAAGAGATAACTGACGATGCTTCCCGCCGCTGAGCCTCGGCCTGGCCCGACGGGAATGCCTTGGCTTCTGGCAAAATTAATAAAATCTGAGACAATCAGAAAATATCCGACATAACCCATTTTCTCAACCACGCGCAGTTCGTGCTCCAAGCGGTCTAAAACCTCTTTGGTCGGGCGCTCATAACGTTTCCGCAAGCCTTCCTGGCATAAATCACGCAAATATTGTTCTTTGGTTTTCCCCGCCGGTGGTTGAAATTCAGGCAAATGAATCTTGCTGAAATCCATTTTAAGGTTACACTTCTCAGCAATTTCCAAAGTATTTCTTAACGCTTGGGGCGCCCAGCCAAATTCCTGATACATCATTGCCTGATCCTTAAAGAAAAATTGATCCGTTTTCATACGCATGCGGTTGGGATCATTCAAGAGAGTTTGCGTTTGAATGCACAACAGTGCTTCGTGAGCGGTAGATTGATCGCGTTCAAGGTAGTGCACATCGTTAGTCACAACGAGCGGCAGATCCAAATCCTTGGCAATTTTTAACAGCCCTTCATTAACCTTTTTCTGCTCATCAAGACGATGGTCCATGAGTTCCAGATAAAAATTTCCTTTACCGAAGATCTTGACGAAATCATCCGCGGCTTTAAGGGCGGCATTATAATTATTCTG
The DNA here is from genome assembly GCA_964630825.1 of uncultured Planctomycetales bacterium. Taxonomy (GTDB): domain Bacteria; phylum Omnitrophota; class Gorgyraeia; order Zapsychrales; family Zapsychraceae; genus CAZVZR01. The sequence goes on along the minus strand of CAZVZR010000005.1, from coordinate 63,129 downwards.
CGATAAATGCCAGGCCACCTCGCCTTTAAGGCAAGCCGACGTGCACAACAACCCCTCGGAATACTTGGCCAAAATTTCTTTGTCCATGCGGGGAGAATAATAAAAACCTTCCAGGTAACCCGAGGAAACCAATTTGATGAGATTTTTATAACCGCCTTCATCGCGCGCAAACAATACCAAATGCGAAACATCTCCTCTTTGACGTGGAGATCGTTCCAAGCGGCTTCCGTGCGTCATCACATACGCCTCGACACCGATAATGGGCTTGACTCCCATCGCAGTGGCGGTTTGGTAAAAATTAATCGCGCCGAAAAGATTTCCATGGTCGGTCATCCCCAAGGCCGGCATTTTACATTCAACGGCTTTTTTGATTAAATCTTTAATGCGGCAGGCCCCATCGAGAAGGCTGTACTGCGTGTGAACATGTAAGTGGACGTACTCGTTGGATTGCATAATTACCCAAATTACGGCAGGAAAATCATTAAATCAAAAATTAAATTATTCCCACTCAATCGTCGCCGGCGGTTTCGAGCTGATGTCGTAAACGACGCGGTTAACACCCTTAACTTCATTGATGATGCGGTTGGAAATTGTCCCTAACAGGTCATAAGGCAACTGGACCCAATCCGCAGTCATCCCGTCAATGCTGGAAACGCACCGAACGGCAATAACGTTTTCATAAGTCCTCTGGTCACCCATAACACCAACGGTCTTAACGGGAAGTAAAACGGCAAACGACTGCCATACCTCTGCATAAAGCCCTGATTTTTTAAACTCATCAATAACAATTTCATCGGCATCACGTAAAATATCTAGGCGCTCTTTCGTAATATCATCGAGAACGCGGATACCTAAACCCGGGCCCGGAAACGGCTGGCGCTTTAAAACAGATTCCGGCAAGCCCAAATGCTTGCCAATAATGCGGACTTCGTCTTTAAAAAGTTCACGCAAAGGCTCAATTAACTGCAGCTTCATGTTCTTGGGAAGCCCGCCGACATTGTGATGGCTCTTGATTGTAGCCGATGGGCCACCGATCGGAGAAAACGATTCAATGACATCCGGATACAGCGTACCTTGGGCAAGAAAATCCACATTCTTAATTTTTTTGGCGCGTTCGGAGAAAACTTTAATAAACTCATCGCCGATAAACTTACGCTTTTGCTCAGGGTCAACGACACCTTTTAAACGGACTAAGAAACGCTTTTCAGCATTGACCGTCAAAAGGTTCATTTTGAAATTTCCCTTAAAGGTCCGCTGCACGGAAGCGACTTCATTTTTGCGCAGTAATCCGTTGTCGACAAAGATGCAATGAAGTTTTCGCCCGACGGCTTTGTGCAAAATCATCGCCGCGACCGCCGAATCAACGCCGCCACTTAACGCCAAGACGACATTTTTACCAGCAACCTGTTCTTTAATCTGTTTGATGCTTAAATCAACGAATTTATCAACAGTCCAACGGGGCAAACAGCCACAGATAAGAAAAAGAAAATTGCTTAAAATCTGAGTCCCACGCTGGGTGTGCACGACTTCGGGATGAAACTGCACGCCGTATATCTTTTTGGCTTTATTGGAAATTGCCGCGACAGGCGCATTAAGAGTATGCGCAGAAACAGTAAAACCCGCCGGCATTTTCTTGATTTGATCGCTGTGACTCATCCAGCAGGTCAAGTTGGTCGGGCAATTAGCAAACAAATCCCGGTTATTATCAATAAACAATTCCGCTCGGCCAAATTCGCGGGTCGGGCTGCTTTGAACTTTACCGCCAAAAATTTCCGTAATCGCCTGCATCCCGTAACAAACGCCAAGGATAGGAATGCCCAACTTAAAAATTTCTTCTTTGGGCATCGGTGCGCCTTTGTCGTAAACACTCATCGGCCCTCCGGAAAGAATCAACCCTTTTGGCTTTTGCTCCATAATTTCATCAGCCGAAATGTTGTAAGGAACTATTTTGCTGTAAACCTTATTCTCTCTTACCCGTCGGGCAATAAGCTGGGTATATTGTGAACCAAAATCCAAAACCAAAATAACATCTTTGCTCTTGGGCCTCTTTATATTCATAGAAGCCGTATGGCCTCTTAAAGTTTTCAGTTTTGATATCCTCCTCATGTAATGCTTGGAGGAAACTTTGGAATGCCTTCTTCCCCTAAATTTTAACTTTACCTTCTTTATGGGTTTCCCGGCAGCAAGTTTCTTGGCAATTTTCTTTTTGATTTTCTTGTCTTTTTTAGGCATTTTCTTTTTACCTTTTCTAGTTTCTTAAATGATCACCAGCCATTTATTTAACGTTATTTTCCCATCCCCACGCGCTGGCCGACCTGAAAAACTTTTCCTTCGGTTTGAATCGATGGCGCAATAATAATCTCGACGTCATGCATTTCTTTAATATTGGACGCACCCAGCGATCCCATCGAGGTCTGTAAGGCCCCGACTAAATTTTGCGAGCCATCATCAACCTTGGCCGGCCCAAATAGAATATCCTGCAATGTACCTGTTGTACCGACACGGATTCGTGTACCACGGGGAAGATTGGCATGTGAAGTCGCCATGCCCCAATGATAACCCCGCCCCGGAGCTTCTTGAGCCCGGGCAAACGCTGAACCGACCATAACGGCATCCGCTCCAGCGGCAAAAGCTTTGCATATTTCACCACCGATGCGCATCCCGCCATCGGTAATAATCGTAACATACCTTCCCGTCCTTTTATAAAAATGGTCGCGGGCAGCAGCCGAATCAACTGTCGTCGTAATCTGGGGGACACCAATACCTAAAACACCGCGCGTCGTGCACGCTGCCCCGGGCCCGATGCCTACCAACAAACCGGCAGCGCCGGCTTCCATTAATTCCAAGGCTACATCATAGGTTACACTGTTACCGATAATAACCGGAATTTTAATTTCACTGATTAACTTTGAAATATCCACCACTTTGTATTCTGTAGCAATATGCTTGATTGTCGCCACCGTTGATTGAATAATAAAAATATCGCAACCAGCTTCTTCAGCTATAGCACTATATTTTTGGGCATTTTGTGGAATACAGCTGACAACGGCAGGAACTTTTTTTGATTTAATTTCTTTTACGCGTTTGGAAATTAATTCTTCTTTGACCGGAGTAAGATAGACGCTCTGGACTAGTTTGGTGGCTTCCTCAGCTGAGGCATTGGCAATCTGATCGAGAATTTCATCAGGTTTTTCATAGCGTGTCTGGATACCATCTAGATTAAGGACTGCGATACCGCCAAGCTTTCCCATTGCGACGGCAAAATTTACGTCAACAACACCATCCATCGCAGCGGCAAGGATAGGAACTTTAAATTTCTTATCAGCAATAGTCCAACTGGTATCAACTTCATTGGGGTTAACTGTTACATTGCGGGGAACGAGGGCAACTTCGTCAAAACCGTAACAACGTCTGGCACGGCGTCCTATGCCAATCCATTCTGCCATAAACTGTTTCCTCCTAAACGGTTACAAATCTACTGAAAAACGTCCAAGCTTCAAACTTTTGAATAACACCACCCGTAAAATAAAGCATAGGGTATAAATAATTAAGGTTATAATATAAACAGTTTGATTGAAAATGTCAATAAATAAAAAACCCCGGGAAGGATTTACAATCACCTTCCCGGGGCTGTATGTAATCTAAGGGATCGATATTTAATAATATCCTGCCCTTAGGCTGGGTAAAGAATATTAATACATTCCTCCCATACCGCCACCACCCGGCATACCAGCCGGCATTGCTGGCCCGCCCTTATCTTTCTCAGGGGCATCAGCAATCAAGGCTTCGGTTGTTACCATCAGCCCGGCAATACTGGCCGCATTTTGTAAAGCGGTCCTGGTTACTTTGGCGGGATCAATAACGCCGGATTTAAACATATCCACGTATTGATCTTTATTGATATCATAACCGATATTATCGGCTTCGTTTTTGAGGCGTTCGACGATAATTGATCCTTCTAAACCGGCATTTTCAGCCAATTGGCGCACCGGAAATTCGAGGGCTTTCTTAATTATATCGGCCCCTGTCTTTTCATCGCCGGTGAGTTTTAATTTGTCGATTTCTGCAATAGTTCTAAGCAACGCGACTCCACCACCGGGAACAATCCCTTCTTCCACGGCAGCGCGTGTCGCGTGAAGGGCATCTTCGACGCGGGCCTTCTTTTCCTTCATTTCCGTTTCGGTAGCGGCACCGACACTGATAATCGCCACACCACCGGAAAGTTTTGCTAATCTTTCCTGAAGTTTCTCTTTATCATAAGAGGAGTCTGTTTTTTCGATCTGAGCTTTCAACTGGCTGATACGGCCTTGGATGGCGCTTGTTTTACCGGCACCTTCGACAATCGTGGTGTTATCTTTGTCGATTTTGATTTTCTTGGCGCGGCCGAGGTCGGCGACTTCAATATTTTCCAGTTTAAGACCCAAGTCTTCCGTAATGGCTTTGCCGCCGGTCAAAATCGCAATGTCTTCCAACATGGCTTTTCGGCGATCGCCGTAACCGGGAGCTTTTACCGCGGAACACGAAAGTGTTTTGCGCATATTATTAACAACTAACGTGGCCAATGCCTCGCCTTCCACATCTTCGGCAAGGATCAAAAGAGGCGATCCTGACTTGGCTACTTTTTCTAATAAAGGAAGGACATCTTTGATGCTGCTGATCTTTTTCTCGTAAATCAGAATATACGGCGCTTCCAATTCACATTCCATCTTCTCTAAGTCAGTACAGAAGTAAGGAGAAAGATAACCTTGGTCAAACTGCATACCTTCAACAATTTTTAACTCGGTTTGAATGGTCTTTCCTTCTTCAACTGTAATAACGCCATCTTTTCCGACAGCACCAAAAGCCTCGGCAATTCTCTTGCCGATCACATTGTCGCTGTTGGCGGCAATGGTGGCCACCTGCTCAACTTCCTTAAGATTTTTTAAGTCAATCTTCTTGGAAATGGCTTCAATTTTCTTAACGACCGCTTCAACGGCAGCCTCAATACCGCGCTTCAACCCCATCGGGTTAGCCCCGGCGGTAACATTTTTTAAACCTTCTCTGTAGATAGCTTCGGCTAAAACTGTCGCCGTGGTGGTACCATCCCCGGCTTCATCAGAGGTTCTTTCCGCAACTTCCTTAACCATCTGGGCGCCCATATTTTCATAGGCATCTTCCAAGTCAATTTCTTTCGCAACGGAAACGCCGTCTTTGGTAACGGTCGGCGAACCAAATTTTTTATCAATAACCACATTACGCCCTTTGGGGCCCAAAGTTACTTTTACCGCTCTTGCCAGCTGTTCCACGCCACGCAAGATTGCGCGACGTGCTTCATCATCAAAACATAATTGCTTTGCCATATCATCTCTCCTTATTTTTTCTTTAAAAAATTAAATATCAGTTTACGTTACTTCTTGCTGCTAACCACCGCCAAAACATCTTCCTCGCGCATGATTAAATATTCGTTGCCTTCTTTGGTTGTAATTTCTGATCCGCTGTATTTACCATACAAAATTCTGTCGCCGGCTTTAAGCTCGAGAGGAATAACTTTTCCGTCCTCGCTGACTTTGCCTTTACCTACGGCAACAACTTTACCTTCTTGAGGCTTTTCCTTCGCGGTATCGGGAAGAACAATGCCCCCTTTTGTTTTTTCTTCAGCGTCTAACGGCTGAACGATGACTCTGTCTGCTAATGGTTGAATATTCACTGATACACCTCCTTGGGTTTAATTTATATTAATGGATATTATTAACCTTTAAAATTTGTCAACTAGCACTTCTTAAAGCAGAGTGCTAATTTAACAAAAAAATTATTTTTGTCAAGAAAAATTTTGGACAGCCGTCAAAAACGTTGTGTGTTAATTAGATACAGTCCCTTGAAGATTAAATGCGGGTCGATCTTATCGATTTTGTGGGCAATATATTTTCTCATTAACCGGGTATACCCACCGGTCACAATAATTTTAGGCCGCTGTCTGATCTTCCTTTTAATAAGGTCAATCATCCCCGAGCACATCGTGCCGTATCCATAGATAAGGCCGTTAAGAATGCTGTCTTGAGTTGTCTTGCCAATAAAACTGCGCGGAGAACGAATTTTCTCTAATTTCGGCAACATGGCTGTCTTTTGGAATAAAGATTCAACCGAAAGTTGAAGCCCAGGAACAATCATTCCACCTTCATATTCTCCTTTTGCCGAAACAATATCAAAGGTAATCGCTGTACCGAAATCAATGATAATGGCCGGGGCACCATATAGCAATTTGACGGCATAAGCACCGACTAGTCGATCCTGCCCGACGCTGTGCGGGTGACGATATTTATTTTTGATAGGGACATTTACATCCCGGCCGATAACCAGCGGTTTAATTTTAAGATGCCTCTTAACTAGCGATTCGATGGTTTTAAGCCGTTCAGGAACAACACTGCAAATAGCCACCGTATCAGGTAAGTATCGTTTCTGCACCTTTTTGAGGATACGTACTAACTGTACCGAGAAATCCTTTTGGGAAGATTTTAGTTCAATAGAATACCTCCCTAAAATTTTCCTGCCGTTTATAACTCCCAGAGAAACGGTCGTATTGCCGATATCAATACCTAATAACAACATATTTAATTGGTCCTCCACAATTTAAACAGAGTTAACATTGATACAAAACTATCATTTAATGCTTGCATAATTTCCGTAGCCAGTAATTTTAATAACGCCAGTCGTATTATTTTGCTCCAAAGTAATGTAATCTGCGGTGTTTCCCCCATCCAATGTATTGCGTGTAGCATATAACGTAAATTGGTCTGGATTGTAAACGGAAAAATAAATAAAGTGATTTCCGGGATTGGAAAATGGATTATCCATTTGTATCGCATCCCAAGTACCAGCACAACTAGTATAATTTCCAGTTGCTGCAAAACATCTTTCTAGTCCGTCCCGCCATACTTTTAAAATCGTTAATGCTTCTGTTGATCTTGAGACCTCGATCAGTTTAAAAAATCTTGGCAATGCAAGAGCCGCTAAAGCAGAAATAATAATGAGGACCACAACCAATTCCAACAATGAAAATGCTTTTTTATTTAAAAACATTAAAATTTGTGTTCCTGGAATCAGTGTCCCCTATTTATTTGCGCGATTTAAAACCTGAAAAAACTATACTCTTGTCAACGCCCCGTAACAATGCGGATTCCTTAAATTATTTTTTGGGGGCTGGTTTTGCGTAACCTTTGAGTTCTTTGATTTGGTCCCGGATTCCCGCGGCTTTCTCAAACTGAAGATTGCGCGCGGCCAGATCCATCTCACGCTCTAGCTCGGCAATAAAATTCATTACTTCATAATCCTCTTTGCCTTGCCCGATGGCGCCCATTACTACTTCTTCCGCCTCTTCTTCAAGCAGCTGTTCGATTCCGCTGCGGATAGCTTTTATAATTGTTTTCGGCGTAATATTATGCTTCTTATTGAATTCCACTTGAATTTTCCGTCGACGATCACATTCTTGAATCGTGATCCGCATAGCCTCACTGATGCGATCGGCATACATGATGACTATACCGTTAATATTGCGCGCCGCGCGGCCAGAGGTTTGAATTAAAGACGTCTGCGAACGTAAAAAACCTTCTTTGTCAGCATCAAAGATTGCCACTAAAGAAACTTCCGGCAAATCCAGGCCTTCACGTAAAAGATTTACTCCGACCAAACAATCAAACTTTTTCATCCGCAGATCCTTCAATATCTTGGTGCGCTCAAGGGTTTCAATATCCGAGTGCAGATACTTAACGGCCAACCCCTGGCCTTGCAAATATTCGCATAAATCTTCCGCCATTCTTTTAGTGAGCGTTGTAATCAAGACCCGTTCATTTTTCTTGGCACGCTTTTGCACTTCCTTTAAAATATCGCTGACCTGGCCAGACGTTGGCCTGACTTCAATGGGCGGATCGACAATACCCGTCGGACGGACGATTTGTTCGATAACTTTTCCAGCTGCTTCCTTTCTCTCAAACGGACCCGGTGTCGCTGAAACATATATCCGCTGGCCAATAACTTCCATAAATTCGCTGAATTTTAAGGGACGGTTATCCAAACAGGAAGGCAGCCGAAACCCGTATTCGACCAGAGTTTGCTTGCGGGATTTATCCCCTTCATACATGCCGTTAATCTGCGGGATGGTCGCGTGCGATTCATCAATAATCGTAATAAAATCGCTCGGGAAATAATTCAAAAGGCAATCCGGACGGCTGCCCGGTGGGCGGCCAGATAACGCCCGTGAATAATTCTCAATGCCGTGGCAATAACCTATCTCTTTTAACATTTCCATATCATAACGTGTACGGGAATTGAGCCGTTGCGCCTCCGCCAACTTTCCCATTTTGTTGAGTTCCGCGACGCGTTTTTGAAGTTCATCTTCTATCTCTTTCATCGCCTGCTCAATACGCGGCTCTGAAGCAATAAAATGTTTCGCCGGATAGACGGCCACCTGCTCCAGCCGTTGAATTTCATCACCGGAGACAGGATCGATCTGAAAAATTTTTTCGATTTTATCCCCAAAGAATTGTATACGCAAGGCGTCCTGCCGATAGGCCGGGTAAACCTCAATGGTATCGCCGCGGACGCGAATTTTCCCACGCGTAAATTCATAATCATTACGTTCATATTGAATATTGACCAGTTGTAACAAAACATGGTCGCGGTCAATTTCCTGGCCTACTTTGAGGTATAATAAAGATTCCTGATAATCTTTAGGCGAGCCTAAGTTGTAAATACACGATACACTCGCCACAATAATAACATCCCGCCGCGATAGCAAAGACGTGGTTGATGCCAAACGTAAACGGTCTAACCGGTCATTGATGGAAGCGTCTTTCTCTATATAAATATCAGTCTGCGGAATGTACGCTTCGGGTTGATAATAATCGTAATAACTCACAAAATACTCAACGGCGTTAGTAGGAAAAAATTCTTTAAACTCACTATAAAGCTGTGCGGCAAGCGTTTTATTGTGCGAAATAACCAGTGTCGGGCGGTTGATTTTGGCAATCATATTCGCCAGGGTAAAAGTCTTGCCGCTGCCGGTAACGCCCAATAACACTTGCGACTGTTCGCTTTTACCTATGCCGGCAACGAGTTTATCCACCGCCTGCAGTTGCTCGGTGACCGGTTTAAATTTGCTTTGTAATATAAATTTTTCCATAGGTAATAAAAAATGCCTTGGCTATTATTTTACCACAGGTCATAGCTCAAGGCACGACTCAAAGCTTGCCTATTTCACTTCAGTGTTCAAAGTCTCTTGTATTTTTGCAAATAACCGCTTAACAAACTTGTCTTTTTTATAATTTTGAAAACTTTTAAAGGGAATGGATGTTACGGTAAGATACCGAATTTCCACTTCTGTGTTTTCCTCTGAAATCATTCTTAAAAATACATTAACCCTGGCATACCGTGAGCCGACAAAAAGCGCTGTATGACGAATATCCGTCATTATCAAAAGCTGTTTTATATTTTGGTCACCGATGGCTCTTTGCCGCTCAAAAATAGCCGGGTCCGTTGTTTCCGCCACAACCCATCCGGACTGCGTCAACGCCCGGGTGGCGGCATCAAGAACGAGGGCAAAATTGGCAGGAAGAACTTTCTTGTAAGGATTTTCATCCTTAATGTAATTGGTAATAACGACACGGGAACAACCCGCCGAAAGGAAAACAAATAAAATAGTGATGATAAATTTAAATCTAGCAAATCTTTCCATGCTTATACGGGCGTTTTTTATTCTTAAGGGATTTCTTATAAATTTCTTCTTCGATATCCAGATTCAATCCTCCACAAAGGTCTAATAACCGAATAAATGCATCAGCGATTTCTTCCCTGAAATTCTCATTATCCTGAATACGGTGGGCCTCCATGGCCTCGGCAATCTCGGTGACAATCAGCATCAGCGCCTCTCCCATATTGCGCTCTTTATCCCAAAAACCCTTTTCTTTGGCAATGCTATGGCACAATTGCGCCAGTTCGTTGAGCGACTTTCCTTTAATTTCAGTATCTTGCAAGTAGCACCTCCGTAGTTTACTGATTCTTTAAAAAGTTTTCCATATCTTCCGCCAAATTTGAAGTTACTCTGATAAATTTTCTAGATAACGGATCGCGCCATTCAAGGCTTAACGCATGCAGCGCTGTCCGCCTGAACCTTAACGCAAACCGGTTGGCAACAGCATATTTTCTTTCACCAACTAACGGATGCCCTATTTGACTAAACTGAATTCGTATTTGGTTGGTCCGCCCGGTGAGCGGCTCGATCTCCACGACGCTGTAATCCTTCTTCTGTTCCCGCACCCGGTAATGTGTTATCGCCAACTTCTTAAAAGCCCGCGGCTGAAACTTCTGCTGGTCAAAATCGGAAATTCTGCTTCTTAACTCACCTTGCTTTTTACTAAGATGCCCGTGCACAAATCCCAGGTAGGCTTTCCGAATCTCCCTGCTGCGAAAAATATTCATCATCAATTCCTGATAATGTTTACTTTTTGCAAAAAGGATAACCCCTGAAGTTTCTCTGTCAAGGCGATGGCAAGGGTATAAATTTCCCTTGTTCTTCGCAGCATACTGTTCATTGACAATACTGCTTAATGTATATTTTTCTCTTTTAGGTGTTGGTATAACAAGGAGCCCGGCTGGTTTATCAAAAACAATATAATGAGCGTCCTCATAAAGAATGTCTATATTTTTCAAACTCTAAATCTTGGCCTTCTGTTTTTGTTCCATATAATAATGAACATAATCCGCAATGGCTTCGGCATCCCGGTGCGTAATGTCGTTAAAAAAGATTGCGACATTATAATCTTTACCTTGGGATTCGGTTCGCACAACTACTCCGTTACAGGATATTGTCTTAGTCAAAATCTTATTGCCTTTCTTTAAAGGGATCAGCAGGTGCATTTTGAGCTTTGTCATAGGCTCAATATAACGATCGACTTTACAATAGGCACCGGAACGGCTGATATTCGCTGTTTCTGTGACAATATCACCGTCTTCTTGGCAAATCTTGACAGGAACATTTTGATCTAAACGGGGATGCTTTCTTTTTTCCGAGAATGAATTAGAACTTTTTGTAGCCATAGGCCTACTTGTCTCTTAATTACTGACTCTATTTAATAAAATTAAGCTTGTTTCTCTGGCGCGCTTTGTTCTGCCGGTGCTTGTGCCGGTTGTGCAGCAGCTTCTTCTTTAGCTGCCGGTTTCTCTGCTAACTTCTTTTGCTTCCAAAGTCTATAAGCCCCTTTATTGGCAAAATATTGCCCATCACGAAAATATCTCCGCACTCTTTTTAAAGGGACGCCTGTTTGTGCGCATTTCTTTTTTTTACTTCTTTCTTCTGCTGCTGGTGCTGCTGGTGCATTTTCCGCCATAATGACTCCTTAAATCCAATATCCAAAATTAAATTAATTAACAGGCTGTTCTACAAGACGTCGAATCCGGCCACGCGATTCCATTACCGAAGAAGTGTCCATAAACTCAACCCCCAATTGATACCTCTCGCTATGCGGCAATTGCCTAACCCACACAACTCGGCCGTTGCAAGACACGAAATTTTCTGCTCCTAACCGAATTTGAAGGAACATTTCTGTCCCCAAGGCAACAAAATCATTAACCGTAAGCCGTATGCCACTTTCTGATAAATCACAAGATAATGAACCGTTGCCCATAAAGTCGCTTTTGTATTGAAACTCAACGGCTTCGCTGTGGCCCACTCTTTTAAACTGCCTTCGTTCATTCTGAGACGTTGTGACCAAGTCAGATCTCCTGTAAGAACTTTTTTACAAAGATGTGGTGCATTATAGCATATTCTAAAACGCTGACAATTATTTTTTTGCCACCCAACAGGATAATGAAAAACATTGATGATTCCCGCCGGCATGTTATAATGGCTGCCAATGTATGAAGAATTTTATAATCTAAAGGAAAATCCTTTCAATATAACCGCCGACCCGGAATTTTTCTTTTTAAGCACTCGCCATTCAGAGGCTTTCTCTCATTTGGAGTTCGGTATTAAGCAAAGAACCGGCATAATTCTTATAACCGGGGAAATCGGCACTGGAAAAACAACCCTCTGCCGTACTCTCTTGAACCGTTTGGATAAAAGTATTAATACCGCCCTCATTTTAAACCCCAGTTTCTCTGACCTACAGCTTTTACAGTTTATTCTTAAAGATTTCGGTATTGAAGTTAAAGCTAAAAATAAATTTGCCTTAATTGATGCGCTAAACAACTACCTTATCAAAGAAACCAACAAGGGTAATAATGTCGTCCTGATTGTAGATGAGGCGCAAAACTTAAAGCCAAAACAGCTTGAGCAAATCCGTTTGTTATCAAACCTGGAAACAGAAAAACAAAAACTCTTGCAGATAGTCCTTGTCGGCCAGCCGGAACTGTTGGGGCACCTTAAAGATCCTTCCTTGCGGCAGGTTAACCAACGGATTTCCGTACGCTACCATATTTTACCTTTAGACCGTAATGAACTAAGAAAGTATATCGAACATCGAATAAATGTTGCAACCAAAGACAAGGGAAAATCCACAAAGCTTAAGATCACTGAAAAGGCTTTTGACATGATTTATGAAAATTCTAAAGGGACACCGCGGACCGTTAACATCCTCTGCGATCGTGCCCTCTTAGCCGGTTATGTCCAAGAAACTTATACTATTGACGAACATCTTATCCAAGCGTGCCTGCAAGAGGTAAATGTATAAATGAGTATTATCAATGATGCCTTAAAAAAGGTACAAGCAAACTTAAAAACCACCCACCCGCCAGCTAAGCCACAGCCAGTTGATGAATCTTCCAATAAAATATTTATATCAACACCCGTATCACAAGAGAAAGACCTCAAAGAAACGCATATTTCTCCCCAACCTATTCCGCGAGAAACGCCCACGGCCCAACATCCCTCTTCATCGCAAAATATTTCTTTTTTTATTTTATTCGTGCTGGCTGCTGGCATCGGGTTTGGAATATACCTTTCGACGACTCTACATCATAACTCATCACAACCACAAACTAACCCAATGATAGAGCAGAGAACTTCTTCCCTCCCCACCAAGATAAAAATCCCTGGCGCTGATATGGCAGTCAGTGCCAACACTCCAGCGGTTACCCCATTGATTTTAAAAGGGGTTGCGTTTGACAAAGCGCAACAAGGGACAGCTTTGATTAACGACCGTATTTATAAAACTGGCGATGTTGTTGAAGGAAAAACAATTGTCTCCATTACTCCCGATGGCGTTGAACTAACGGAAAACGGCGAAACAACCAAACTGCTGGTAAGATAAAATACTCCCCGCTGACAACCTTTTATCCATAAAAAAGCCTCGTTGGAAGAAAGTCTTAACCGCATCTTCACTACGAGGCTTTTTATTTAATTACTTGTTCAACCGCTTACTTTTTTAACTTAAATTTTTGAATTATTACCACTGGCATTGATTATCTCTTCATTATTGCCAGGGGTTTCATCTGAATTCATTTGATCTTCCTCATCATCGGGACTGTATTTGGAAACAGAAACGGCTTTTTTCTTTCCGCCTTCATCTTTAAAATAAATTTCCACATCATCCTGAGCCTGAACTTCACTAATGGATTTCATGTTCTCCAGGGTGGTGCTTGAATCAATAACATATGAAACTTCCGTTTCCTCTTCTGTTTCACTTTCCCAATTGGGTTCTCTGACAACCAACTCATTGTCCGAAGCCTTGACAACTTTACCAAAACTAAAATTTACATCTTCACCGACATTTGCTGTATCAACATTTTTTGTCTCAGCATTTGTTGGTGCAGGATCAGCTGCAATTGCAGGCGAGAACCATAACACGGTGATTAAACAAACACTGCCCAACATAACCCCTGAACTTCTTTTCATGTAATTCCTCTCTTTTTTAAGACTTTCCGGAACGCGCTAATTCTTCAGACACAATCTTTTCTGCCTGAAACCAGTCATTTAAGTCCTGCCCATGACTGTAACCACGTTTCTCAAAAAGACTATACGCTTTTTCCTTAACTTTTTCTTGAATTTGTTCGTTCACAAACGGGGATGATTCTTTTTGAATGGGATTACTTAACTCCGAAGAAATTCTTTTTTTCCTGCTGTTAAAACCCAACTCTTTTTCAGTGGTTAACTTCGATTTTTTCATTGTGCTAACTATCATTTCCCCCCCCTTTCTCTACCAAACCAAAAACTATTACTTATCTAAAATTCTCCTTTATTTGTCTTAATTATGATAAATTCCCAGCTTTTTGTCAAAATAATTTTTCCACCACCACAAGCAAAAGGATGAAAAAAACTTTACTTATGGCATATACTCTAAAATCGCCTCTTTAATAACCTTAAACGGGATATTTTCTTTGACTTTTACTCCCCCAATCTCGACGGCAATAACGAAACGGTTCGTCCCAGAAACAAATTTTTTATCATAATTCATAATCCACAAAATATCTTTGAGGCTAACCTTTTTTATGCGGTTCGGTAGCCCAATCGCGGATAACAAACAATTCAAGCGGTCAACATCTAATTGACCCAACAAACCAAGCCTGTGTGAAATACTGGCGGCAACACGCATGCCCAAAGCAATGGCCTCACCATGATGATACTGCTTGAACTTACCCGCTGCTTCGATGGCATGACCGATGGTATGCCCAAAATTAAGGACCGTACGAATTCCTTTTGTTTCCTTCTCATCGGCTAAAACAATCCTTGTTTTAATGCGGCTGCACCGCAATACGACATGTTCGAGGGCCTGTGTATCGGCGTTTAACACACGGCCGTAATTTTTCTCCAAGTAAGTGAACAATCTCTTATCAGTAATCACGCCATATTTAACCGCCTCCGCCAAACCGTTACGCAATTGCCGTTTATCCAATGTCCTTAAAGCCGCAATGTCGCTAAAAACAAGTTTGGGCTGATAAAACGCGCCCACATAATTTTTCCCTACCGACAAGTCAATGGCTGTTTTTCCGCCGATGGCTGAATCAATCTGCGCTAAAAACGTTGTGGGAACCTGAACATATGGTTTCCCTCGTTTATAAATTGAAGCGACAAATCCGGAAAGATCGCCAATCACACCACCGCCTAAAGCCACAATAAAAATCTTCTTTAAAACATCGTACTTAGCGATTTCTTCCAACAACTTGATAGCATACTGGGCCGATTTAGTTCTTTCTCCCGGTGGAACAATCAATACTTTTACCGAAAAACCATATTTCCTTAAACTCTTTATAACCGTTCCTGAATACAGTTTATTAATCACCGGATCCGTAATAATGACAGCATCCTGCCCCAACTTAAGAGCTTTCAGATACCCTCCTAGCTGATCAAGGATTTTCTTTCCAACGATGATGCGGTAAGGATTATCTTTTAAGTTAACATTAACCGATGCCATTAAAATCTACTCCCAAGAATTTTCCCCATAAAGCCATCACCGGCCAAACAATCTTTCCGAACATCCCCAAATACAAAAGAATAAAAACAATCGGTAACCCAAACCGTTCTAATCGGCTATAAACTATAGCCAAATTTCGTGGCAATAACCCCATTAAGACACGTGAACCATCCAACGGTGGAATGGGAATCAAGTTAAAGAAAGCGAGTAATGAATTAATGAAAATGGTTAAAATTAATAAATTAAAAATATTGATCGGGACATTTAACAAGAGTAACCGGCTGAAAACAAAGGCAAAAGACAAATTGACAGCTGGCCCGGCCAAAGCTACCAAAATCATATCCCTGCGGGGATTATTTAATCCAGCAAAATTAACCGGCACAGGCTTGGCCCAGCCAATGACAAACACACTTTGCCCCATCAGGCGCAAAAGAATTAGAATTCCAGGAAGAAGAATCGTCCCAATGGGATCAATATGTTTAATTGGGTTTAAGGTTAGCCGCCCGGCCAATTTCGCCGTCGGATCACCCAAATGATACGCCGCCCAACCATGAGCATATTCATGGCAGATAACGGAAAAAATCAAAATACAAATTAAAATAATACTCTCAGACATAATCTCTTTAAAGGATTAACTCAATTTGACTGACATCAATGATAGGAAGTGCCACTTCTTTTCCTGCAGGTTGTTTGACAACCCCCTCAACAGTTACCTTACTATCCTTAAACTCGCTGAAAATATTTTCCATCCCGACTAAATAGCATGTTATTTTATCATCAAGTTTTAGCCCGTACCCAAAAGGGCTTTGCTCCGCTGGCAATAAAGTCAAATAGCCAACACTTTTAACAGGCGTTGCGGAATCTGGTGAAACAGCCTTTTTATCCGGGGAAGATGTATTCTCCCTGGCCAATGCCGTTGGATCCTTATATGCGCTAACGTCCCTTGATTTAAAACTTAAAAAGTCTTTGCTCACCCACCCATAAGAACCCTCCAACGGCGGTTCAATCCTCCACCAACCATTTTTAACTGAAACAAAATAAACTTTTGCCCCTTTACTCAAACGGCCTAAGACAGAATACTGATCCCCTGGTCCGGCGCGCACATTTAAATTATTCACCATGACTTCCCCTGTCTTTCCATCAAGGGAGTGAATATATTTCTGGCTCACATAAGAACCGGCGGCAATAGGCAATTTAATCTTATACCAGTTTAACGTCCGCTCCAAAACAACAACTTGATCCCCTTTATTAAGTTGGCAAAGTTTTTCGAAATTAACGCTCATACCAGCTCTGACATTTACATCATTTTTGGTAATTGCGGCTAAAAAAGGGAAGGATTCCTGCTCTGCTTGTGCCTTGGTAGTAACTGCGGCTAGACAAAAAAGAATGCCTAATAGATAAATTCTAAAACGCATAGGATTTTTAAAGTAAAACTGGTGTGGCTTGCGTAAAGCTTAAAATTAAGCAGCTTTGGGTTTGGCCTTGGCTGCGGCTTTCGGGGCTTCACCTGCTGCGGCTTTCGGGGCTCCACCTGCAGCCGCTTTCGGAGCTTCACCTGCTCCCGCTGCTGCGGCGGCTTCTGGCGTCTCTTCTTTGGCCTTTGACTTACGGGCTTTAATTTTGGTAATCTTTGTTTTAGGCAAGCCGGTTACCGATTTGTCATCGGACCAAAGGCCTTTTTTCATCAAGTCTTTAATCCGTTCGATGCGTGTAAGAACGGTTCTGTGCTGGGAAGATGCTTTATCAATTTTTAACGATGGATGCAACGACATTATAATCTCCTTATAACACTATCCTGGTATTTTCTTTTAAGCTCGCTAGAAATTTTCTGTGCTTTTTGTTTTTCCTCAAATTTACCGACACATACAATCGAGTGAGTCCCTTTGGAAAGGACAAACGACTCATAGCCTAACCCCTTAATCTTTGCTGCTTCACGTTGCGCGTTTTCTTCCTGCTTAAACGATGCCACTTGTATAGTGTAAGCATCTGACAAAATTGGCTGTGACGCAAGTAAAGCAACATTCACGACTTCCTTTTTTACTTCAGGAATTTGTTGCTCCAATTTCGGAGTAACAACGGTATTCATTTTTACAGAGAGCGTTTTATTGACAACCGGTGTTTGAATTTTGCTTGTTTGGACAGCGGGTGCCGGCGGTGCTTCCCTAATAATATTCAACCGAGACAATCCTTTTCCTCTTTCAACACCGAAAGAGAAAAGCAACACCCAACTCATGATAAAAATAATACATAAAACAATAATGTTTTCCGCCGAAAGTGTCAAGTCTTTTAAAATACCGGCAACTCTCTGTGTGTCCTGGATTTCTAAAGTCGTTGCAGGGAATAATTCAAATTGAGATTGTTTGCGAGCTTGTAAATTCATATATATTATTATATTGTTATTAATTGGTGCTTCTCAAGTATTTTCTAAAATTCTTTTGTTTGACCAGCTCAACAAAGGCTCCCACAACCATGGGGTCAAATTGGCTTCCACTGTGTGCTTTAAGTTCCTCAATCGCTTCCTCGACGGATAAACACCTTTTATAAGGACGTTCGCTGGTCATGGCCTCAAAAGCGGCAACGACGCCCAGAATCCGTGCCCCCAACGGAATCTGCTCTTTCCTTAGTCCCGAAGGATACCCTGAACCATCGTAATGCTCATGATGATAAAGGATGATTGGTAAAACCGGTTTAAGGAATTCCACCGGGCGTATCAATTCCACGCTTTTCGTTGGGTGCTCTCTGATAACTTTAAATTCTTCCGAAGACAATTGGCTTGTTTTGGCCAGAATATTATAGGGAACGTCGATAAGCCCAGCGTCACGTAAAATAGTGACATAATATAAACTTTCAATCCCCTCCTGCCCGACATGTAATTTTAACGCTATCGCCTTAATGATTTTAAATAAATGCGGCGTGTGCAAATTCATATGCGAATTATGCCCATAAGCTTTTAATAACTTGCTGATAAATTTGATGCTTCCTAAAATTGTCTTTTGCTGCTCCTCATTTAACTGAAGATTTTTAATAGCGGTCACGGATTGTTCCCCCACCACGGAAAGCAAATCCTTGTCATATTCGTTAAAGGCTGTCTCGCTTCTTTTTCTATAAACAAAGATAGCTCCAATAATTTCATCAGCGACTAAAGGCAAACCAATAATATGCTTCTCAAAAACGGTAAAACCCTTTAAAACTTTATCAACGGGCGGCGAAAAATTAGCCAGCTCTTTTTTCTTTTTAACAAGTATATTAATCTTATTATCGAAGCTGGCCTTCAGAACAACTTTTTTGGCGTCAGTATCAAAGAGATAAACGGCCGAAGAACTGGCCTGTATAAACTGGCACAATAACCTCGTTAAACGCAAGATTAATTCCTGGGTATTATAGGTCGAGTTTACCAGGCGGTAAACCATGTGGACGGAGGATAAAACCTGCCTATACTTTTTGGTATGGCTCGAAGAGTTTCTTGTGTTCATCTAAAGCAAACCTGTCTGTCATGCCTGCAATATAATTGCAAATAGCATAATATTTTCGTTTTTCCCACTCCAGCCTCTGGGAAGAGCCTTGGGGCCGTGCAGGCCTTCCCCAAAATTCAGGCGGCAGTTGATCCGGATTTTTTTCATAAACTTCAAAAATTTCAGCAATCACCCGTTTCGCTTTTTCTGTCATGCGCTCCACCCGATAATGCCGGTACAGCTTTTTGAACAAAAGGTCCTGAAGCTGCTTGCGTTCCTTTGCCATTTTCGGGCTAAACGTGATGACCGGCTTCTGCGGGTTCTTGAGGTGATAATCGCGGGCTTCCTTTGCACTGCGAAAATTTAATCTTTTTAAATTATGATCAGAAGTTGAAAGCAAATCCTTTATTTGAGCATCAATTAAAAACTTAACTACTTGATACTTTAGCATTCCTTTATTATCTTGGTCTAGCAGAGATTCAATTTTTTCGTAAGACTCCTTCCAAAGCGAGCTCTCCATTAAGTCGTCTTTGGTGATGCACCCGGATGTAAGGCCGTCATCGATATCATGTGACAAATAAGCCAGCGCGTCGGCCACATCGACGACTTTCGCTTCCAAGGTTGGCCCATCATTTTTATACTGCGCCACTTCTGCTTTACGATCATAACGTGTCTCATGTTTTAATATCCCGACTAAAACTTCCCGGGTTAGATCTAATCCGTTGAAATCCGGATAACGCTTTTCAAATTTAGTGACGATTTCAAAGCTACGGAAATTATGATTAAAACCATCCGAATCGACTTTTTTCTCTCCGTTAAACCCCAATTCCCCTCTCATAATGGCATTAAGCGCCGTTTCACCCGCATGGCCAAACGGCGGATGACCGAGGTCGTGCGCCAGGGCAATGGCCTCAATTAAATCTTCATTTAATTGCAAACAGCGGCCAATCGTGCGGGCGATCTGCGCGACTTCAATGGTGTGCGTTAGTCGCGTGCGGTAATAATCTCCTTCGAGAATGACAAAAACCTGCGTTTTATATTCCAGACGGCGAAAAGCTTCGCAGTGAACAATGCGATCACGGTCGCGTTGATAACACGTACGCACCTCATGCTGGGAATTGTCATGCTCCCTGCCTTGCGAATCCTTGCTGCGCATGGCATAAGGAGCAAGCATTTTATCTTCTAAAGCTTCAATGTCTTTTCTTGTATGCATCAGATAATAGCGTATGTAACGCCTGCAACGATTGTGAAATAACTTTTGTGTTTGCCACCGTCGGCATAAAATTCACATCGCCTTTCCAGCGCGGCACCAGATGAATATGCAAATGACCCGGAAAACCTGCTCCCGCAACCCGGCCTAAATTTATGCCAATATTATATCCTTGCGGTTTCAACACTTTATCGATTACGGACTTGGTCGTTTCCAGAAGATCCATTAAATCCTCGCGTTCCTGCCGAGTCAGTTTATTTAAATCATTAACATGCCGGTTGGGGAGAATTAAAACATGACCGTTATTGTAAGGATAAATATTCAAGACGGCGTAACAATACTTGGTCCTCGATAAAACATAATTCTTCTTATCATCTTTAGACTTAATAATCCGGCAGAAGACACATCCACGCGTCGTTTTAAGAATCTTTGTTATATATTTAACCCGCCACGGTGCCCAGAGTTTATCCATTATTTTACCTTTATAATTTTGCCGTTGGCTTTGCCGTCTTTGATTTCTAACATCCCATACGAACAATACGGGGCATGTACTTTATCATTCGGGCTTCCCGGATTAAAATATAAAACATTATCGATAATTTCATTAAGCGGGTGGTGTGAATGCCCAAAAATAACTACATCCACTTTATCATCCTTAAATTCCTCGCGGACAAAATCTATAACTCTCTTTGCCGGTCCTTCACCATGATAAACACCGATGCGCAGACCACCGCATTCAAAAATATTTTTTTGCGGGAGCTTCCGGCATAAATCTGCTTCATCCATATTCCCGTAAACGGCTTTTAACGTTTTCATTTTTGTAAAACTATCGTATACATTCTTAGAACAGAAATCACCAGCATGAACAATTAAATCAACATCAGCAAAGTCCTTGATTAATTGCTGCGGGATTTCCTGAGAATGTGTATCGGAAACTACGCCTATTTTCATCAGACGATATAAGATTTATCAAACAAAGTTAAAAGTGTCTTTAATTCCGCCTCATTCCAAACCCAAAACTTTTCCTGCAAAGCCCTTAACTTAACTGTATCTTCCAGCGCTGAAAGGGAAATGATCAGGCAACGTTCTGGTTTTAAAGGCATTTTCTTTGCTTCCTGCAAAATGGCACTCACATCCGCCTCATTTAAGCCGTCTTTCTTGGAAATGATCACCCACGTATTGCGATCCGTTGTCGCTTTGATTAAATCCAAATAATTTCCGCTGTCATTACGCAATTTTAAAGGCGTCACTTCAGAAAACACGGGAAGTTTATACCGCCGCCCGTTAAGCTCAAAGGCTTCATTGTCAAAACACGAAACCAAATCCGTAATCCGCTGGTGGAAATCTTTGCGGGAATCCGCTTTGAATGTTTCCATGGCGCGGTTCAACTCCTCTTTAAATTGACGCCGTAAATAATTCGGTGTCAATTCCACTTCCTTAAGCCGCCTTTGATAAACATATTTTACCCAATACTTGAAAAGCTTATCTTTGAGGTAATAGAAAGCGCCATTTTTGACAACAATGCCTCGCCCTAATAAATAATTTAAATTCTGCCGGACTTTAACTTCCGTAATCGTCGTCGCTTTAATCACTTCACTTACTTTATATTTCCCATTAGCTAATGCCATCAACATATTGGGAATTATGGCATTATTCTTCTCATTAATAATTTCTTGTATTATCAGTTCAAAATGGCGGCTAATAACACCCCATTTATGAAAGATTGTATTTTCAATCGCTTGAGAAACTAAAGGCATATAAATTTCATTTTGTCTATGAAGAGCGCTTAAATCGACTAGTTCCTGGCAAATCAAATCTAGATATAAAGGATAGCCGCCGGTAAAATCTGTCAAAAAATTACAAAGCTGGACACCTATTTTGTTTTCACCAACGCTGTGCTCGATGAACTCCTGCGAACTCTTTAAATCCAACGTATCCACCGTCACTACCTCAAAATTCCCGAACAGCAAAGACAACTTTTCCGAAAGAATTTTCTGCGCCAAGCTGGGATAAGAACTGGAAACAATATAAAAACAGCGTTTCTGCGTCATTATCTTTTTACCTAAATTTTGAAAAGCGCCGGAAAATCCAAAATCCTCAATATTTTGAAACTCATCCAAAATCAAAACACAGAATTTCCCTGTTTCGTTTGTAAAAACTTCCGGGAGAGTTAGTAGCCCCAAATAACACGTAGAATGTTTTCCAAGCTGAAAACTCTTTTGCAGCTGTTTAATCACCTGAACCGTGTGTGGGATATGGTTTTTAACTGTTTCAAGCAGGACGTTAATATCTTCGGAAAGTGGAAGGCCGCGTGACTTGGCATAAGCATGAAGCAAACTGCCGATTAATTTAGAATAAAAATATGAAAAACCTCTTTCTTCGAGATCAAGATAAACAATAATCACATCATGATCGTCTACGTTCGTCGCGAAATGATAAAGGACAGTACTCTTACCGACATAAGGATTTCCAACGAGAGCCAGGTTCTGGCGATACCCCTCCTTAACATCGGTAAGCCTTCGCTTTAACAAGCTTAATGTTTCACTACGACCAAAAATTTTCGGAATCGATTCCATCTGGTTTTACGGCAAATAATATAAAGGGTTATATTCTTTAGAATTTTTTCGTATTTGAAAATGCAAGAATGATAAATCGCCACTCTGGCCGATATACGCCAAAGATTGATTTTGAGCGACAACATCATCAAGATGAACCAACAGTTGAGAATTCTGGGCGTAAATGGTAAAAAATCCGTCTTGATGGTCGAGAATGAGCGTTCGGCCGTAACCGGGCAAGGAATCAGCAAAGACGACTTTCCCACTGCGCGCTGCCTTGACTGTTTCGCCGGGCTGGGTTTGAATATCTATTCCTTGGTTAACCGCGCGCCCCAACCTTTGATGGAAATAATGAATTACTTTTCCTTTAATTGGCCAAACAAATTCTTCCTTATGATGCTCATCGGCGACGTAAACATTCTTGACCATCTGTGCCCCCGGAATGAAAATCAACTGGTCTTTTTCGATTTTCACCATATCGGGAATGTTATTGATGCGCACAATATCCTCAACGGAAACATCATAAGTTTGCGCGATGCGCCAAATTGTTTCACCTTCATTGACTCGGTGGTAAATGCCTTTCCCTTCTTGTATCTTGGCTGGGATTGTTACTATTTCTTTTTGAACCTTCATGTTCGCGCATCCCGAAAGATTCAGCAAAAAAGGTAAACACAAGATTAGCTCTAACAACAATAAGCGAGGGACGGGAATCGAACCCGCGTCTTCAGCTTGGGAAGCTGAGATCCTACCATTGAATGACCCTCGCAATTGGATTTTCTTCATAAATTATTTTCCAGAAAAAAATACCGTTAAAATCTTTTCTTAAAATCTTTAACAACAGAAACTACTTCTTCGGATAAACATATTGCTCTACAGACAGCCATATGCTTAACTCCAATTGAAAATAACTGTGCAATATTCTGTAAATTTATACCGCCAATTGCAAAGACAGGAATTTCCATATCAGAAACAACCCGTTTAAGGATATTTAAATTCATCGGCTGCCGGCTTGGTTTGGTTAATGTCTTAAAAACAGAGCCAAACCCAATATAGTCAGCCCCCTCTTTTTGCGCAGCCAAAGCATCTTTGTATGTTTGACAGGATACACCGATGATTTTCTTTGGCCCCATCAACCGGCGCGTAATTTTTAACGGGATATCTTCCTGGCCGACATGAACACCGTCGGCATTGACAGCTAATGCAATATCAATCCGGTCATTGACAATAAACGGTATGCGCTTATGCGTCAACTTGCGCAGCCGGTACGCACAATTCAAAAAATCTTCATCGCAGCCAAATTTGTCACGCAGCTGAACAATATCGACGCCGGCTTTGAGAGCTTGTTGCGCAATCTTAAAAATTTCTTCGTAATCGTTTACCTGGGTATCCAAAATCAAATAAAGCTTAGAGTGCCTCAAATGTTTTTTTCTCGAGTCCATAGACTTGATACCGTATTTCTTTCAAATTTTGCGCCAGCCGTCGGTCACTTAATTTGGTAAACTCTTCCAGCACACGGATAGATTCTTTGACACGCTGCACATTGGCATAAAAAAGATCGCCGACTTGTTTACGGGTAACTTCGCTTTTAATTGTTTTCTTTCCCACATCTTTTTCGATGTCCCGGGCCTTTAGCAATTCGTTTAACCTTAAATTACCAACCTCATCGGTCAACCGATGCCGCAGCACTTTCCAATTCTTCGTCAAAGCCCTTTTATCTAAAACAAACCGACAAATATCCTCACACACGCGCAACCCCTCTTTGGCCCGGTTATAATTAGCATCGATCCCACGGTATAAATTATCTCGTATTAAGATTTTGCGCACCTTTTGGTTATTTTCTCTAAAATTTTTGTCGTTGATTGATTGGGGATATAAGAAATAAATTCCACCCGGCCACCGTATTTCAAAACGGTATCGCGGCCAACCACATCTTTTCCCTTCCAATCCGCCCCTTTGATGAGGATATCCGGTTTAATGTTTCCAATTACTTTGTGCGGTGTTAATTCGTTGAAAATAATCACAAAATCAATACAGCTTAATGCTGCCAATAAAGCTGCCCGATATTGTTGGGGATTGATGGGGCGCTGCGGACCTTTGATGCTTCTAACCGAAGAGTCGCTGTTTAATCCGACAATAAGGATCCTATTGTCTTTTTTTGCTTTTTCCAGATAGTACACATGCCCATAGTGAAGAATATCGAAACAGCCATTCGTGAACGCTATCTTCTTCCCGCGCTTCCGATAAAAGGGCAACTTCTTTTTAAGTGCCTGCAGACTTACAATTTTCTTATTAAGTTTCACAACTAACCTTACTTTGCCGTAAGTTCTTCCTCAACCAGCTGGCAAATCGCATGCATCATGCACAAGTGAGATTCTTGAATCCTCGCCGTATTTTCGGAAGGAACAATAAGACTGATATCTGTCAGCTTGGCTAATTCCCCACCTTTATGGCCGGTTAAGGATATGGTGCGTAATCCCATTTGCTTAGCCTTTTTCACACCTTCAATGACATTCTTAGAATTACCGCTAGTAGAAATTCCCCAGGCGACATCGCCTTTTTCACCCAGAGCTTCAATTTGTCGGGCAAACACAATGTCAAAACTATAATCATTGCTTAATGCCGTAAGAATGGATGTGTCGGTAGTCAGCGCGATGGCCGCTAACGCTTGACGCTCTTTCTGGAAACGGCCGATAAACTCCGCCGCAATATGTTGGCTGTCGGCTGCGGATCCGCCGTTGCCGAAAATCAAAATTTTCTTCCTCTTCCGAAAAGCTTCTATCAAATCTTTACTTGCTTGGGCTATTCTATCGGTGTTTAATTCCAGAGTCTTTTGTTTAACCCGAATGGATTCCTGAAAAATATCCTGAATTTTCTTCTGCATTAATCTACCCTTAACCGGAGACGACTTTTGCTACTTCATACAACTCTTTATCAATGGTTTTATGTTGCTTAACCGCTTTGGCGATCGGGACCGAATTTAACTTATTGTCCATAAGGCTTACCATGTGCCCGAACTTTTTCTCCTTAATAAGCTCAACCGCCTTGAAACCAAACTGTGTGCCAATAATTCTGTCATAAGCAGTGGGTGTGCCGCCTCGTTGAATATGCCCTAAAACACTCACCCGCGTTTCATACCCGGTTTTATCTTCGACTAAATCAGCAATCATTTCTCCGACACGGCCCACGTGATGGCGTGAATGCTTCCCACTCTGGCCATTTTCGATAGAGTGCCCTTTAAGTTTTACGCCTTCGGAAACCACGACGATACTAAAAAATTTCCCTCTTTCATGACGGGCTTTTAATGTCTCACAAACTTCATCTATATCCACAGGGTATTCCGGGACCAAAATAATATCAGCGCCGCCGGCGATACCCGCTTCCAACGCAATCCATCCGGTAAAACGGCCCATCACTTCAATAACAATAATCCGGTGATGGCTTTCAGCGGTAGTATGCAAACGGTCAATGCATTCGGTGGCGATGTTCACTGCCGTATCAAAACCAAAAGCATAGTCGGTGCCAAATAAAGCATTATCAATAGACTTGGGAACCCCAATAACCGGCAAGGCATGACGCTTATACAAATCCAAGGCAATCTTCAAAGTATCTTCTCCTCCAACGGCAATCAAAGCATCCATTCCGTTACGTCTAAAATTTTCGGCAATTATATCTAACTTTTCATTCTCCAAAGGAGGAACGATACGGCTCGTCCCTAAAATGGTCCCCCCACGGTCCAGAATGCCTGATGTTCCCCTCAAATCGAGTACCTTCATATCATTTTCAAGAAGGCCTATCCAACCATTCTTAATGCCGGTCACGACATATCCATCTTGCATGCCTTTTCGAACGACCGCCCGAATCACAGAGTTTAACCCCGGGCAATCTGCCCCACCCGTCAGGACACCTATTTTTTTCATTAAATCATCACTCTCTGTTTATAAAAATTAAGCACGGTATCCTTGGAAAGGGACATGGTTTTCTGTATCATCATCGTCTTTCGCCGTACGGGGCAAATCCTTCATCCGTTGCGGTAAAATCCTCCCGACGTAAACAGTAACATTGATTGACTCATCTAGCCCAATGGCATCTTGCAACTTCTTCTTTACGAGATCCTGAATCCTTGCGGTTATATCCGGGATATTGACTTCCGAAGCCAACGTTAAGCGAATCTGAACCTTCAGGGCTTTCCTGGCAATTCTAATCGAGGCCTTCGCATCTTTTATTTCCAATTGTTTAGCCACAACGCGCTTAATCAAATCTTCTAAGGCACGGATAGGTAAACTCACGCGGCCTGACGGATTGTCAAATTCCACAATTTTATCGTCATCAAAAAACGAAAATTGCTTAAACAAAATAAAATTCATGATAAGCATAATACTTCCGGCAATGATTGCGGTTATCCGAAGGTTCTCATTCGAAGAAATGGCTAGAAACATCGTATTTAATTGAGAAATACTCACTGCCCGCAGAGCAAACAGGATAATTATACCGGCGACAACAACCGGAATTGTCAGTAAAGATAAAACAATTATTCTCCCTATAGATTTTATAAAACTCATCGTTTCCTCCTCACGATAATAATATATTTGATAATATGGACTATTTTACCAAAACTTTAACTAAAAAACATCTTATTATAATGCTCCCTACCTACTTGTTAGCTATCAATTATTTATGGGTTGAAAAATTCTCCAAAAAATGTGTTGTCACTTTACCCTCGACAAACTGGGGATGATTAAGAATTTCCATATGCAAACCAATGGTTGTCTTAATCGGACTGATATAAAACTCTTCTAATGCCCGCTTCATAATCCTTATCGCTTCCTGCCGATTACGGCCATAAGTAATTAGCTTTGCCAGCATTGAATCATAATAGGGAGGAATTTTGTAACCTTGATAAATATGCGTGTCAATTCTTACCCGCGGCCCACCGGGCAAGTTTAATTCCTCAATCTTCCCCGGGCAGGGAATAAAATTATTTTTAGGATCCTCGGCGTTAATTCTACATTCAATAGCGGCACCGCGTATTTTGACATCCTCTTGTTTAATTTTCAGCTTCTCGCCGCAGGCGATTCGGATCTGTTCTTTAACCAAATCAATTCCCGTTACCATCTCCGTAACTGGATGCTCAACTTGAATGCGGGTATTCATTTCCATAAAGAAGAACTGCCCGTCTTTATTTAAAAGAAATTCCACTGTCCCGGCGTTTTTATATTTAACCGCCCGCGCCACCTTAATCGCCGCTTCCCCAATTTTTTTTCTTAATTTTTCGTCTAACCCCGGAGACGGCGACTCCTCTAACAATTTTTGATGACGCCGTTGAATACTGCAGTCTCTTTCCCCTAAATGGATTGTATTGCCAAACCCGTCAGCAAGGATCTGGATTTCAATATGCCGGGGATTTTCGATATATTTCTCGAGATAGATATTCGCATTGCCAAAATTAGCTTCCGCCTCATGTTGGGCTAAAGAAAACGCGCTGGCCAAAGCCACATCATTATGGCAAACACGCATCCCTTTGCCACCCCCGCCGGCGGCTGCCTTGATAATGACCGGATATTTAATTTTTTTAGCTAACGCAACAGCTTCTTCTTTCGTTTTAATCACGCCTTTACTTCCCGAAGTCAATGGAACGCCCACCTTACTTACCGTTTCCTTCGCCATCACTTTGTCGCCCATCAATCTAATGGATTGTGAACTTGGCCCAATAAACGCGATGTTACAAGACTCACAAATTTCTGCAAAATGAGCATTTTCAGCCAAAAATCCGTAGCCCGGATGAATGGCCTGGACATCCATAATCTCGGCAGCGGATATAATCGCAGGAATATTTAAATAACTTTCCTTACTCGGGGCAGGGCCGATACAAACTGCCTCATCGGCAAAACGGACATGAAGTGAATCGTGGTCAGCTTCGGAATAGACAGCAACTGTTTTTATATTGAGTTCTCGGCAGGCACGAATTATTCGTAATGCAATTTCTCCACGGTTGGCTATAAGGATTTTTGAGAACATATGGTTGGGGCATTCGTTGTCTTATGCTGGTTCAACGGAAAATAAAGTCTGGCCAAATTCTACCGGCTGGGCGTTATCCACATGAATCTCAACGACTTTCCCTTTAACCTCTGATTTAATCTCATTCATTAATTTCATGGCTTCAACAATGCAGACAACCTGCCCGATTTCAACGTTTTGACCAGCCTCAATAAAAGAAGGGGCTTCGGGAGACGGTGCACGATAAAATGTCCCTACCATTGGTGACTTAATTTCCTGAACATTATTTTTTGCTGCTGCCACGGGAGTTTCTTCTCTGGCAAGAACTCCGGGTGATTCGACATGATACTGAATGGGCTGACGCACAATAGGCACTGAAGGCTCGCCGGCAGTTTTTTTGATTTTAACCTTCATCCCATCGCGCAGTTCAATCTCAATTTCCGTGAGTTCGTTTTCATTCATCAAGCTGATAATTTCCCGGATTTCCTTTAAGTTCATCGCGCTAACCTTTCTACGTACGCACCATTACGGGTATCAATCTTGACACGATCCCCAATATTAATGAAAAGCGGGACAAGGACATTCGCCCCGGTATCGATAGTCGCAGGCTTGTTTCCGGCCCTGGAAGAATCTCCTTTGATCCCTGGTTCGGTATGCGTAATTTCCGCAGTTATAAAAGTGGGCAAAATAACCTTAATCACTTTATGGTCATAGAAAAGACCTATAACTTCTAAATTATCCCTGAGAAACTTGGCTCCATCTCCAATCAAGGCAAACGGAAGAGTAAATTGTTCGTAAGTTGCCATATCCATAAACGTGTAACTGTCGTCGCTCTTATAAAGCACTTGTAACTTTATATGTTCGAGAGGAACATCATCCAGTTGTTCGGAGGTCCGGTAGGTTTTCTCTAAAACTTGGTCAGTATTCACATTTCGAACGCGTACCCTGACAAACGCAGAACCTTTCCCTGGTTTAACGTGATTGAAATCTTCGATAATGAACAAATCATTGCCTATTTTAAGGGCGATTCCGTTCTCTACTTCGTTAATTGATATGGTCACTTAATACCTCGCATCCTTTTTTGGTTACTAAAACCATTTCTTCAAGGCGTACGCCGAATTTGTTGGGAATATAGACGCCTGGTTCAACGGTAATAATCATTCCTTCTTTTAATATTGCCGAACTTTGTTGCGATAACCGCGGGGATTCATGAATTTCCAAGCCGACCCCATGGCCCAACGAATGACCAAAATATTTAGCTAACTTATGTTTTTCTAAATAGTTACGCGCTATTCGATCCACTTCTGCCACCGGTATTCCCGGGCCGATTGCTTCGATGGCTAACCTCTGGGCCCGATGAACATGGGTCAAAACATCCTGCAGAAGTTTGGGTATTTTACCTAAAAGGAACATACGTGTCAAGTCGGACTTATAGCCTTTATAATCAATTCCCGTGTCCAATAAGACCACGTCATCTCGTCGGAATTTGCGGTCGGTTAACTTCGCATGCGGAAAGGCGCCGTTTGGCCCGGAAGCGACAATGGGAGAAAACGAAAAACCTGCGTTTTGACTTTCAACAAAAGCCTTTAATCGGCCAAAAACTTCCCTTTCGCTAATATTAGGTTTAATATATTTCTTTATATAAATGAGGGCTTGCTTATGGATGGACAATGCCTTTTCAACCTGCGCGACTTCTTTATTTTCCTTAATTTCCCTTAATACCTCAATAAGTGAATTAACACCCACTAGTTTAATCCCCTTGGGGACAAATTTGAACAACTGTTTATACTGTAAATATGTAACCTGATTTTCATCAAATCCAATCCGTTTTAACTTCAGTTTTTGTGCCAGTTCAGAAAATGTCTTATAAATAGATCCGGAATATTGCTTAACCGCAATTCCCTTCAGTCCCTCTTTTGCCTCAAGGACATACCGGGAGTCGGTGATATAAAAACTTCCACGCGGGCTAACCAACAACCAAGATTCACTTGCGGGAAACTCTGTTAAATAGGCAATGTTTATATCTTTGACAACAAGGTAGGCGTCAATTTTGTGGTTGGAAAAACTCTTAATTAGATTATTGAGGCGTTTATTCATAAACTTCCCTTCTATATTATATCAAACCAAGCCAATCTCTGCTCAATAGCATCATTGGTGGCTTTATCAATAGATGGATATAACGATTGAAAATAATGATACGCTGCCCAGAGCTTCTCATCACCCGCTTTTAAATCGGCATGACTAGAAAATTCCTTAAAGAGTACATTCTTATTCACCATTTTTGCTCGAGCATAATCATCGTAAAAATGAATTTGGTCATTACCCGCATTAACCACATCTTCTTGGAATTGTTTCAACCGTTCTGGCGGCTGAAACTGGGAAAGCCGGCTAATCATATCCTGTTGTCGGCGACGATATTCCTTATAAACAACTTCATAATTTTTGTCTTGATAAGTTGAATCAAGAACTTCTTGAACATGCCGTCGATTAGTAATCCCTTCTTCCATTAAAATACACCACTTCTGCCAATAAGCAAATTCTTCCGCAGCCATACCACTCGAATTACTTGGGAGAGGATACCAATGACTGTAATCTGGTGCCGACCAAACCGCCTGTGTTTCGCTATCGATTAAACTTTCAGAGATAACCCATTCAAAGCCGAACCGTCCAGCCTTTGTTAAAATTTTATAATGCGTAGCCCCCACCCTGATGTGGCCATACCTTTCCCGCCCAACCGTAAATTCCCAACCGTTTCTTCCTGAACGCCAAGGTTCAACAACAACATGATAAGTTGTGCTACCTTTATGCGTTGTCGTATATTTATCGATAACGGTTTGTTCAAACTTCTGCACAGAAGATTGATCAACAATACCATTGTATATCGCCCCTCCAAATCTAGCTAATAACAAAGTCCCTACGCCAGCGAATCCCAAAAAATAAAGAAAAACCCTGGCTGAAGTTGAGAAGCCTTTAATTTTCAGAAAAGTAAAATTTGCCGCGACAAACATAAAAGCAAAAGCCCAGCCTGCAGACAAACACCAAAATTTTAATGCATCAACAATTCTATAGGAAATACTTGCCCACAAAGAAGACGCAATACCACCTATTAATATGGTGGTGCCCATAAAATATAAAATTGACCGCCACATTTTAAAAGAAACCAGCTCAGGGTGAGGATCATCAACAACTTGCGGAATAAAATTACCAAACGATAACAATTTTCGTGCGGCAGCGGTAATATTTTCTTTACTTATATCCTTTAAAGGTCCGCTGGGGTATTGCTTAAACGTACAGGTGTTTTGGGTAATCTCGATAGAGGTAAAATTCGTCAGAACATCTAAAACCAAAGGTTTAACGTTTGATTTTAATAATAATTGATTTAAAAATTCCGGGACATCACACTCAAAATAAAACTTATCATCCAATTCTTGATCAGATATTTGGACTTCGCTGTTGAGGCCTATCTTCTTATAAAACCTGTCCAACGATGTTTCCGTACGGATAACCAACTCTGCCCCAAAGGAACCCGGTGTAGACATTCTAAACTCTGGACTACGGCTACGCGACCCAGGCAAATATTGAATGGTTACCGTCTTACCATCAACAGAAAAAACGCCTTCTCCTTTACTGTTTATTTTCCCATCAAATTCCTTTATCTTCTTTCTCATGGGACCACAGAAGATACGAACAACAAAAATGAAAATAGCGAGCAGAAAGAGGGTAATTATGGGTAAAAATGGCAGGAGGTTATGCATCACAAATAAGATTTTATTTTGAAATCAATTGAATCACGGCCTGCAAGCCGAGAATATAACTGTGGGCACCGAACCCACAGACTTGGCCTTTGGCCACTGGCGCAATCAAGGAAGTATGACGGAATTCTTCGCGGGCATAAATATTGGATAAATGGATTTCAACGGTGGGAATCTCAACTGCGGCAATCGCATCACGGATAGCCACGCTCGTATGGGTATAAGCGGCAGGATTAATAAGAATTGCCTTGATATTCTTTTTCTTAGAGTGGCCGATGGCATCGACAATTTCACCTTCGTGATTAGACTGCAAAATTTCCAGTTCCACGCCGTGCTCTTTGGCCAGAGCTTCAAGTTTACCGTTAATCTCCGCAAGCGTGGTCGTTCCGTAAATATCTTTTTCCCGCTGCCCCAGCAAATTTAGGTTGGGCCCATGAATAACCAAAACTTTCTTCATTTCCCTTCCTTCTTTTGGGCCTCATCAATAAGCATAATCGGAATACCATCTTTGACAGGGTACTTCCGGCCACAGCTTTTGCAAACAATCATTTCTCCCTTATCCTCAACATCACCGCGGCAGGCCGGGCAGGCAAGAATTTCCAGAAGTTCTTTATCAACCATTAGTCCACCTCATTTAAGGGTTTGCGGCTTCTTTTTGGGAAATCTCGACATACTTCATCTGTAATTCATAAACCGTCGCGTTCAGCATGCTCTCTTCTTTTACATCTAAATTCTTTTTTGTTTTCTCTCTAAGCATGACTAAAGTGTCGATGAGCATTTTCGCCTGCGCAAGGTTTTTCTCCAATTGGTTAGTTGCGGGATGGGGAATTTCACCTAAAAAAACCATCGCCTGAAAAGCTAGACTGGTAATATAGTTCAAAAAATTAATTTCAACCGAATGAAACTCCTCTTCAGAAGGTTCTGGCGTGGATTGTTCTGGAGCGGATGGCTCCGGCTCATGCACTTCCTGCAAATGTTCTTCGACGTGCTCTGATGGTGGCTCAAAAGCCTTTTCTTTCTGTAGAGGTTGCTTATGAATATTAACATTCTTAAGCTGCTCCTTTTGCTTTTGTGCTGTTTCTTTCCACGATTCATCAACGTATTTTCGCTTATCCTGATCCATAAATTTCATCACCCTTAATAGTTAAATTAACTTTTTAAAAAAAGTTGCTTTATACAATAACATCCACCTCAAAGATTGTCAACCCATTCAGCCGCTCCTCAAAGAAGCGGCCAAACAGGTCGACGCTTAAATGCCGACGAGAACTATTTCCCAACTTCAAACGACATCACGACATTAAAAGTTAGTTCAGGATAATTTAAGTCCGCGGGGAAGGGTGCAAAAGGGTTCGATTCCCGGATGCTTTTTAACCCAATATTACGTAAATAATCATTGGCTTTTGTTCTTTCTTCAATAATCTTAATGTCCTGCAAAGTGCCATCGCTTTTTACCACAAACGTTAAGTAAACACTGCCCGCTTGAAAATCCGGATGGTTAATATATTGATACGCCCGTTGTTTAATTCTCTGGCGAATGCTTTCGTTATAGCTTAAATACTGGGGATTAGTAATCTTTTCCGATTTGAGAGCAGGAATTTTAATTGTACTATCTACATCCAGCGTTCGGATCTGCGGCATTTGCTTTTTGTCCAGCTCAAAGTTCTTGGCAAACTTAGAGACGTCTTTAACTTCCTTGGCCACAAAATCATCCGTATTTTTCTTAGAAGATAAAATGTCTACCTTAGGCAAAGTTTGTTTATTTTTAACAACTTTGATATCCTTATACCCCGCCTTGTTTACAGTTGCTTCCTGTGGCTTTACGCTAACATAATTTACAACAATGTCTTGGGATGGTTTTCGAACATTTTTAAATTTATAAATAAAGAGGCCACTAAAAAATATTAAATGAAGAGCTGTAGAGAATACCAAAGCATAGTAAAACAATCTGTCTTGTTTTGAAAAATTATCTCTCATCGGAAAATTAATTAGCCCAACCATACTGACCTATTAAGGGGACAAAAATGCAGCGGCAAATATTTTCCTGCTCGATCTTGCCAGCTGTCTTGATAAAGCGTGTCAACATTTGTCCCGAACTGTCACCGATGGGGACAACAACACGCCCTCCGGGGTTTAAATACTCGAATAAATAATCAGGCCGGGATGGAGAAGCAGCCGTTACAATTATCACGTCAAACATCGGTAAATCTTTAACTAAAGCGGCAATTCCATCTCCAACAAGGAATCTGACATTTTCATAACCTAAAAAATCCAATATTGTTTGGGCTTTCAGGCTAAGTTCTTGTATCCGCTCAACCGTGTACACACGCTTTCCTAACTCAGCCAAAAGTGCTGTTTGATAACCTGACCCGGTCCCGATTTCAAGTACCACATCTTCATGCGCAAGGCTTAGAGATTCCGTCATAACTGCTGCCATATAGGGCTGGGATATTGTTTGCCCGTAACCTATGGGAACGGGTTTATCTTCGTAAGCTGACTTTATATCCGATGCAGGAACAAATTTATGGCGTGGGATACGCAACATCGCTTCCATCACGCGTTTATCTTTTATTCCTCGACTGACAATTTGCTCGCGCACCATTTGCGCGCGCAAATGCTGAAAACCTACCTCTTCAGTCTCGGCAGTACCATGATTGAGCTTTTTCATTTTCGAAATATTTCTTTAGAAAAGTATTTAACAAACTTTATGCTATCTTGAAAAGGACGGATGTGGCTTTCTTCATCACCGTAAATAGTTTTAATTGGGACTGAATAGATTTTAAAACCCTTCTTTGAAGCTTTCATCAAGATTTCAGTTTCAATTTCATAATTACGGCTCTCCAAATTTAATGCTCTAAGAATATCACAATGAATATACCGGTAACCGCATTGCGTATCAGGAAGGTTTTGACGGCAGGCAAAAGAAATTAAAGCTGACATAAAACGATTTGTCAAATAACGAACAAAAGGCATTGAGCGCGTATCTTCCATCCGGTTGCCTAAAATAATACATTTTTTATCCTTATAAGCCAGATTTAAAAACTTATCAACATCATCCACAGCATGCTGCCCGTCCCCATCGAGCATCAAGACGCCTTCATACCCATGGCTTAAGGCATATTCAAACCCTTTTTTAAGGGTCATACCTTTACCGGTACGCACCTCGTTATGTAGCACATATGCCCCGTTTTCTTTTGCTATTTGTGCTGATGCATCCGTCGAACCGTCATCGATAACAACAACATCATAATTCTTCCGTTTCAAAGAAGCCACGACCTCACCCAATCTTTGTGCCTCATTATGAACAGGAACGACAAAACACATTTTTAATTCTTGACTCATTTAGACCTCGCTGTTTTCATCTATCCAAAATTTCCTAAACATAAGCCACTGAGTCGGGTACTTATAGATGATTTCTTCAATCCTCTTAATATATACCCCCATAAGTTGAACCAAAAGCTCCTGGCTGACGTTGCCCTGGTAAACCCTCTGCGGTGGATAAATAGGCTCACCGATGTGAAACAAAAAACTATTATTTTCTCGACGGATCAGAAAAGTCGGGACAATGGGCGCACCGGTTTTATAGGAAAATACCGCGGCCCCTTTTGGAATAAGCGCCTTTTTCCCCAAGAAATCCACCACTTCCCCATGAGAACTGAAATCACGATCACCAGCAATCGCAACGATTTTTTTTTGGTTCAAATATTCTATGCACCGACGGACGGCAAAGCGTGAAGGGACAACCGCAATGCCCTTGTCTTCCCTTTGATGATTAAATAAATCGTTAACCGGGCGTTCTTTATGCGGCAGGGCGATAATCATCAGCGGATAACCCAACAAACTTATAATGGCCGCTGCCCACTCCCAATTCCCAATATGGCCACTCATTAGGATGACGCCTTTTCCTCCTTGCAATGCCTGATCGAGATGTTGCCTACCTTCAATCTGGACTTTTTCTTTGATAAACTCAGGTGTAATATCTTTTCGCATCCGAAAAAATTCAACCAAATACCGGCCAAAATTACGAAAAACTTCCCTCGTCATTAATCGGACATCTGTTTCCGGCGGTAATATGCATTTTAGATTTTCCCTTACAGCTTTACGGTCACGGAAGGAAAAGACATACTGTAAATCCGAAAGAAAAGTGGCGAATCTGTAAGAAGCACTTGGGGACAGGCGATTAACGAGAAACTGACCAAGTTTATAAATCCAGAATTTAAACATAATCCTTTGTCAGAATATGTTCACGATCGTCAATCTTGGTGGTAGGGAGATTTTGCGGTTGATTTAAAATTAATTTGGCAACATCAACGGCAGCAAAAGGCTTGGCATTTTGCTGTGCCGCTTTACGCATCTCTTCTAAGCGTTCCGGTGACTTCAAAAGTAGTTCTACTTCTTCTCCGATATCGTTGGTGTCATCGATGCGCATGCCGATACCATTTTTTAAAAGAAAATCTGTATTGCGCATCTCTTGCCCGGGGATAGGGTTTACAATCACCATAGGCAACCCCTTTGCCAAACTCTCCGCGGTCGTCATCCCTCCCGGTTTTGTAATAATTAAAGTTGCCAGATCCATAAGCTCATCGACATTATTGACAAATTCAAAAATGACCACTTTCTTCTCAGTTTTTTTGGCAAAACGATTTAAAGCGGCAATTATTTTCTTATTCACGCCGGCCAAAACAATAATCTGAATATTCATATCAATCTCAATTAACGACTTAACAATCTTTTTAATGGGGCCGAGCCCTTGCCCACCGCCCATGACTAAAATCGTCACTAGATTCGGATCAAGTCCCATCTTTTGCGCAATTAATTTTTTATCCGTTTGTACCGCGAATTTTGAGCGTAACGGAATACCGTAAACCTTTATCGCATCAGTAGGCACACCTTTTTTAATAAACCGGTCTTTCGTTTCTTGGCAAGGGACAACGTAATAATCAACCCCTTCATTTAACCAATAAGAATGCGGATGAAAATCAGTTAACACCCCGATTAATTTAACTTTAAGGTTATGCGCCCGTTTATAGTCGGCTACCATCCCGCAAGGAAATGCCTGTGTACACACAACAGCATCAGGGTGATACCGTTGAAACAAACGTTTAATTTTTTCATGGCTGGTCTTATGCAGAAAATTCTTAATCCCCTGGGAATTTTTTACAACTTTGGGATTATCATACATGTAATCCCAAACCTTGGGTGTACGTTTAATCACGCTCATGTACGCCTGATTAATTATCTTTTCCAACAACGGATATGTATAGCCAAACCCGTTTATGGTCGGCGCTTCTAGCTGAGGATCTAGTTGCTTCAACGCCTGCTGAATGGCTAACGTTGCTTGCCGATGCCCGGAAACTCTTGTTATATACATCAAGAGAACTCTTCTTTTTTCTGTTCCTTTAAGACCACTCACACTAAATTCCCTTTTTCTTAGAAAGAGGCTCTATCGTCGCCAGAACCCCTCCGACTTTAGCTTCTTCCCCCTCACGAACAAAAATTTCTACAATCTTTCCGTCAATTGGTGCGGACACATTAAAAGTTGCCTTGTCCGTCACCATTTCCACAATATCATCATCCCGCTTAACAGTTGACCCTTCGCGGCAGTGCCATCGAGCAACCGTTGCTTTTTCAATTTCTTCGCCTAATTCAGGAAGAAGGACATTTTCCATATGATCCCTTTACACAAAAGACAAATTCCTTGAACTGTTTCTATTGGTAATATTTAATGAGAAATACTCGACAAAATGCCTTATAAAGGCTTTTTTTACCTCTACCATTTTTTGCTGGCTTGCTTTTACTTCACTCATTGATGTCATCATCACATCCAGCCCGCATGGCCGGATCATTGAAAAAAGCTCTAAATTTGTTAGTACATTCAATGCTAACCCGTGGTAGGTAACCCACCGACGGACCCCGATACCGATTGAAGCAATCTTATTGTTTCCCACCCAAACTCCAGTATTCGGAGTGAACCTATCAGCCACTATACCAAAATCGCTTAATAAATCAATGGTGAGCTCCTCTAATTTTCTTAAATACCAGTGCAAATCTTTCTTATAATTCACCAAATTCAAAATAGGATAAATTACCAATTGCCCGGGAGTGTGCAACGTTATATCGCCGCCTCTATCTACCTGACACACCGGAATATTTTTTTTATTTAAAACATCTCGGGTGGCTAAAAGATTTTTTTTATTGGCTAAACGCCCTAAAGTAATAACGGTGGGATGCTCACAGAATATAATAGTTTGTCGGCCACTGTCTAAAGCCTCTTGAACCAGCTCCTTTTGAATCGAATAAGCTTTTTGGTAATCAATTAAACCTAAATCTTTAATAACAGTAGTTACCATAAATAATAAGCCCCGCACCAATGCATTTGGAAAATTGGAACGGGGTTAAGCTTTTAGCCCTCGTTTTTACTGCTTACCTTATGCCTTTAACTTCTGGCAAATCGCTTCCGCCATCTTTGTTGTGCTTACTGCAGACGGGTCATCCCGATTGACTTTTAAATCATAAGTTACAAACTTGCCTTCTTTAAGCACCTCACTGACAGCATTCTCTAACCGATCGGCAGCTTTAATTTCATTAAGATGGCGAAGCATCATGACCGCAGAAAGAATCGTTGCTGTCGGATTGCATTTATCCTGACCAGCATATTTAGGTGCAGATCCATGCACTGGCTCAAATAAAGCAGCCTCATCACCGATATTGGCACCAGGCGCAATCCCTAATCCTCCGACAAGCCCGGCACAAAGATCAGAAATAAGATCCCCGTATAAATTAGGCAATACCAGGACATCAAAATGCTCCGGCCGCTGAATCAACTGCATGCACAAATTATCCACAATACAGTCACGGATAATTAATTTATCCTCATAATCTTTGGCTACTTCAAGCCCAACGTTTAAAAATAACCCATCCGTATATTTCATAATATTGGCTTTATGTACAATCGTCACTTTCTGCCGGTTGTTTTTAACCGCATACTCGCACGCCGCTTTAACTATCTTTTGTGTCCGTTTGACAGAAATAGGTTTTATGGAAATCCCCGAATCACGCGGAATTTTTTTATCCTGCAACTGATGGAGTAAATCAATCAGGGTAAGACATTCTTTACTTTGTTTCTCAAATTCAATCCCGGCGTACAAATCTTCCATGTTCTCACGGAAAATAACCACGTTCAGTTTGTCTGTCTTGCAATTGGTCCCTGGATAATATTTTGCCGGACGAACACAAGCGTAAAGTTCCAAACTCTGCCTTAACAGGACGTTGACTGACCTAAACCCCTTACCCACAGGCGTTACGATTGGCCCTTTGATAGCAACTTTATTTTTACGTATAGATTCAAACACATGGTCGGGCATCGGTGTTCCATGTTTCTTAATCGCATATTCACCGACCTCGTGAACTTCCCAATTAATGCCAACTCCAAGAGCATCAACGCATTTACGCATCGCTGAAGTCACTTCGGGCCCTATTCCGTCTCCTGGAAGCAGTGTGATATTGTATGGCATCTCTAGGATCTCCTTTTAAGGATTATTCATCCTCTCGTAAAAGTTGCTGGAATTCTTCCATGTTTCTCACTTGCGACAAAGCGTCTTCATAAGTAATCAAACCTTCTTTATAAAGGACCTTTAGCGCTGTATCCATCGTATGCATGCCATACTGGGCACCTGTCTGAATAGCGGTGGGAATCTGTTCAATCGCTTGTTCACGGATAAGATTTCTGACGGCAGGAGTTGCCACCAGAACTTCCGTCGCAAGCACCCGCCCTTTTCCCTGGGCTTTCGGTAACAATGTTTGAGAGATGACGCCCTGCAAACAAGCTGACAACTGAAGGCGTACCTGCTGTTGCTGGTGAGAGGGAAAAACGTCAATAATACGCTCAATACTCTGCGGGGCATCGGGAGTGTGCAAGGTTGCCATAACAAGGTGGCCTGTTTCCGCTGCGGTAAGTGCGGTTGAAACCGTTTCTAAGTCACGCATTTCACCGATGACAATAACATCCGGATCCTGCCGAAGAGCCCGCTTAAGGGCTTCTGCAAAAGAATGCGTATCGCTGTGTACTTCGCGTTGCTTGACAATTGATTTTTTATTTTGGTGAATATATTCGATCGGGTCTTCAATGATAGTTATCATACAAGCGCTTTCCGAATTGATCAAATTAATCATTCCGGCTAGCGTTGTTGATTTGCCCGAACCCGTAATTCCAGTAACCAAAATAAGCCCGTTGGGTCGACGGGCAAAATCCATAACTACCGGAGGTAATCCTAATTCAGCAATATCCGGAACTTCTAGAGGAATTCTACGGAAAGCAGCTTCAATGGAACCGCGTTGAACGTGCACATTAACACGAAAACGCTCCATTCCTTCCAAGGCGAGAGAAAAGTCCAATTCCCAATCCCGCTCAAACTGCTCTTTCTGGGCATCGGATAACACACTATAAATACTTTTTTTTAATTCTTCCCGGAGTAAAGGAGGGAATGACGTATGGACCAGATCTCCGTCAATACGTAAAATAGGCGAGGCGTTTTCCGTTAAGTGCAAATCGGAAGCTCTTTTTTCGATACATAACAAAAGAAATTTTTTTAGGTCGGCCATTTTTATTTATTTCTAAAAAAGATTGATATTAAGAACGCTTTGAAACCCAATCTTTAATCCGTTTAATGCCTTCTTTTATTCTTTCATCTGAAGTAGCAAAGCTTAAACGGATAAACCCGGGGGCGCCGAATCCATCTCCGGGAATTACGGCAACTTTAATATCATCTAAAATCATTTTGGCAATTTCCTCGGTAGAGCCTCCTACTCGGGAAAAATCGCAAAACATATAAAAAGCACCTTGAGGCATAATATAGCTTATTTGCGGGATTTCATCAATCAAAGATGCCATTAAATTTCGCCGCTTCAAAAATTTATCGCACATTCCCGAGACGATTTCTTCCGGTTCTTTTAACGCTTGAAGAGCCGCCATCTGGCTAATAGAAGTAGGATTAGAAGTTGTGTGGTCCTGAAACTTTTTCACGTATTCCATAACCTCGGCATTACCAGCGCTATAACCGATCCGCCATCCCGTCATGGAATAGGCCTTCGAAACACCGTTGACTGTAAATGTTAAATCATAAATCTCTTTCCCCAATGCTGCGATGGATGTAAACCCTTGCGCATCATAAATGAGTTTTTCATAAATTTCATCGCTGATAACCCAAATATTGTTCTTAACGCAAACTTCGGCAATGGGTTCTAACTCTTCCTTAGTATATAACATTCCCGTCGGGTTAGACGGAGAATTTAAAATCAAAACCCGTGTTTTATCTGTAATATATTTTGAAAGTTGTTTGGCCGTAATTTTGAAATCTTCCCGGACAGTTGTCGGGATAAATTTTGACGTTGCTCCGGCGATTTTGACCATCTCCGGATAACTGACCCAATAAGGAGCGGGGATAAGGACTTCGTCTTCATCATCCGCTAAAATTTGAATTAAATTAAAAATTGAGTGTTTGGCGCCGCAAGAAACGACAATTTGGGAAGGGCTGTATTGAAGCTGGTTTTCTTTCTTGAATTTATCGGCTATCGCTTGTCTTAATTCGGGTGTGCCAGTGCTCGGGGTATATTTCGTGAAACCATCTTTTATCGCCTGAACTGCAGCGGCCTTAATGGTATCGGGTGTATCAAAATCTGGTTCGCCGCCGGCAAAATTAACAACATCATGCCCTTTTGCTTTAAGCTCTTTAGCCCGGGCAGTAATCGCTAAAGTG
Source organism: uncultured Planctomycetales bacterium (assembly GCA_964630825.1). Lineage (GTDB taxonomy): Bacteria > Omnitrophota > Gorgyraeia > Zapsychrales > Zapsychraceae > CAZVZR01. The sequence continues at coordinate 21,037 of CAZVZR010000005.1, read as the reverse complement.
GTCGAACCAACAACTTCTTTAATGCGCTTGTTAATCTTTAATGTCAAAGTTGCCAAATTCCTATTCTCCTGAAGGCTTCTTTCGACCAAATAAATCCTTTAAACTAAACCCCTTCTTTTTTTCTTTTGTGTCTTCAGGAATTTTCTGAGTTTCTTCTGCTTTTACTTTCTCAGGTTGCGGAATTTCTGTTTTTGCTTCCTCTTTCACTGGTTCTGGGGTAATCACATCCATTGCCTGTGGCTCCTCTTTGGGAGCAGTCACAACTTTTTCTTCTTTTTTCTTGGCAGTTTTCACCGGTTCAGCTTTAGCTTCACTTTTCTTTACCTTCTTTTCTTTTTGCAACTCTGTTGAATCTTTTGGTTCTTTAGCTGTTTTGTCCTGTTTCTTTGTAACTGCTTTAGGTTTAGGAGCCATCAACTCTTCTTTTTCTGTAAGCTCTAAGTAAACAAGCTGTGCATTGTCTCCCTTACGTGTGCTTAAAGGAATGATTCGGGTATAGCCACCGATACGATTTTTGAATAGCGGTGATGTTTTCTTAAATAAATCACTCACCAGCTGATGATCACACAATATAGAGAAAGCACGCCGTTTATCCGTTAAGGTTCCTTTTTTACCCAGCGTGATTAATCTGTCGACGACTTTGCGCGCTTCTTTGGCCTTAGCCTTGGTGGTGCAAATTCTCTGACAAATAAGCGTGGCCTTGGCGATATCCCTGACGGTCGCCATGCGCAAACTCTGATTCCGGCTTAATTTATTTCCACTAATTTTATGTCGCATCTTACTCTCTTTTCCGCAACTTTTTCATATCCAATTTCATGCCTAGATTTAACCCCATAACTTTCAAGAGGTCATTGATTTCGGTCAAAGATTTTTTTCCGAAATTACGAAAACTCAATAATTCAGATTCAGTCTTTTTGACCAACTCGGCAATAGTTTTGATATTGGCCTCTTTAAGGCAGTTCGCACTGCGTACCGACAACTCTAGTTCAGAAATGGGTAAACGGAGTTTTTCATAAAGGGCTTGTTCTTCTGCCGATATTTCTTCGTCTTCTTCCTCTTCTTCAGGAAGTTGACCATAACTGACAAAAACATCCAAATGCCTTTGTAGGATATTGGCACCGTAAAGCATCGCCTCTTTAGGATTAACGCCGCCATTCGTCCAAATCTCCATAATTAAGCGGTCATAATCTGTCCTTTGACCGACGCGTGTATTTTCCACCTCAAAATTAATTTTCTTAATTGGCGTAAAAATAGCGTCAATGGCAATAGCATCTACTTGTGCTTCTTTTTTATTAAGTTCTGCAGGCACATAACCACGGCCCCGAGCAACTTCCATTTCAATATAAAAATGAGCATCACGGGTCAAAGTGGCAATATGAAGATTGGGGTTAAGAACTTCTATTGTTTCATCACAGATAATATCTCCTGCGGTGATATCCCCTTTCTTCTCGGCTTTAATATGAACCGTTTTGGCTACCTTGGAATGCGAGCGAATAATGAGTTTCTTAATATTCAAGATGATTTCAGAAACTGTTTCCATTACACCTGGCAATGTTGAAAACTCATGCCGTGCGCCGTCAATCTTGACCGAAGTCACAGAACTACCTTCGATTGACGATAACAAAATACGACGCAGCGAATTGCCTAATGTTACACCATATCCTCGCTCAAAAGGCTCGGCAATGAACTTACCGTAAGTATCATTATAACTTGCTTCATCACATTCCAGCCTTTTAGGCATTTGAAAATCTCGCCACTTTACTCCCATATGCTTCCTCCTTGAATAATTAAACTTCTCTAAAAAACAATGAATACATTTTTATCTGGAATACAACTCAACGATAAGCTGTTCATTTACTGGAAAACCGATATCTTCTCTTTGAGGCAACCGTTTAATCTTGGCCCTAAAATGCCCTTGGTCAACTTCCAACCAAGCCGGAATCTTGCGTTCTTTACCTGCCTCAAGATTATCCTGTATCAATTTTTGCCCTGTTTTCTTAAAGCGAAGGTTAATTTCATCGTTTTCTTTAACTAAAAACGAGGGGACATTCACGCGGTTATCATTCACATAAACAAAACCATGACCGACAACCTGTCGGGCTTGATTACGGGAAGAACAAAACCCTAATTGATAAACAACGTTGTCCAGCCTTCTTTCCAAATACTGAAGCAATGTGGACCCCGTAACACCCTTTTGGCTCGCCGCTTTATGAAAATAGTTGCGGAATTGACGTTCACGCAACCCGTAAATTCTTTTAACTTTCTGTTTTTCTCGAAGCTGAAGACCGAAGTCGGAAAGTTTTGTTTTACGTGCAGCACCGTGCTGGCCAGGACTGTACTCACGACGTTCAATTGCGCAACGATGAGTTGAACATCTTGTCCCTTTTAAAAATAGCTTCTCCCCCTCTCTTCGGCATAAACGGCAACTTGACCCAGTATATAAACTCATAAATTTTTCTAAGCCTCCTAGACTCTTCGTTTTTTTCTTGCTCGACAGCCGTTATGTGGTAACGGTGTCAAATCTTTAATGGAAGTGACCGCCAGGCCACTGGCCTGCAATGCTCTAATAGCTGATTCCCGACCAGAACCGGGACCTTTTACGATAACATCCACGCTTTTTAAACCCAGTTCTTTTGCTTTGATTGCTGCATTAGCACTGGCTACCTGAGCGGCGAAAGGTGTCGACTTCTTGGATCCATGAAAACCGACGACGCCAGGCGTCGCCCAAGTCAACACATTGCCCTGCTTATCGGTAATTGTAATCATGGTATTGTTAAAAGTTGATTTGATATGCGCCCAACCGGCCGTAATGCCTTTCAAAGCTTTCTTCTTGGCCTTTTCTCGCCGTTTAACCGCTTTTATGTCTGCGGCTGTTTCTGTTGGTTTGCTTACTTTATCAGTACTCATTTTATCTCCTTAAAAATTATTTTTCTTCCTTAAATTTAGCAGCAATGATCGGTTTTCTCCCTTTTCGGGTACGGGCATTGGTTTTTGTTCGTTGTCCACGAACAGGCATATTTTTTCGATGCCGCAATCCGCGGTACTGGCCAATATCACTTAACCGTTTAATATTTTCACTAATATCGCGGCGAAGATCCCCTTCAACGACGTAACTTGTTTGAATAATCGACACTATCTTTGAAATTTGCTCGTCGGTTAATTCGCGCGCCCTTAAGTTGGGGTCAATATTCGCTTTCTTTAAAATTTCCCTCGACCTCGTCCAGCCTATCCCGTAAAGATATGGAAGAGAGGCTTCAATCCGCTTATCGTTTGGAAGATCAATACCCAGTATTCTTGGCATAACTTTATCCCTGCCTTTGCTTATGTTTTGGATTGCTACAAATGACTCGTACTACTCCCTTGCGTCGAACAATTTTGCAATGGGCACAAATTCTCTGAACTGATGATTTTACTTTCATTATTTACCCCTAAATGTTATCCGGCCCTTTGTCAAATCATACGGTGAAAGTTCAACCTTAACTGTATCACCAGGTAAAATCCGAATAAAATGCATCCTTATTTTTCCGGAAATATGGGCTTCCACCAAATGCCCATTTTCTAACTCCACCCTAAACTTTGCGTTAGGTAGCGCTTCTTTAACTACTCCCTCTACTTCTATTAAATCTTCTTTTGCCATATTTTATTAATCTAATCTTTCGTAAAAATTTCCGGGCCTTTTCGCGTAATTGCAATTGTATGTTCAAAATGTGCTGATGGCTCACCGTCTTGCGTCGATACGGTCCACCCGTCTTCCAAAATCCTTGTGTATGCCGTGCCTAAATTTACCATTGGCTCAATCGCCAAAACCATTCCTTCCTTTAACACCGGGCCACAATGCGGCGGGCCAAAATTGGGAACTTCCGGTTCTTCATGCAACTGGCGCCCAATACCATGCCCGACAAATTCACGTACTACTGAAAATCCGTTAGCTTCAACAAATTTTTGAACCGCATGGGATATGTCAGAAAGATGGTTGTCAACCTTTGCCGCTTCAATTCCCAAGTTTAACGACTCTTCCGTCACCTTTAATAACTTTTGCCATTCAGGCTTAATTTTCCCGATGCCTACCGTTACCGCCGTATCCGAATAATAACCTTTATAAACAATGCCAACATCTAAACTAACAATATCGCCCTCACGCACAACCCTATCCGACGGTATTCCATGAACAACTTCGTTATTAATCGATATACAAACGCAACCCGGGAAACCTCGATAGCCTTTAAAAGCGGGCACAACTTTACGTGCGCTGATAAGCTCTTCCGCTATCGCATCGACTTCTTTCGTCTTAATACCACTTTTCAAAGAGCCTTTTAATTCCGTTACAATCCCTGCTAAAATCTTCCCGGCCTCGCGCAACACTGCTAACTCTTCGGGAGTCTTAATACTAATTACATTTTCCGTCTGCATTAATTTTTTTTAATAGAGCCTGCTGAACGTCTTTAGTTTCTTTATCACCATTTACTATTTCAAGCTTGCCTTGCCGTTTATAATAATCAACGATCGGCCTGATATTCTCTTTATAAACATCAATGCGATGCCGAATCGTATCCTCTTGGTCATCCTTCCTCTGCTGCAACTCTCCGCCGCATTCATTGCAAATCCCTTGCTGTTTGGGTGGTTTATTTTTCAAATGAAATAAGGCCCCACACTTGCGGCAAACACGCCGACCGGTTAACCTGTTAAGAATGACCGGCAGCGTCGACTCCATATACAAAATATAATCAATAGGTTTTTTTGCTTCGATGAGTATCTTATCCAACTCTTCCGCCTGTACCTTCGTCCGCGGAAAACCGTCGAGCATAAAACCTTTTTCTCCAGCGCCATTAACCACTAACTTTTGCCGGACAATCTTGGTCACAAGCTCATCGGGGACCAACTCGCCTCTTTCCATATAATTCTTTGCTTCTTGGCCCAATAGCGAATTCTTGGCCATTTCATCACGCAAAATATCTCCTGTAGAAATATGAGAAATTCCCAAGGCCTCTTTGAGCAATCCCGCCAATGAGCCTTTTCCAGCTCCTGGTGGCCCCAGTAAAACCAAATTCATCGCCGGCCTTTCAACTGCCCGGTTTTCATGAAACCATCATAATGGCGCATCACCAAATGCGATTCTATCTGTTTCATCGTGTCCAGCATAACGCCAACGATAATTAAAACTCCGGTCCCGCCAAAGAAAGACGCCACTAAATATGGAACTTTAAATGACGCCATAATCGCATCTGGCATAACGGCAATAGCGCAGATAAACATAGCCCCGGCTAACGTGATGCGTGTCATAACAAAATCTAAATAATCCGCTGTCTGCGTACCTGGACGAACCCCCGGTATAAATCCGCCGTATTTTTTCATATTCTCTGCCACATCAATCGGGTTAAAGATAATTGCCGTATAAAAATAACAAAAAAATACAATTAGCAAGCCATAAATAATGTAATAGGACAAATTCCCCCGGGAAATGATATGCGCAAAATGTTGAAACCCCGGGTGCGGAATAAAACTTGCCAGAGTAGCAGGAAATAAAATAATCGATTGCGCAAAAATGATAGCAATAACGCCCGACGTATCAACCTTTAAGGGGATATATGTGCTTTGCCCACCGTATACCTTTCGGCCCACAATTCGCCGCGCGTATTGAACAGGTATTTTGCGTTGCGCTTGGGTAATAAGTGTAACCGACAAAATAACTCCCACCAAAAAACAAATCATAATAACAACCGTCAACGGCTGTAACTGCCTTGTCCCTCCAGAAGCCGGGGACAACAATAAAATCAACCGCTGGACTGCCGTCGGTGCAGATGAAATAATCCCTGCCGCAATAATAAGAGAAATTCCGTTACCAATTCCTTTCTCTTGAATCTGTTCGCCGAACCACATCAATAACAAAGTCCCAGAACATAAAGTTAAAACCGTGGTCAAGCGAAAAAGCCAACCCGGATTATTAACAATCTGGAGGCCTTGAAAGGCATGTGGGCTTTCAAGCCAAAGAGCAATAAAAAAAGACTGAACAAGCGCTAAAATTAATGTACCATAACGTGTATACTGATTAATTTTATGGTAACCAGCTTGCCCTTCTTTCGCAATTTTCTCTAATGCAGGAATTACCGCCGTTAATAACTGTAAAATAATCGAACTGGAAATATACGGCATGTTCCCCAAAGAAAAAACTGTCATTTTCTGCAGCGCGCCTCCGGAAAACATATTCATAACACCAAAAACGTTGCCTCCGCCCGTTGAAGCTTCAATTTGATCAAAATACTGCTTCAACATCGCTCCGTTTACGCCCGGTGTCGGAATATAACAACCAATCCGGTAAGCGGCAATGATCCCCAGAGTAAAAAGAATCTTGTATTTAAGCTCTGGGATCTTAAAACAGTTGAGAAATGAAGAAAGCATACTTATTTTTTCTTCTGGTTATCAGCTGATTTACTTGGCTTAACTTCCGCATTATCAATACTATTGTCAATGAGCTCAATCTTGCCACCGGCTTTAATGATTTTATCTTTTGCCGTTTCGGAAATAGATCCTCCCCGAATGACAAGGGCTTTATTAATATCACCATCGGCTAAAATCTTAAAAGGCTTGTTAATCGAATGGATCAAACCTTCTGATTTTAAAAATTCTGCCGTAATTTCTGTTCCATCTTTAAATTTCTTTAAATTTTCCAGAGTAACTATCTGATTTAATACCGGCCGCCGGCTACGAAAACCAACCTTGGGCAAGCGCCGAATAAGCCTCATCTGACCGCCTTCCCGAGGACCAATAACCCAACGTCCCGAACGAGATGTCTGTCCCTTAACTCCACGGCAAGAAGTTTTTCCACGGCCGGAGCCTTTGCCTCGACCGACTATTTTCCTTCTTTTCTTTGCTCCCCAGGGAGCCTGGATATCATTAAGATGCATTTGAACTATTTACCTAATTTGGGCTGACCTTCAGACGGCTTAACCCATCCATGGTCGCCTTAACAACATTAATAGGATTATTAGACCGATGACACTTAGTTAAAATATTATGTATCCCTGCCCCATCACAGACAGCTCTGACCGGACCGGCCGCAATAACACCCGTACCTTCGGAAGCTGGTTTCAACAAAACCCGTGCTCCCCCGCATTGGCCAATAATTTCATGTGGAATAGTTGTTCCCTTCATGGGAATTTTTATCATACATCTTTTGGCACTCGCTAAAGCTTTTCGAATAGCAATTGAAACTTCTTTGGCCTTTGACAAACTGTATCCGACATTGCCCTTCGCATCTCCCACTATTACTAAAGCGCTAAATGAAAGTTTCTTCCCACCTTTTGTAACTTTTGTGATACGGTTTATCGAAACAACTTTTTCAACAAATTCTGCCGTCGCTTCTTTTTCTGCTACCACAGGAACAATTTGCGGAATAATTGCCTGCTCAACTATTACTTCGCCGACTACGGCAGCTGTCTCACCGTCACCGAGCGCTTCGACAAATTCTTTCTCGACAATCTTTTCTTCTTTCCGAGAACGGCTCTTTAATCCTCCTGCAATATCTAGCTTGGAGCGATCTCCGGGTTTCCCGTGCTTATCTTCTTTTGATCTAATCATATTTAAAACTCCAATCCACCCTTACGGGCACCGTCGGCGAAAGCCTTTATCCGGCCATGATAGAGATAACCTCCCCGGTCAAAGCAAACTTTCGTAAAACCTTTTTCCTTGGCCTTCTGGGCAAATGTTTCCCCAAACTGGGTGGCCGCTTGAATATTTCCGGCATCTTTAATCTTTGAGCGAACCTCTTTGGCTAACGTTGACATACCAAAAAGGACTTTTCCTTGATCATCATCGATAATTTGCGCATAAAAATTCTTTAAACTGCGATGAACACACAAGCGTAACCGCTCAGCTGTTCCAAAAGATTTTTTTCGAATCCTGGAATGGCGCAATACTCTCTGTTTTTCTCTAATCGCTAAAACCATATTCACTGATCCTATTTCGTTACGGATTTACCTTGTTTTCGCCTAATTTGTTCACCGAGGTAACGAATACCTTTCCCTTTATAGGGCTCTGCTGGTTTAATCGCCCTTATCGTAGCGGCAATTTGTCCAACTCGGTTCTTATTCGTTCCTTCAATAATAATACCATTCTGATTATTAACAGAGACCTTAACATCATCAGGAATATCATATTCTACGGGATGGCTAAATCCTAAACTAAACACCACTTGTTTCCCTTTTAGCAGGGCGCGAAAACCAATTCCTTGAATATCCAGTTCCTTTTTGTGCCCCTTAACCAAACCTTCAATCATATTGACTAATAAAGCACGCGTTGTCCCATGATTTGCCCTAGACTGTTTTTCGTCACGCAATCTGGTTATAAAAAGCTGTTCTTCTTTATGTTCCACTTTTATTCCTGACGGAATATCTAATTGAAGTTTTCCTTTCGGGCCTTCCAAATGGACAGCCGTCGGGTCAATTTTAATTTTGACTTCTTTAGGAACCTTAACTGGAACTCTACCTATTCTTGACATATTTCCTCACCATATGTAACACAAAACTTCGCCACCGACATTAGCCTTACGCGCCTCACGATCACTTAAAACACCTTTTGATGTAGACAATACGGCTGTCCCCAAACCATTTAATACACGGGGAATTTCCTGCTGCTTATTGTAAATGCGTAAACCTGTTCTTGAAATTCTCTTAAGCCCAATGATTGCCGGTTTTCTCTCTTTATACCTTAAATAAACCTTATACGTTCCCTGGGTATTATTTTTCATTAAACGAAAGTCTTCAATATAACCGTCAGTTTTAAAAATCTCTAAAATCCTCCCAATTAATTTTGATGCCGGAACATCAACCGTCTCTTTTTGAACTTGAGCTCCGTTGCGAATTATCAAAAGCATATTGCTAATAGGATCATTGAGTGACATAAAAATTTGGCTCCTTAAATTACCAGCTTGCCTTTTTAACACCGGGGATTTCACCGCGCCAGGCAAGTTCTCTAAAACAAATGCGGCACATCCCAAATCGCCGTAAAAACCCTTTCGGGCGTCCACAAAGGCGGCATCTGTTATGTTGACGTGTCGAAAATTTCGCTTTTTTCTGTGACTTTAAAACTAATGCTTTTCTAGCCATAAAATAAATCCCTATTTTTTAGTAAAAGGCATTCCCAAAAGGTTTAACAATTCCATTGTTTGCTCTTTTGGACCCCTATCGAAAATAAAAGAAATATCCATCCCTTGAACATGCGCTATTCTGCCCGTGTCAATCTCGGGGAATATCGCTTGCTCATTAATGCCAAAAGTATAATTCCCCTGTTTATCAAACGAGTTACGCGGTACACCGTTAAAGTCACGGATGCGTGGTAGCGAAACATTAACCAGCCGGTCTAAAAATTCATACATTTTTGCTTTACGCAAAGTAACCTTACAACCAATTGGTACGTTTTCCTTCAATTTAAAATTTGAAATCGCCAGTCTCGATCTCGTCAGAATCGGTTTTTGGCCTGTAATTGTTGTCAGATCCGCCACCGCACTGTCTAAAATCTTTATGTCGGCAGTCGCCTTACCAACGCCCATATTAATAACAATTTTCTCCAAGCGCGGCACAGCCATCGCATTTTTGATCCCAAACTTATCCTGCATTTGGGGAATCACTTCTTCCTGATATTTTTTACGCAACCGCGGTACCATTTTATATAGCCTCCCCGCTTAATTTTCCGATGCGCACTTTACTTCCATCCTTTAATATTTGAGCGCCCCTGCGAGTGGGTTTATTCGTTTTCTTGTCAATCAACATAATGTTAGAAAGATGTATGGGTGCCTCAATTTCAATAATACCGCCCTTTTGATTCTGTTGTGTGCGCCGCTGTGCTTTCTTGACAGTATTAATGTTCTCGACAATAGCACGCCGCTCCTGAGGAAAAATCCGCAAAACCTTTCCAATCTTGCCTTTGTCTTTGCCTGCAATAACCATCACCTGGTCATCTCTTTTAATACCTAACATTTTTAAACAACCTCCGGCGCTAACGAAACAATCTTCATATATTCCAAATTTCTTAACTCTCTGGCGACAGGGCCAAACACGCGTGTCCCTCGAGGATTACCCGCATCATCAATAATGACAATCGCATTGCTGTCAAAGCGTACATATGTTCCATCTGAGCGCCTAATAGCTGCTTTTGTCCTAACAACAATTCCTTTAGCTTTATCCCCCTTCTTAATCTGGGCATCCGGAGAAGCTTCCTTTATGTTTACGCGGACAATGTCGCCCACATGCGCACAATGCCTTCCTTTTTTCTCTAAGACCCCGATCATCGACGCTTTTCGAGCTCCCGAATTGTCAACGACATCTAATATAGTTTTCAAGAAAATCATTTTTATCTCAATTCTTTTGAATCACCTTCGAAATAATCCAACGCTTGTCTTTGGAAATCCTACGTGTTTCCATGATTTGAACCACATCCCCGGTTTTAGTTTCATTCTTCTCGTCATGCGCTTTAAATTTTGTGGCCCGTCGCAAAGGTTTCAGATATTTAGAATGCTTTGCCGTCCAATGAATCTGAACGACTCTGGTTTTATTCATTTTGTCGCTGACAACGATCCCTTGAAAAAATTTTCTTCTATTTGGTCTTAATTCTGTCGGTGTTTCGCTCATTATCTGTAGCTCTTTCCTTAATAATCGTCATGATACGTGCGTTATCTTTTTTTAAATTTCGAAACCGCGCAGGTTTCTCAACGGAACCAACCCGGCGCTGATAATGAAGCTCAAAAAGTTGCTTTTTAATATCTTTCTGCCTTTGCAACAACTCTTCGGTACTTAATAAACGAATTTCTTTAGTTTTCATATCAGTGCCCCTAACTTACTTCTGAACGTTTTACAAATCGTGTCTTTACAGGTAACTTAAACGCAATCAAACGGAAAACAACTTTTGCAAAATCTTCCGGGATCCCGCTCATTTCAAACATTACCCGTCCACGCCGCACACTGGCTACCCAATGGTCTAAATCCCCTTTTCCTTTTCCCATACGTGTTTCCGCAGGTTTTTTGGTTACTGGTTTATGCGGAAAAATATTGATCCAAAGTTTCCCAGCACCCTTCGTCTTTCTGGCAACAATTACCCGACAAGACTCAAGAATATTCGCGCGGATAAGCCCGTTCTCCAATGTCTTTAGCCCATATTCACCGAAAGTCAATCTATACCCATTCGTCGCTAACCCTCGTGTCTTTCCCTTCTGTGACTTGCGATACTTAACTTTTCGTGGCATTAACATATTAAATTATTCCTTAGACTTTTCCGACTAGGTTATTTGTTGCACTGCCGGTGTTAGCACCTGCGGCATCTTGTGTCCCCTGACGTTTTATTTCTTTAATTACATCGCCTTTATAAATCCAGGCCTTTATGCCCAAAAGCCCATACGTCGTTAAAGCCTCTGCAAATCCGTAATCAATTTGTGCACGTAAAGTATGCAACGGCAACTTGCCAACCAAGTACGATTCAGTCCTGGCCATTTCAGCCCCATTTAAACGACCAGAACAGCGAATTTTAATTCCCTGCGCGCCAGAAGATATAGCATTATCGATTGCTCTTTTCATAGCCCGACGAAACGCAACACGTTTTTCCAATTGAAAGGCAATATTCTGGGCGACCAATTGGGCGTCAATCGCGGGATTCTTAATCTCCCTAGGGTCAATGGCAATTTCCTTTGTAGTAATCTTACCCAATTCTTCCCTTAAACGATCTATATCAGCTCCACGACGGCCAATAATAACCCCAGGCCGCGCTGTGTGAATAATGATCCTGACCTTTTCTGCTAGCCGTTCAATAACAATTTTAGAAATAGCGGCTTGTTCAAAACGTTTTTTGATAAATTTCCGAATTTTAAAATCTTCAACGACATTCTGAACAAATTCCTTCTTGTCTGCATACCAAAGGCTTCGCCAATTTTCTATGTACGGAATTCTTAAAAGTATCGGAGAAACTTTTTGTCCCACGGTTATTTAACTCCTTTTTCTGTTTTAAGGTCAAGTTCTATCATTAAATGCGTTGTCTTTTTTTCTATCGGTTTGGCCCGGCCAAAACTTGCCGCGCGCCAACGTTTCATCTTTGGGCCATGATCGGCCGTAATCCGCGAAATCACCAACTGTTCTTCCAGCAGGCCTTTTTGCTTGGCATTGCTGATGGCGGAATTAAGCAATTTACTTATTTGCTTTGTACATTCTTTATTCACATGAGTTAAGATTGTTAAAGAAGACAATACATCTTTCCCTCGGATAAGGTCAATTACGTGTCTTACTTTCATCGGTGATTCATGTAAATATCGTGCTTTTGCTTTTGCGATCATGGTTTTACCTAAACTTAAGTTTTATCTGGTGCCTTCTTAGCTTTAACACCACCGTGCTTCTTAAAAATTCGTGATGGAGCAAAATCCCCCAGTTTATACCCAACCATATTTTCCGTTACAAAAACTGGCACATGTTTATGCCCATCATAAATGGCTATTGTATAACCAACAAAATCAGGTGTTACAGTAGAGCGCCGTGACCAGGTCTTGATGGGTTCTTTCCGTCCAGAAGACATAATTCTCTCTAGTTTTTTCTGTAAACTTGGTTCGATATATGGACCTTTTTTAATAGAACGTGGCATATCTTTATTCTCTTACCTTTTTTGCGCGTTTACGAATAATATACCGATTAGAATATTTCTTTCTTTTCCGTGTCAAAAGGCCTTTGGTCGCTTTACCCCAGGGTGTTGCCGGATGCGGGTTCCCTTGCGGAGATTTACCTTCGCCACCACCGTGAGGATGGTCAACCGGATTCATAACCACACCGCGCACAAAACTGCGGCGGCCTAACCAGCGCAAGCGGCCTGCTTTACCGTATTGACGTGATTCATGCTCAACATTCCCAACTTGTCCCAACGTACAGCGGCAGTTAATATTAATTTTCCGCACTTCGCTCGACGGCATGCGGACAAAAGCATAAGCACCTTCCTTGGCCATAAGCTGCGCGGCGACTCCCGCGGATCGGGCAATCTGGCCGCCATGGCCTGGTTTTAATTCGATATTGTGAATTGCCGTCCCTAACGGAACATTTTTCAATGGCATTGCGTTGCCAGGTTTAAGCTCTACTTCTTTCTCCATCGTACTTATAATTTTATCGCCCACATTCATTTCAACAGGAGCAAGAATATATGATTTTGTGCCATCCGGATATTTAATTAAAGCAATCCGGCAAGTACGGTTAGGATCATATTCAATAGCTAAAACTTCCGCTTCTTGATCAATACGATCACGTTTGAAATCGACCAACCGGTACATCCGTTTATGCCCGCCGCCACGATGACGCGTAGTAATGCGGCCATAAGAATTCCGCCCGCCTTTTTTCTTTAAAGGGCTAAGCAGAGATTTTTCCGGGTATGATTTTGTAATTTCGGCAAAATCAGGGCTAATTGTATGCCGTAATGTACTTGTCGTTGGTTTAAAACGCTTTAATCCCATGATTAAGTAACCTCTATCTTTTCGCCTTCTTTAAGCGTCACAACAGCTTTTTTCCACTGTGTTGTGTAACCTAATTGCAAACGAACTCTTTTTAATTTTGCTGGCATAATAACCGTATGTACTTTATCCACTTTTACTTTATAAAGTTCTTCCACGGCCCTTTTGATATCAACCTTATTGGCATAACGATCCGTTTCAAAAAAATACTTGCGGTCTTTCTGTGCCGCTGTCCCTTTTTCGGTATGGATAATTGACCTTATAATCTCGTATGAAGTTTTCACTGCTTAATCCGATCTAATAAATTTTTCAAAGCTGTTTTACTGACCAAAAGATATTTATTGCGTAAAATATCGTAGGCATTAATATCTTGCGCCCTCATTAATTGAAAACGGTTCATATTTTTTGCGACACGTTCAACGCTTTGATCACTGCCATCCAAAACACCTAAAATTTTTCCATCCAACTTCAAGCTTTTAACTACCTTTGCAAACTCTTTTGTTTTTCCAAATGAAGACTTTAGGTCTTCCAAACAATATAAATTTTTGTCTTGAAATTTTGCATTCAACCCTTCCCGCAAAGCCGATACTTTTATTTTTTTAGGAATATCGTAACCGAAATCTCTCGGTTTTGGGCCGAAAATTACGCCGCCGCCATGCCATAATGGAGAACGGATAGACCCAGCACGGGCACGCCCTGTACCTTTTTGTCGCCAAGGCTTCTTGCCGCCGCCGCTTACCTCAGTTCTTCCTTTGGTTGAAGCCGTTCCTTGACGTGAGCTGGCGAGATACTTTAACACCGCTTGATATAAAACACCCTTATCCACAGGCGTTTTAAAAACAGTTTCAGGGAGTTCAACGCTGCCTTCTTTTTTCCCTTCAGATGTCCAAACATCTAATTTCGGCATAGATTATTTCCCCTTACCTGTTGCTTTAGCTTTTGCTTGCTTCATGGGATTTACTTTCTTCACAACAACAACTTTTTGTTCATCCAAAGCCTTAAATTGTTTTTTCTTCGAGCGATTAATAAATAATGTTGAATTACTTGCCCCAGGAACCGCACCCTTAATAAGCAATATATTATTTTCTATGTCCACATCCATAACCCTCAAACTCTGTATAGTCCTTTGTGTATCACCCATATGCCCGGGCATGCGATGCCCTTTCAGTACACGTGACGGTTCCGCGCTGGAACCGGCCGAACCAATGCGCCTATGATGCATTGAACCATGTGCCGCATCACCGCCGTGCCACCCATGCCGTTTCATACCGCCCTGAAATCCTTTTCCGATGGTCGTTCCAGTCACATCAACAAAATCTCCGGCCTTAAATACATCTGCTTTTAACTCAGTACCGACCTTATAATCTTTGTTGTCTGAAGATTTAAATTCTTTTACAGTCCGTAAAGGAGAAACTCCCAATTTCTTAAAAAATCCCAATAGCGGCTTATTAACATGTGATTCTTTGATCACCCCGAAACCCAACTTGATCCGCGCTGGAGCATCCTTCAGCTCAAGCACTGTACAAGGGCCGGCTTCAATGACAACGACAGGAACAATATTCCCCTCCTTGTCAAAGATTTGTGTCATCCCTAATTTTTTACCAATAAGACCGCTAATCATCACTACTCTCCTAAAATATTCGCTGCTACTGCTTTATTTCCACGTCTACGCCGGCAGGTAAATTAAGCTTGCGCAATGCTTCGACGGTTTTTGCCGTAGGTTCAACAAGATCAATAAGCCTTTTATGCGTGGCAATGCTAAATTGCTCACGAGACTTCTTGTCAATTACCGGTGAGCGAAGAACCGTATAAAGTTCTTTCTTGGTCGGCAAAGGAACCGGGCCGGAAACTTTCGCCCCTGTACGAATAGCTGTATCAACTATTTCCTGCGCCGATTGATCAATTAGTCTATGATCAAAGGCTTTGAGCTTTATACGTATTTTTTGCATAACAAATCAACCTCAAGTCTACTCTAATATAATATATACTTAACCTAATATTTGATGAATAACACCGGCACCAACCGTCCTGCCACCTTCACGGATAGCAAAACGTAATTCTTTTTCCATGGCTACAGGAACGATCAACTCTACCTCTAATTCCACGTTATCGCCAGGCATAACCATTTCTGTGCCTGCCGGAGGGTTAGCCGTCCCGGTAACGTCGGTCGTCCTAAAATAAAATTGCGGCCGATACCCTTTAAAAAATGCTGTGTGGCGGCCGCCTTCTTCTTTAGTTAATATATAACACTTTGATTTAAATTTTGTGTACGGTTTGATGCTGCCTGGAGCACACAAAACTTGGCCTCTTTCAATCTGGCTCTTATCAACACCTCTTAACAAAAGACCAACGTTGTCACCTGCCTGACCATCTTCAAGCTCTTTACGGAACATTTCAACGCCGGTGATAACGGTCTTAGCAACTTCCTTCTTAAGGCCGACGACTTCAACTTCTTCGCCGACTTTTACTTTTCCTCTTTCAATGCGACCCGTAGCAACTGTACCGCGGCCGGAAATTGAAAAAACGTCTTCAACAGCCATCAAAAATGGTTTATCCAACTCACGGACAGGTTCTTTAATAAAATCATCGACAGCCTGCATAAGATCAAGGATGGGTTTTGACTTTACTGGATCTTCCGGATTGTTTAAGGCGTCCAAGGCGCTTCCGCGAATGATCGGTGTTTTGTCTCCACCGAATTCATATTTCGTTAAAAGCTCTCTTAATTCCAGTTCAACTAAATCCAAAAGTTCAGGATCATCAACTTGATCACACTTATTCATGAAGACAACAATAGCCGGAACGTTGACCTGGCGAGCTAAGAGAATATGCTCTTTGGTCTGAGGCATTGCCCCGTCAGCAGCGGAAACAACCAAAATGGCGCCATCCATCTGTGCGGCACCCGTAATCATATTTTTAATATAGTCAGCATGGCCGGGACAGTCAATGTGCGCATAATGGCGTTTTGTTGTTTCATATTCCAAATGCGAAATATTAATGGTAACGCCGCGTTCTCTTTCTTCCGGAGCGTTATCAATGGAATCATACGAACGTGCTTCTTTAGCCAACCCTTTTTTGTGCAAAACAGTTGTGATGGCGGCACTCAATGTTGTTTTACCATGGTCAACGTGACCGATGGTCCCAATGTTTAAGTGCGGTTTATTACGAACGAATTTTTCTTTAGCCATTTTATCCCTCCCTGTTTACAATTTAATTTTCACTTTTAACATAATGATTTATTATAATCTCCTCGGTGCCATTTGCTGCCGTTCACCAACAACTTTTTCGGCAACATGATGAGGCACCTGAGCGTAAAAAGCCGGTTCCATTGAATTGGTTCCGCGCCCTTGAGTCATGGAGCGCAGCGTATTGATATAATTAAACATTTCTGCCAATGGAACCTCACAACGAGCCACTTTTAAATTACTCCGCGACCCAAGTTCAGTAATTTTTGCCCGTCGAGAATTAAGATCACCCAAAACACTGCCCATATAATCTTCGGGGCAAACAACTTCAATATCCATAATAGGCTCGAGCAAAACCGATTTACCTTTTGCTAATGCTTCCTTTAATGCCGTGCGCGCAGCCAATTGAAACGCAATATCGCTTGAGTCGACTTCGTGATATGAACCATCCACCAATGTAACCGTAATATCTGTAACTGGGTAACTGGCAACCACCCCGGACAAAATACCTGACATAATACCTTTTTCTGCTGAAGCAATAAACTCCCGAGGAATCGATCCACCCCTGATTTTATCAACGAAGGTTACACCTTTACCTGGTTCTTCCGCCGGCTCCACATCAATGACAACATGGCCATATTGGCCGCGGCCACCGGTTTGAGAGATAAATTTGCCTTCTACTCCTGACACTTTTTGTGTGACCGTTTCTTTATAGGCAACTTGCGGCCGGCCAATGTTCGTATCCAAATTAAATTCGCGTTTCATGCGGTCAATAATAATTTCCAAATGCAACTCACCCATCCCCGAAATAATTGTTTGTGCTGTCTCTTCATCATATTTAACGCGTAACGATGGATCTTCATCAAGAAATTTTCTTAAAGTCAACCCTAACTTATCTTGATCCGCTTTAGTTTTCGGTTCAAGAGACATTGAAACAACCGGTTCCGGAATACGCATATTCTCCAGAACTATTTTATTCTCCGGGTCACAAAGTGTATCCCCTGTTTTAGATTCCTTTATACCGACTAAGGCAACAATGTCACCCGCCTCAGCTTTGGTGATGATTTCCTGTCGGTTAGCGTGCATAACAACAATTTTTGATATACGTTCTTTTTTCTGTTGGGTTGAGTTGTAAACTTGGTCACCGGAATTAAGCGTTCCCGAATAAAATCGTGTATAAAAAAGTTTTCCAACATACGGATCAGTGGCGACTTTAAAAACAAGTGCAGATAATGGAGCTTTGGGGTCTGCTGGGCGGCGAATTTCTTCTTTAGTGACTGGGTCTTTACCTTTTACCGGAGGGATGTCTAATGGAGAAGGAAGATAATCACGAACGGCATCTAAAACTAGCTGCACGCCTCTATTGCGTAATGAAGTACCCACTAAAACGGGCAAAAACTTACTGGCAATGACAGCGCGCCGAATTCCCGCACGCAATTCCTCAATACTAATCGGCTTTTCTTCCAAATATTTCTCGGCAATTTGATCATCCGCGTCGGCTAACCTTTCGATAAGTTTGGTTTTGTATTCCTGCAATTTCGCCTTAAATTCTTCCGGGACTGGTTTGCGTTCCATTTCCATCCCTTGATCGTCTTTATAATGAACATATTCCTCGGTAACAATATCAATTATACCCTTAAAAACATTCTCGGCTCCGTCATTAAAATTAATGGCTGCCGCATTCGCGCCAAGCCGTTCGTGAATTTGGCCGATAACTCTGTCAAAGCTCGCACCCAAACGATCAATTTTATTTATAAAAGCAATACGTGGGACATTATATCTATCTGCCTGACGCCAAACTGTTTCAGTCTGTGGTTGAACACCGCTACATGCACACAAAACAATAACCGCACCATCGAGAACTTTCAATGAACGCTCAACTTCAATAGTAAAATCAACGTGACCCGGAGTATCAATAATATTTATTTTCTTATCCTTCCAGAAACATCTTGTACTCGCAGAAGTAATAGTAATCCCTCGCTCGCGCTCCTGCTCCATCCAATCGGTAACAGTATTTCCTTCATCAACAGTACCCATTTTATGAATAACACCGGTATAAAACAAAATACGCTCGGTCGTTGTCGTTTTTCCGGCATCGATATGAGCGATGATCCCTATATTTCGTGTATCTTTTAATGCAACATCTGCCATAATTACCACCTTAAATGGGCAAAAGCTTTGTTGGCTTCAGCCATTTTATGAGTTTCATCTCGTTTTTTAACCGCTAGCCCTTCCCCTTTATAAGCAGCCAAAAGTTCTTCGGCTAATTTTACTGTCATCGGCTTCCCTTTTTTCTTACGCGCAATATCACGAATCCAGCGCATTGCCAAGGAGTTCCCCCGAGCCGCCGGAACTTCAATAGGAATCTGGTAAGTAGCTCCCCCAACCCTTCTGGCCTTTAATTCAAGACGGGGACGAACATTATCCAACGCCTTCGTAAAAGCTTTAATCGCGCTTCCCTCTGGAGTCTTTTCTTCCAAAGTTTTAAAGGAACTATAAATAATATTTTCCGCAACACTTTTTTTGCCTGTATACATAAGAACATTAACAAACTTCCCAACAAGCTTATTATTAAATTTTGGATCGCCTAAATTATCTCTTTTATCAGCACAACGTCTTCGCATAATTAACCACCTGGTTGTTCCCTTTTCGCTCCGTATTTTGAACGAGATTTCTTTCTTTTATTAACCCCTGCAGTATCCAATGTTCCTCTAACAATGTGATAACGGACACCGGGTAAATCTTTGACACGACCACCACGAACTAATACAATGGCGTGCTCCTGTAAATTATGCCCTTCTCCAGGAATATATGAAGTCACTTCATATTTATTTGATAAACGAACTCTGGCAATTTTCCGCAAAGCTGAATTCGGCTTTTTAGGAGTCATTGTCTTCACCTGAAGACAAACTCCTCGACGGAAAGGACAATTCGTCAGCGCCGGAGATTTACTCTTCTTTAGCTTGCTCTTCCTGCTTATGCGTATCAACTGTTGTATTGTCGGCATATTTTATAAACTCCACATCTTCATAACGTTTCAACCCAGTTCCAGCTGGGATTAAATGACCAATAATAACGTTTTCTTTAAGCCCAGATAAAAAGTCGATTCTACCAGAGGCTGCTGCGTCTGTCAACACCCGTGTCGTCTCCTGGAAACTGGCCGCAGAAATAAAGCTTTCTGTGGTCAACGAAACTTTCGTTATCCCAAGAAGTAACGGTGTTGCCTGAGCTGGTTTTCCTTTTCTGGCAAGAACCTTTTCATTGGCTTTCTTAAAAATAATTCGGTCAATATTTTCTCCAACCAAGAATTCTGTTTCACCAGCATCTTCAATTCTTACTTTCTTAAGCATTTGTGAAATAATAAGTTCAATATGTTTATCGTTAATACGAACACCTTGCAAACGATAAACTTCCTGAATTTCATTTAAAAGATATTCTTGCAAAACTTTATCCCCGCAAACACGCAAAATATCATGCGGGACAACTGGCCCATCGGTAAGTTGTTGACCGGAAAAAACACGGTCGTTTTTATAAACCGTGGGATGTTTTCCATGGGGAATCGTGTATTCAGCTGCCATGTCTGTAGAACTTTTAACAATAATTGTACGACGGCCTTTTTTATCTTCCCCAAACTCGACGATACCATCGATTTCACTGATAATCGCCGGGTCTTTCGGTTTGCGGGCTTCAAACAATTCAGCAACGCGCGGCAACCCGCCGGTAATATCGCGGGTTTTACCTGCACCACGGGGAATTTTGGCAATCAAGTCACCGGCGCCAATTTGCTGCTTATCCGAAACAAGAATGTGAGCGCCAATCGGAATTGAATAAATACCGACGATTTCCTTCTTCTCATCGGTAATGATGATTTGTGGATGGTATTCCGGCTTATGTTCGACAACAACCCTTTCCGTTACGCCCGTAATAGGATTTTGTTCTTCCTGCACCGTAACGTCGGAAATAAGATCTTCTGAATTTACTGCCCCTTTAACTTCTGTAATAATCGGAATCGTGTACGGGTCCCAAGTAACAAACACTTTGTCTTTAGCAATAGTTTCCCCGTCAGCCACTTTAATAACAGCACCTTGCGGCAACTGATAACGCTCGAATTCACGCCCGTATTCATTATTAATACTGATCGAACCATTGCGATTAAGGACAATAAATTCTTTCCCTTTGGCAACTACGCGTAACTGATGGTATTTGACAATACCTTCATTTTTTGATTTATAAAATGACTGCTCAACCGACCGGCTTGCCGTTCCGCCGATGTGGAATGTTCTCATCGTTAACTGTGTTCCCGGCTCGCCGATGCTCTGGGCCGCGATAATTCCGACAGCTTCGCCGATTTCCACCATTCTCTGCGTTGCCAGGTTGCGGCCGTAACATTTCA